>CAZWIR010000062.1:0-5488 GCA_964634315.1 uncultured Planctomycetia bacterium | reverse complement strand
AGGAGTAATAATGGCCAAAAAGAAGAGAAAAGAAAAGAAGAAGAAGATAGTATTAACATCTAGTGTTGGAGTAGCACATATTAAAGCGACTTTTAATAATACAATAATTTCTATTACTGACTTAAAGGGAAATGTTTTAACTTGGGCTTCAGCCGGAGCTGTAGGGTTTAAAGGTACTAAAAAATCTACCCCCTATGCGGCTCAAATGGCTTCATTTAAGGCAGCGAAACAGGTCAAAGAGATGGGTTTAAGAGAGTTGGAGGTTTTAGTTAAAGGGCCTGGTCCGGGAAGAGAATCAGCTATTAGGTCTCTTCAAGCTGCAGGCTTGAGCGTGAAGAAAATAAAAGATATTACTCCTATACCTCATAATGGATGTAGACCAAAGAAGAAGAGGAGAGTGTAGTATGGGACGATATACAGATGCAAAGTGTAGATTATGTAGAAGAGCAGGGGAGAAGCTATTCATAAAAGGACCGAGGTGTATAACTGAGAAGTGTTCGTTTTCAAAACGGCCTACACCTCCGGGTAGCGCTCCTTTGAAACGTTCAAGACCTACTAACTATGCTCTACAGTTAAGGGAAAAACAGAAAGTAAAGAGAATGTATGGGATGTTGGAGAAACAGTTTAAGAGATTCTTTTTGATGGCTCACAAGACTCGAGGAGTTACCGGTAGAGTATTAATTCAATTTCTAGAGAGACGGCTAGATAATATTATTTACCGCACACTTTTTGCTTTTTCTCGTAATCATGCTCGTCAAGTAGTGCAACATGGGTTTGTGTTTATTAACGGCAAAAGAGTAAGCATACCATCATATATAGTTAAAGAGGGAGAAACAATTGAGATAAAAGCCAAGGATAGCGTAAAGGCAGAGTTCAAAGGGAATATTGAGATAAACTCAAAAGAGAGAAGTGTTCCTACTTGGATGCAAGTAGATAATAGTAATCTTAAGGTAAAAATTTTACGTCTTCCTGAAAAAGAAGATTTAATTATTCCGGTTAATGAACAGTTAATTGTAGAACTTTATTCTAAGTAAAATAATTAGAAATCAATATAGTGATAGGAGGTAAAAGATGGGAATAACCTGGCGGGATTTTCAATTTCCTAAGCGAATAACAGTTGAGCAAGATTCATATAGCCCGACTCATGGTAGAATTATTGCTGAGCCTTTAGAGAGAGGTTATGGGGTAACTTTAGGTAATAGTTTAAGGAGAGTTCTTCTTTCTTCTATTGAAGGTGCAGCTGTAACTTCAGTTAAGATTGATGGAGTTGCTCATGAGTTCTCAACCGTAGAGGGAGTTCTAGAAGATGTCCCGGAGATCGTACTTAACATCAAGAATCTTGTGCTAAGATCATATTCTCGTTCGCCAAAAAAGATTACAATTAAAGAAAGTGGCGAAAAAGAGATAAAAGCGAAGGATATTATAACTGATGAAACTATTGAAGTAATAAATCCTGACCTACACATTGCTACAATCACTTCTAAAAAGGCAAAATTGGAGATTGAGATGGAAGTGGGGAGAGGTCGGGGGTTTGTCCCTGCTGACGTTAATAAGCGTGAAGGTATGCCTTTAGGAGTTATTCCGGTTGATTCAGTATTTACTCCTGTTAAGCGTGTATCTTTTAAGGTAGAGAATACCCGTGTTGGTAAGAGAACTGATTATGATAAATTGATTTTGGAGATTTTTACTAATGCTAGTATTGAGCCTAAAGAGGCATTAATTTATGCTGCTAAGGCGATGAATAAACATTTGGAACTTTTCTTTACCTTGGGTGAGCTTCCTGAGGAAGAATATGAAGAGTTAACTCCTGAAGAGTCTTCCTTCTATGAAAAATTAAAGCTTCCAGTTTCAGAATTAGAGCTTTCAGTGCGTAGCAATAATTGTCTTCGCGAAGCCAATATAAAAACTTTGGTTGAATTAGTTGAGAAGACAGAACCAGAAATTCTAGCTTATAGAAATTTTGGTAAGAAATCCTTGAATGAGGTTATAGCACTGCTTAAAACAATGGGGCTTTCTTTAGGAGTAAAGGTAGATAGAGATAAGTTGAATCTAGTATGAGACACAGGAAGAAAAGCGAAAAATTTTCACGTTCACGAGCTCAAAGAAAGGCTTTGGTTAAGTCTTTGCTAAGAGCTGTTCTTATTAACGAAAGGATAACTACAACTACTTCTCGGGCTAAGTATCTAAAAGGTGAAGTTGATAGAATAATTACCTTGGCTAAGAAAGGGACCCTTTCCGGTAAGCGTTTGGCTTTTCAAAGACTCGGAGACCATAAGTTGGTAAAGAGGCTTTTTGATGAAATTGCACCACGGTTTAAGGATATAAGTGGTGGGTATACTCGTACCTTGCGTTTGCTTAATCGTAAAGGTGACGGAGCTCCACTTTCCCTTATTGAATTAACAAGAATTGTTAAGATAGATAAACCTCACAAGAAGAAAATTAAAGAAACTGAAACTAAAGAAATCCTCAAAGCTGAGGATCAGAGGAAAATTCCTCCCAAAAAAGAAGCAAAGCCTAAGAAGGGTTTTGCCTCTGGCGTAAGAAAGATCTTTAAAAAAGAGAGAGACGCTCTTTAGAGTTAAGAACTAGAGCGTTTTATTCGAAATGTAATTAAAGAGGGGGAGCGATTATAAATCCGCAAGTTACTTCGCTTAATAAGTCAGCCACTTTAAAGATAACCGCCTTAACAAAAAAGCTAATAAAAGAAGGTAAAGATGTTGTAAATTTTGCTGGTGGTGAGCCAGACTTCGATACCCCTCTGTTTATAAAAGAAGAAGCTAAAATTGCTATTGATAAGGGGTTTACTAAATATACCCCTTCTGCTGGAAGAGTTGATCTAAGAGAAGCAATAGCCGCCAAGTTAAATCAAGAGAACAACATAAAGGCTTCTGCCAGTAATATAATTGTTACTTCGGGTGCAAAGTATTCTATTTTTGTGGCTATGTTTAGTCTATTATCAGCTGGGGATGAGGTAATCATACCTGCACCTTACTGGGTTAGTTATCCTGAGATGGTTAAGCTTACCTTAGCAAAAGCAGTGGTTTTACCTACAAGTGAGTCTAATGATTTCAAGATTGATCCTCTAAAGCTAGAAAAAGCTATAACTCCTAAAACTAAGCTTTTAATCCTTAATTATCCAAGCAATCCTACCGGAGTAACCTATTCGCGAGAGGAATTGGAAGCAATTCTTAAAGTAGTAAAAGAGAAGAAAATTTTCGTTCTTAGTGATGAAATTTATGAAGTTTTAACTTATGATGGTCGCAAACATATAAGTTTTGCTTCTCTGCCCGGAGCTTTTGAGTCGACGATAACTATAAATGGTTTTTCAAAAACATATTCTATGACTGGTTGGCGTATTGGTTATCTTGTAGCTGATGAAAAAATAATCAATCAGACTTCAAAGATAATCGACCATACGACTTCTTGCGCTTCTTCGATATCTCAGAGTGCGGCCTTAGCTGCTCTTGGTAATAAAGATTGGCCAGAGAAGATAAGAAGCAAATTTCAAGAGAGACGTGACGCTATTTGGAAAGGTCTCACAGCCTTCCCAGAGTTAAAACCGTTTAAATCCCAAGGTACTTTTTATCTATTTTGTGGGATTCGAGGTAGTGGCTTAGGATCTTTTGATTTTTCAACCCGGTTATTGGAAAACTTCCTAACTTCTTGCATACCAGCAGATCCTTTTGGCCAAGAAGGGTATTTGCGATGCAGTTTTTCAACCTCCTTGGAGCAAATTTCTAAGGGTGTTGAGAGGATAGGGGAGTTCTTAACTAGCTTAAAGAAATAATTTAATGGCTAAAACAATAATTGAGAAGATACTTTCTTCTCACTCAAATTCTGCATTGAAGGCAGGAGACGTTGGGATTTGCAAGGTTGATTTTTGCTTTTCTCAAGATGGTACTACTTCTTTAGTTTTAGATAGTGTTGCCAAATCAAAGGGCAAAATCTTGAAGCCTAAGAAGTACGCAATGTTTATTGACCATAGTAGCCCTTCTCCAAACATTGGCGTGTCTAGGATTCATTCTGGTATGCGCCAATTTGCAAAAAAAAATAAGAGTTTATTCTTTGACGTTGGTTGTGGCATATCACATCAATTGGTGATTGAAGAAGGATTTGCCAAACCGGGTGCACTCATTCTGGGAGCTGACTCTCATACTTCAACTGCTGGTGTTTTAGGCGCTGCAGCTTTTGGAGTTGGTTCTACTGATTTAGCTGTGGCGATTACTACCGGAAAGAATTGGTTTAAGGTTCCCCAGACCCAAAAAATAATTATTAAAGGTAAAATGCCTAAAGGAGTCTACAGCAAGGATGTTATTCTCCACATAATCAGTGACCTGGGGGCTAATGGAGCTACCTATAAGTCAGTAGAATTTTCTGGAGAAGTTATTGATAAATTATCTCTAGACGCTAGATTCACAATTACTAACATGACCATTGAGTTTGGCGCAAAGTGTGGTTTAATTGCTCCTGATGCAAAAGTTATGACTTTTCTTAAAAAACAAGGCCTAAAGAAAATTAAACCGGTTTATTCTGATAAAAATTGCAATTATGAAAAAGTAATTGAATATGATATTTCTAAGCTGTCTCCTCAAGTAGCTAAACCGCATAGCGTAGATAATGGGTTTGCAGTAGAAGAAGTTAAGGGTACAAAGATTAATCAAGCATTTTTAGGTACTTGTACTAATGGACGTTTAGAGGACTTAGAGATTGGTGCTAAGATTATAAGGGGTAAAAGGATAGACAAAGATACCAAGCTGCTAATAGCGCCAGCTTCTCGTGATATTTTCTTGGCGGCATTACAGAAGGGTATAATAAGGACATTCATAGAGGCGGGAGCAATCATACTACCGGTTGGGTGTGGTCCTTGTGTTGGAACGCACCAAGGTGTTCCGGCAGATGGGGAAGTATCAATTTCTACCGCTAATAGAAATTTTAAAGGCCGGATGGGAAACCCTAAGAGTTTTATCTATCTCGCCTCGCCAGCAACAGTTGTGGCATCAGCGATTAAGGGTGAGATTACTGATCCTAGAAAATACTTGTAAAATAACCAAGATAATTGTATCTTATTAAGTAGGCTTATTAAGCAATAGATAGGAAATAATTAAGGAGGCAGGTGCATGAGTAACATAACCACTTTACTTAAGTTGACCGAAGAGAAAGGAGCAAGTGATTTACACATTACTGCGGGTAATCCACCAATTTTGCGAATTGATGGTCAGCTTGTAATGGTTGATATGCCTGTTTTAGATAAAGAGGCAACTAGGAATTTAGTCTACAGTATGTTAAATGATGAGCAGAAGACTATTTTCGAAAGAGATAAAGAGCTAGATTTTTCTTTTGCCTTAAAGGATATGGATAGATTTAGGATAAATATCCATGTTCAGAAGGGTAACACTGAAGCCGCCTTAAGGCGAGTTCCCCGAAAGATCCCTACTATTGATGATTTAGGATTGCCAGATGTAGTTTATGATTTTGTTCAAAAGCCTAA
>CAZWIR010000061.1:0-5502 GCA_964634315.1 uncultured Planctomycetia bacterium | reverse complement strand
AAGGATTTATGTACTATTGATTTTATTGATAAGTTGATTGAATCGGGGATTAATTCTTTTAAGATTGAGGGGCGTATTCGTTCCCCAGAGTATGTAGGGGTGGTAACTTCGGTATATCGAAGAGCAATTGATTCTTACTTTAAGGGTAAGCTAACTAAAACCCTAAAAGAGAAGTTAAAAAAAGAGTTAAGCACTGTTTACAACAGGGGATTTTCGAGTGGTTTTTATTTGGGTCAGCCAAAAGAATCTCCAAGTAGATTTCTAGAGAGTACTCATGAGAAAGTTTATTTGGGTGAGGTGATAAAGTTCTATAAGAAAATTAATGTAGCCGAAGTCAAGGTGCTAAGCGCTGGTTTAAAAAAAGGAGCTCAAATTTTGTGTATTGGCAAAAATACTCCGGCTTCGTTTGCCAAGGTTGGCGGCATTCAAATAAATCATAAGTTTGTAGACAATTTAAAAAAAGGCGAAATTGGAGGAGTCAAACTTCCCTTTATTGTTAAGCGTAAAGATAAGGTTTTTCTTTGGCAGAAGAAGGCTAGCATTTAAGTTTGGATCAAGAGGAGGTTTCTCTAAAAAATTATTTGACAAGTTAAGAGTACTTATTATAATAGTATACCAAGAAGGTATACTATGCTTAATTTTAATAACACCCTTACTTATGGTTTAAGATTTTTGATTAACCTGTCTATGAGCGGTGATAAGCCTAAGCAGCTTAAAAGAATCGCTCAAGAGGAGGATATTTCTTTGCAGTATTTAAGGAAGTTAATGATTCCTTTAGAGCGAGCCGGAATAATAAAAAGTTTGCGTGGTCCCGGAGGTGGGTTTATACTTAATAGGCCTCCGGCTCAAATTAGCCTTCTTGCCGTAAGCGACACACTTAATCATAGCAAGGCTATTGATTGTGTTAAGGGTACCTCAGGCTGCCAACGCTTTGGTAATTGTGTTGTGAAAGATTTATTGGAAGAAGTTTATAATAAGATTCACTCAGTACTTAAAAATAAAACTTTAGCTATGATAATAAAAAGAGGTAAGAGATGATTTATCTAGATTATAATGCTACTACTCCTACTGATGAAAGAGTTTTAAGGAAGATGATGCCTTACCTAAAAGGTATCTATGGCAATCCTTCATCAGTATACCGTTTTGCTCAAGAATCAAAGCGGGCAGTCGAAGAAGCTAGAGAAAATCTTGCCAAATTGTTAAATGCTGAGGCTAGTGAAATTGTATTTACCTCAGGAGGAACCGAGTCTGACAATACGGCAATAAAAGGTATTGCCCTTGCTAAGGCAGCTAAAGGAAAACACATTATTACTTCTAAGATTGAACATCATGCAGTTTTGCATGCTTGTGGGTTTTTAGAGAGCCAAGGATTTGAAGTAACCTATTTAGGGGTTGATCAGTACGGGCGAATAAATTTAAAAGAGCTAAAGGAGAGCATTCGCAAAGACACTATTTTAGTTTCAATTATCTATGCTAATAATGAAGTTGGAACAATTCAGCCGATAAAGGAAATCGCTGATATTTGCAGGGGGAGTAAGGTTTGTTTTCATAGTGATGCAGTTCAAGCTGTAGGTAAGGTCAATGTAGACCTAGGAGTCTTAGGTTTGGATTTGCTTTCTCTTTCCGGCCATAAATTTTATGGGCCTAAAGGTGTAGGTGCTCTGTATGTAAAAAAGGGTCTAAAGTTTATTCCACTTTTTCATGGCGGCGGACATGAGCGAGGAAGACGCTCGGGGACTGAGAACGTTTCCGGTATAGTTGGTTTGGGCGAAGCCGCTCGAATAGCTAAACTTGAAATTGAAGATGAAGGAAAAAGAGTAAAACTTCTTAGAGATAAACTAGAGCAGGGAATCCTAAAAAGTATCCCGGAGGTAAAGGCTAACGGTGACCCTGATAACCGAGTGTTTAACACTTTAAATGTATGCATTAGGCATATTGAAGGTGAGAGCATTCTGATAAATTTAGATTTTGAAGGAATATGTGCGTCCAGTGGCTCAGCTTGTACTTCCGGCTCTCTAGAACCTTCGCATGTTCTCTTGGCCATGGGTATACCAGCTGAGATTGCTCACGGTTCCTTGCGAATGAGTTTAGGAAAGCATACGAATATTAAGGAGATTGATAAGGTTTTAGAGGTGTTACCGCCAATTGTTGAAAAATTAAGAAAGATTTCGCCATTTTGGCAAAATAAATAATAGGGGTCTGTTATGAGATTAAACAAAGACAAAGAATTTTTAAGAAAAGAAATTTTAAAATTAAAACAAGAAAAAAATGCAGTTTTAATTGCTCACAACTATCAGATACCCGAAGTTCAAGATATTGCTGATTTCTTAGGCGATTCTTTAGAGTTGTCAAAGATATCTAAAACGGCAGACGAAGAGGTTATTGTTTTTGCTGGAGTAAAATTTATGGCTGAGACTGCTAAAATTCTATCTCCGCAGAAGGAAGTACTCTTACCAGTTCTAGAGGCTGGTTGTCCACTTGCAGAAATGATTGATCCTGAACAAGTTATAGAGTTAAAACGAAAACATCCTGATGCTTGGGTGGTTAGTTATGTAAATACGACTGCCCAGATTAAGGCCTTAAGCGATGTTTGTTGCACATCAGCTAATGCTGTTACTGTCGTTAATAACGTTCCAGTCAAAAAGGTAATTTTCATACCGGATAAGAATTTAGGTTGGTGGGTGCAAAAGAATGTTCCTGAAAAAGAAATAATTATTTGGCCGGGATATTGCCTTGTTCATGAATATTTTTCTTATAAAGATTTAGAAGAATCACGTAAGCTTTACCCTGATGCTGAAATTATGGTTCATCCTGAATGTCAAAGTAATATATTGGAAGAAGCTGACTACGTTGTCTCAACTGCAGGGATGCTGGCAAAAGCCAAAGAATCAAAGGCCAAAAAAATTATTGTTGGAACTGAGGAAGGAATGATTTATCGTTTGAGCAAAGAAAATCCTGATAAACAATTCTACTCCCTAGGTAATGCCAAAGTTTGTACGGACATGAAGAGAACTTCTTTGACTGATATTCATCAGGCCTTAACTAAGGATGAGTATAAAATTGAATTAAGTTCAGAAATAATCGAACGGGCTAAAATTGCCCTGGAAAGGATGGTGAGTTATGTCTAATCTTGATTATACAAATAAGGTTTTAGATTATTTCCGCAATCCTCGTAATATGGGCGAGATGAAAGACCCTGATGGTATTGGTAAGGTCGGAAATGCTGTCTGTGGTGATGTAATGTGGATATATCTTAGAATTAAAAATGATATTATTACTGACTGTAAGTTTAAAACTTTTGGTTGTGTTGCAGCAATTGCGACTTCGTCAGCCTTAACTGAGCTTGCTAAAGGAAAAACCCTAGAAGAAGCTTTGAAGATTACCAACAAGGATGTAGCTAAGGAATTAGAGGGTCTGCCTCCGATAAAAATGCATTGTTCTCTTTTAGCTGAAGAGGGTTTAAGAGCAGCTATAGAAGATTACCGCAAAAAAACTTCACAAGATAAACAAAAATGAAAAAAAGAATTGCAGTGGGCCTAAGTGGAGGTATTGACTCTTCTTTTGCCGCTTATCTATTGAAAAAAAAGGGTTGGGATGTAGTCGGTTTTACTCTTAAATTTTATCCCCAAGAGAATCGTTGTTGTGATTTAGATAGTCTTGACCAGGCTAGAGATTTATGTCATAAGCTAGATATTGCTCACTATACAATAGATGTTGGTGATTTATTTCAAAAAGAAATTATTAATTATTTCCTAGATAGCTATCTTCAAGGATTAACACCTAATCCCTGTGCCTATTGTAATCGTTTGATTAAGTTCGGGAGTTTTTTCAAGAAGCTAAAATCCTTAGGTTTTGACTATTTAGCTACCGGCCACTATGCTCGTGTAATTAAGAAGGGCAAAAATTACTTACTTAAAAGCGGAAAAGACAGTAAAAAATCTCAAGAATACTTCTTGGCGTTATTGGATCCTTTAGTTTTAAAGCATTTAGTTTTTCCCTTGGGTAATTACACTAAAACTGAGGTTAAAAGAATTGCTAAACGTAAAAAAATTATTTATAAACAGAGAAAGGAAAGCCAAGATGTATGTTTTGTTAAAGAAAAAAATTATCCGGAGTTTATTGAAAATAACCGTAGTGATTATTATAAGTATTCTGGAGAGATAAAGCACATAAGCGGTAAAGTTCTAGGTCGACATAAGGGGATTTATCAATACACATATGGTCAAAGAAGTGGCTTAGGAGTTGCTTGGAAAGAGCCCCTTTATGTTATCAGTATTGATGCTAAGGATAATAGCGTTATTGTTGGTGAGCGTAATTTTTTAAAAAAAGATACTTTTACTGTAGAGTCTCTCAATTGGCTTTATCCTTTTAAGCAATATAAATCCATTACTGTAAGGGTACGTTATAATTCACCGGCTTGTAAGTGTAGCTTAAAAATTAATGGAGAAACTGCCCAAGTAAAGCTAGCTAAGAAAATTGAGGCGATAGCTTCGGGACAATTAGCTGCCTTTTACCATAAGGATTTATTGCTTGGTGGTGGAATTATCGCAAGATAAATTTAAACAATGATCATCTTTCATGCTATAATTAAAAAAAGTGGAGCAGTAGATGTCTAAAAAGAATATAAACCTATCAAAACTTTCTGAGGAGGAGTTACTCAATTTGCGGGTATGCGAATTACCTCTAAGTATAGAGGGTACCTGGCTAGAGGAGTGCGTAAAAGCGCTTTATCAGGAATTAGAAGATAGAGGCTTTCGGTTTCAGCCCCCTTGTTATTTAGCTGATGAGTGGCTCACTCCGGATAAGGAACCAGTTATCGGGGTTCCGTTCTTTCTAGCTCATCCGGCTCTGATTAAATTAGAGAAGAAAATGGTTTTAGATGCTGAAGGGTCTACTCGTTCCTGGTGTATGAAACTTCTGCGCCATGAGACTGGACATGCTTTAAATTATGCCTATAAATTATATCGTCGCAAAAAATGGCAGAAAGTTTTTGGCCAATTCTCTAAGCAGTATGATGATACTTATCGTTTTCGGCCTTATAGTAAGAGTTTTGTGAGGCATTTGGAAGATTATTATGCTCAATACCATCCTGATGAGGATTTTGCTGAGACTTTTGCGGTCTGGCTTACTCCCGGTTTAAATTGGCAGTCTCAATATAAGGGTTGGAAAGCCCTTGCCAAGCTTAATTATGTAGATGAGCTAATGAATGAGATTAAGGGCAAGGAGTCTTTAGTCAAACGGGGCAAGAAATATTGGGAAGCTTCAAGAATGCGGATAAATTTAAAAAACTTCTATAAGAAAAAGCGTCATTCATACATGGAAGATTTTCCTGATTTTCACGATTCTAATTTAAAGAAAATATTTTTAGAACCTCTAGATCATAGTTCCAGTAAGAAGAATAAAGAAACCCTAGCGGCTAATACTATACGAAGATACAAAAAAGACATTTTAAATAATATAGCTACATGGACCGGCGAGAAGAAGTATATTATAAATGATCTC
>CAZWIR010000060.1:4326-5578 GCA_964634315.1 uncultured Planctomycetia bacterium | reverse complement strand
ATAAAATTTCTAGCAAATTTTAGAGAGGATTTAGATCAAATTTTGGAAGGAATTTAGCTTCCCCACCGAACCTGTTATCTGGCGGTTCTTTTGGCCTTTCCGTGGACTATTTCATGCTCAATATTGAGGAAGTCCAAAAGCACTTTTCTGATATATACAGAAGGTTCTAGGTTGGCTTTTTGAGACCAATTTAAGACATGCACCCATTGGGCATGGGTTAGCCTAACATTGATGGTTTTGGTATATTTTACTGCCTTTTTAGGCCTACCTTTTTTGATGATTTTTCTCAGCATTTCTCTCCTTTTTTTTGACTACTGCTATAATACATCTTTGAAAGCTTAAAAGTAGTATACCACAATATGAAATCTTTTCAAGTATACAAAAAACCACTAAAAAACACCAAAAAGAAAGTGAAAAAATGACAAAATAAGAGGCTGAAATAAGAGATAAAACGACTCTCTCTTCTACTGTATTTGGAGGTATATTTTGAAGACTTTAAACGTTGGAAACGACTAACCGTTTGAGGTTGGTAGGATTACTCTTAATGCCAATCCCCTTCCTTTTTAGGGCCTTTAGCATCCGGTCATAAACCTGATAAGTAGTCTTGCCCTCGGTAAGGTTATTTAGGCACACGGCAGCATAGCCCTTGCGATTCTTGATCTTGAAAATCCTGATTTTACTAACGCTTATTTTCTTTAAAGCTGTTTTCCCCATAAATCCTCCTGCTTTAAATCGCCTCTATGGTCGAAGGCGGCTTGGTGGTTATATTATAGGTAACGCTAACAACCCCTGGTACCTCGCTGGTAATTCTTGATCCTAATTTCTCCAAGATATCAAAAGACAGCCTTGTCGGGCTGCCTATTCGTGCATCCTTGCTCTCCCAACAACGCACCTCTATTTGTAACCCAAAATCTCTCTTGCCATCTCTGACTCCGGTAACCCTATCCTGATGCAAAATCGCTAGGTATTGAAAAGCGTTGGAAGATGCCAACTCCTCCTCTACAATTTCCGTAGCTTTACGCACGGTCTCTACTCTCTGGGGAGTAACTTCGCCAATTATCCTAGCAGCAAGAGCTGGGCCAGGAAACGGTGGCCGATTGAATATCTCTTCCGGCAACCCCGAAACCTTTGCGACCATTCTTACCCCTGTCTTTCTTAGAGCTATTAAAGGCTCTATAACTTTGTATCCGTACTCAGCCTGGGTATCAATACCTAATTGCTCTAAGATATTATGTTGTCTTTTAACTCCAGC
>CAZWIR010000060.1:1587-4226 GCA_964634315.1 uncultured Planctomycetia bacterium | reverse complement strand
GGGCCTAAAGCCTTATGAGCGATCATAGTAACCGCAGAAGAGTCTACTCCTCCGGATAAAGCATTAATAGCTACACCATCACCAACAATATCAGAAATTTTTTTTGCTTGCTGTTCAATAAATTCTGTTGAGTTTAATTCCTCAAGCTTTACTTCTTTGACGTCAAACATCTTGCCTCCTCTCCTTACTATTCTGGTGAAATATCACTGCGCGAACCCCCTAGGCCTCCCTTAACTGACTCCTTTTTAACTTCATTGTGTAGTTTAAAGACTGTCGGGACAACAACTGCAGCTAGAATTCCTAAAATAACCATTACCATGGCTAGATCAATAAATGTAAAACCCTTTTTCACTGGGCACCTCCTTATTTACAACTAAATTTCTGGACTAGGTCTTGCTAATAAATATCCTTGCCCGGCGTCAATACCATAATCAATTAAAGCCTTTAACTCTTCTTCTTTTTCAATTCCTTCAGCAATAGAAGTAATCTCGCTTTGGCCACAAAAGCTAATTATCGCCTTAAGAAGATTTTGTTTAACCGGATTATCTTGAATATCCATTATAAGATGCCGATCAATCTTTATAAAGTCAGGCTTAATTTCAACCATTAAATCTAAGGCAGCATACCCGTTTCCAATATCATCGATAGAAATCTTAAATCCTCTATCTTTAAAGAATTTTATCGATTTCAGGAAACCAGCAAAATCGTCAATTAATGTCCGCTCGGTTAGCTCTAAAACAATATCGTCTGCTCCAACATAATTTTCATAAAATGAACTAAATTCTTTAAACTTAGTATCCTGAAGAAGATAAGGGCTAACATTAAAAAAGGTTAGACTTTCTTTGGCTTTTTTCCCCAGCTTAAGCAAAGCTTTTCTATGACACATTGTCTCTAAATCAAAGAGCATGCCAAGATGAAAGGCAGTATCAAACAAAACTTCCGGATTTCCAAAGTAACCTTTAGCTAGCGGTCGACTTAAAACTTCTCTTCCTAAGAGACGTTGAGGTTTTAAGTAAAATATCGGTTGAAAGTAAGGAGTGATTAACTCACCTTCAATAAGCCTCTTAACCTCTTTTATCGCCTTATCTTTATCTTTCACTCTCTCGTCAAAGGGGCGATTACGCTGTAAGACTGCTTCCACTCGGACAAATAACTCCTCTACTCCAAAAGGCTTAGCAACATAATCATCAGCACCGGTATGCAAGCCTTCAATTTTATCCTGTAGGATATCTTTACCAGTAAACATAATAATAGGAATGTGGCTAGTTAGCTTATCTGCACGTAACCGACGACAAACTTCATAACCGTTCATGTCGGGTAATGCTAAGTCTAGAAGAATAAGGTCGGGCATTTCTTTTGCTCTTTCCAAAGCCTCCTCAGCGGTACAAACTGCTCTTAGTATATAGTCACAGGACTGAGTACACCGATTAAAAGCATCTACCAAGCCATGCTCACTATCGACTAAAAGAATTATCCTCTTTGCCACAACCATATTATCCTCTCTATTGTTCTCCGATCCTTTCTCTATCTATTCTCTTTTCTCTAAGGAAATTCTTAATAACCTATTTTATATAGGCAATTTAGCCTAGTCAAGGCTTTTTGCCTGTCTATCTAGAAGGAGGTCTGCCTCCAGCCCTAAATATTGCCCCCCGGCCAAACTTATTCTTTATCTTATCAATAGCCTGATGCATCCTCTCCTGTTTTTCTTCATCTTTTTCTTCAAAAAGATTCGCTTGAACCTCTCCTTGAGTAAAATTTGAAACTTTAACTCCAAATAGCCGCACCTTTTTACCCTTACGATTAAACTTATCTAGGAGATTTTTTATAGTCTCGTAGATTGTCTTCATAAAATTAGTCGGCTTACTCAGAGTCTTAGCCCGGGTAAAGGTCAAAAAACCCTCCAGCCTTATCTTTAAAGTAATAGTCTTTCCTTTTAAGCCCTCTTGACGCAAACGGCCAGATACCTTCTCGCAAAGACTAATTAAAGCTACCTCGATTATCCTTTTATCTCCTATATCCTCAGCAAAGGTATTTTCATTGCTTATTGATTTAGCTTCCACCTCTGTCTCTACCTCCCTCTCATCTATACCGTTAGCCAGAGCCCAGAAATATTCACCATTTTTACCTAATATTTCTTCTATTTCTTTTAAATCTTTCTTAGCTAAATCACCAATGGTCTTAATTCCTAAATCATTCAAGATAACTTTACTTTTCTTACCCAGGCCCCAAATTTTACCAATATCCAAGGGCCAGAGAAAATCAATGATTTTACCCTGATTCACGATAACTAAACCATCGGGCTTATCAATGTCTGAGGCGATTTTAGCAACCATCTTAACAGGAGCTAAACCAACTGAGGCCGTTAGACCAGTCTTCTCTTTTATCCGCGACTTTAATAGCTCACAGGTCTTCCTGGGGCCTCCAAAAAGATGATGGCTTCCGGTTATATCTAGAAAAGCTTCATCAATACTGATCATCTCTAGCTTAGGAGTAAAATCACAAAAAACCTCATAAATTTCATCAGATACCTGACTATATTTCGCAGAATCTACCGGCAGAAATACACCTTTAGGGCAGATATTATAAGCTGTAGATATTGGCTGACCGGAATGAATACCAAATTTTCTAGCCTCATAAGA
>CAZWIR010000060.1:0-1487 GCA_964634315.1 uncultured Planctomycetia bacterium | reverse complement strand
CTTAATTTCTTCAAGGCCAAAATAAAAGCCTCAGGCCTCTTGTAAGTTACTACCGCATATTTATCAGCTTGATACTCATGGCATCTAGAAAGAATATTACCGGCTAAGGAGAGAATTACACTAATCGGTGTATAAAAAAAACTAAACAATAAAAGACTAGCATAAATTGAAAGATTATCCATCCTAAAAGCAGCGAACATCCCTGGGTTATTAATAAAAAGAGAGAGAATAAAAAACATCAAACCATTAGTAAGTACAGAAATAGTCATCATCCTTAAAATATGCTTCTTCTTATAGTGGCCCATCTCGTGAGCTAATACTGAGACTAACTCATCAACGCTATGGTTTTTAATCAAGGTATCAAATAGAACAATCCGCCGATACTTACCAAAACCAGTAAAAAAAGCATTAGACTTAGAGGAACGCTTGGAACCGTCCATTTTAAATAAACCCTTTAACTTAAAATTTTGACTTTGAGCATAGGTTTGGATTGCTTGCTTTAGCTCTCCTTCTTCTAATGGTGTAAACTTATTAAACAAAGGCATAATTACTATCGGAGCAATAAAAATTATAAAAAATTCAAAAATACTTACCCCTAACCAGCAAAAAACCCAGGCTAAGCTACCGCTCTTTATAAAAAACCAAAGGATTAAAGAAAGAAGTAAGCCACCGATAATAATAGATAACAACCAACCTTTTAAAATATCCAAAATGAAAGTTTTAGGCTTAGTACGATTAAAGCCATACTTTTCCTCAATAACAAAGGTATGATATATGGAAAAAGGTAACCCAATAATCTGGAAGAAAAAGAATAAAATCCCGGAAAAAATAAGACCGGTAGGAATAATACCGAAATTAAAACCTCTAGCAATTTTGTCAATAAAGTTAAATCCGCCGCTTAAAATAAGAAATACAACCACTGCGGTTATAATCGCAGCTTGAATTAATTTAAAATAGGTATTATCTTTTAAGTACTCTTGGGACTTCTTATACTTGGCTGAATCATAGAAACCTTCAAACTCACCTGGTAGTTCTTTTTTTATAGACCTTAGGTTAAGGGCTTCGATAATTAAATCTAAGATATAATTACCGATAAGGATAGCTAAAATAACTATTAAATAAATATTCATCTTTTTCTCTTAAGGGAAGGATGCGGCTCTTGGGAACCTACTTATTTAAATGTATAGTCTGAGTAGGAAAAGCAAAATCAATCTTGCGTTTCTCAAACTCTTCTTTAATCAAGAAGTTTATCTCCTGCTGAGTATCCATATATTTATTATAGTCACTACTTAAAACATAGTAGACTACTTCAAAAACAAGGTTAAAATCACCATAAGAAGAAAAATGCGCCCGGTCAAATACAGTATCCTTAATGCTCTTAATAGCTTTTTCAATTATCTGAGGTATTTCCTTTAAAGTCTTAAGCGAGGTATCATAGACCACACCTAATTTAAAAACTACTCTCCGTTTCTGCATCCGTTTATAAT
>CAZWIR010000059.1:0-5606 GCA_964634315.1 uncultured Planctomycetia bacterium | reverse complement strand
CTATTCCCTTGAAAATTCTTCTTTGGAATCCTAGGCTTTGTGCTCCACTATAAGTAGATTACCTTTTTCGCTGCCTCCCCAAGCAACCATATAAATATACCATAAAGACCAATAAAATTACAATGGGAGAACAAGGAAAACTTATTGTTTCTGAAAACGCTTTAATTCTATTGGATAAAAGCTATTCGCCCATCTAAGTAAAAATGCCCGTTATTAAAGCGTTTTTTTACTTCACGAGGTACTTTTTTTAGACTGATTCTAAGATAGTCTTTACCAATAGAAAAGTCACCTTCTTTGTTTTTAGGCTCCCAACCCCAGATCATTTCCTTAAAGATAACCGATAGAATTTGCCCCACCCGAACAAAATCAAGTGGATCCTCAAAAACAAGGCTCTTAGGTAGCATTTTAGCCAAATAACCCCTAGGCGAAGCCATGCCTTTAGGAATATTCTTACTAGGGCTAAAGATAGATTTTTCAATAACTCTCATATCATCTATAAAACTTTTTTCGGCATCTGGCCATAAATATAAGTACTTTTTCAAAAAAAAGGCTACTCTTACTTTTTTACTACTAATGCTACCGGTAAGAAGACCCCAGCCGGGCAGTGAAGAAGCTCCCTGCTTTATGAGGACATTATTAAGCATAAGTTCCTGTTTTCGTTCAGGTTGTGAAAATCTTGTTAGAGATGACCTACATAAAAACTCGCCTATGCCTTCCCAAAAGAAGCTTTTAAATCTCTTGAATCTAAGCGAAGCTATCCCTTTAGGAGTACCCATAGAAGTAACCCCTTTGTTAAGGATCTCAGGATAGTATCCAATAAAAAAAGAAACCTTAGGCAAACTCACCTTTAACTCTTTCACAACCTTTCCTCGCTCATCTAAAAATTCAACCTTTTTTATTCCCTTATCCATAGCTTTTAAAAAATCAAAGGTTAAGGGAGATAAGTAACCAAAGCTTTTGGTGTAACCAATAATAATAGTTTTATCTTCTATCATTTTCTCAATTAACCTAACAGCAGCTCTTAGGGGAAGAAAGAATTGTTTCATTCTACAAAGTCCACCCCAAAGGGTCGACATCTTAGCATCAAAATAACTGCAATGCCCATTATTAAAAAAAAACTTTATCGTAGAAATACTGATTAAAGTATCTTTAAGAAGTTTTAAATCTACTTTTGGTTTATATTGCGATAGTTGATCTTTAAAGTAATTCATTTTGCGAGCTGGAAAATGTTCTAGACCCGCTAACCTTAGAAAACCTTCTCTTTTTATACTCTTTTTAGGATCCTCATTAAGAAGGGCTGAGAAACTAGCCAAGATAATCAATCGTTTCAATAGATCCTCACTTATCTTGGGAAAGTAACTTTTAAGCTCCAGGCTTAAATAATCAAATATACCTACCTGATAATCTAGGCAACGCAGGAGAAATAACCCACAATGGATGAGGCTCTTACCTTTATAAATAAGTAGGGAATTCTTTCGACCCTTCTTTTCTTTTAGACCAGAAGAAACAAGGATTTTATTAATTGCACTCTTAGAAAGAATAATGCTATACTTCTTTTTCAACAGTTCTGATAAAGGCCTAACCCCTAGATGCGGTGTGCGTCTCTTTTCTCCAAAGACTATTTTTCTTATAGCAGGAGTTACTATTTTCTTTGGCATATATTTTATTATATCACAATATTCCAATAGAATATATGCCCTATTAGCATCAAACATTTTGTTAAGATCAAATCTCAACAAGGCTAAAAATAATATGATTGGAATTATTAGTCGGAAAAAGCCTTCTCATCAAGAAGACCTAATTTTTGGAATTGAGTGAAAAATTGAGGATACATTCTCATACTAGAGATAAATTTACCCTTTATCTTACCATCAGGAGTTTTACCTTGACTTTTAAATACAAACAAATCTTGAACAGAAACTTCTCCCCGTTCTAAGCCCCTTATTTCACTAATATGTGTTACCCGACGTACACCATCAGGAAACCTCTCCTGGTGGACAATTATATTGATAACATTAGAGACTAATCTCTTTATCTCATTTATTGGCAACTTTATCCCTGAAGAAAGGATTAAAGTTTCAAGACGACTAATTACTTCTTGAGGAGAGCTACCGTGAATTACAGCTAATGTACCTTTATGTCCTGTAGACATAGCTTGAATCATATCCAAAGCTTCTTGGCCTCTGACCTCGCCAATAATTATTCTATCCGGGCGCATACGCAATGAATTTCTTATTAAGTCTCCTAATGTCACCTCTCCCTTACCGTCCTCATCGGGTGACCTTGTCTCTATAGAGACTACATTTTGATGATGAAGCTTAAGCTCAGCAGTATCCTCAATAAGGATTATTCTCTCTTCTTGGGGTATATGGTAAGAAAGCATCTCCATAGTAGTGGTTTTCCCGGCGCCGGTTGCTCCGGAAAAAATCATACTTAAGCCTCCCTTTATACAAGCAATCAAAAACTGAGCCATCTTTTCACTCATTGAACCCTTAGATACTAAATACTCTAAACTCTCTATCTCTTGGGAAAATTTTCTTATAGTAATTGCCGTTCCCATACGAGCTAAAGGTTTAATTATAACATTAACTCGGGAACCATCTTCAAGACAAATATCAACATAAGGAAAATGAGAAGATACAATCTTACCACTTTTACGAAAAAACTCATCGATAATTTCTTCAAGTTCTTGAGAAGTAAAAATTATACCGGTATCACTCTTATGTCCGTTTTTTTCAATAAATGTAGCAACCGAACTATTAATCATAATCTCAGTAATAGCCGGGTCGGCTAACAACTTTTTAATTTTTACTACGCCTTCAGCCATAATATTACCTAATCTTTAGAAATAAATATTTCTCTAGATAAATCTATGCCTCTAGATTTTATCTCATCGTAAAATGAAGGAATATAACCTAGGGGAGCAAATTCTCCCAGGACTCCTCCCTCGTCATCTACCCCAGTTTGGTTAAAACGAAAAATGTCTTTAAGGTTTATATGCATATCATCAAGCATACCAACAACTTCTGTAATTTGAACAATTTTACGGGAGCCATCGGAAAGACGAGAGATATGCACTATTAAATCTAGAGCTGATGAAATCATCTCACGGATAGAGCGAATAGGAAGCTCTACCCCACTCATTAAAATCATACTATCTAATCTTATCAAAACATCCTGAGTAGAATTAGCATGAATAGTAGACATACTGCCGTCATGACCGGTATTCATTGCCTGAAGCACATCTAAAGCTTCTCCACCCCGAGATTCGCCAACAATTATCCTATCTGGCCGCATACGTAGGGTATTTCGAAATAAATCTTTTATACTAATTGCTCCCCTTCCTTCTATATTCGGCGGTCGGGATTCTAATCTTATCCAGTGAGCCTGATCTAACTTTAATTCTGCTGAATCCTCAATCGTAATTATCCGTTCATGCTCAGGAATATATGCGGAGAGAATATTAAGCAAAGTTGTCTTTCCTGATCCGGTACCACCGGAAACTAAAACATTCTTCCTTGATTTTACAGCTGCATCTATAAACTTAGCCATATCAGGAGTTAAACTATCAAATCTTTTTATCAAATCATCTACAGTCAAACGTTCCCGAGAAAATTTTCTAATGGTTAAAGTCGGCCCAGTTAAAGAAAGTGGTGGAATTACAGCATTCACACGAGAGCCATCAGGAAGACGAGCGTCAACGTAAGGAACGCTCTCATCAATTCTACGACCTAAAGGAGCAAGAATTCTCTCAATTACTACCTTTACTTGATCGTTGGCAGTAAACCTCTTGCTGGTTAATTCTAATTTTCCTCTTTTTTCTATATAAACCTGATCCTTGTTATTGACCATAATTTCAGTAATTGAAGAGTCACTTAATAACTCTTCCAAGGGACCAAACCCTAAAGCCTCATCTAAGATTTCTTTAGTTACTTTTTTTCTAATCTCTAAAGAAGAAATAAATCCTCCGGCCTCTTTACTAATGATGTTTGAAACTATTCTTTCAGCTTTTTTCCTTAACTCTTCAGCTTTAGCAACATCAACAGTAAATGTACTTGTTGCCATCCTCTTTAAATCTAATTCATCAATAAGCCTCTGATGTACTTTCTTCTTAAACATTATTACTTGATCTTCTTCTTCCTGCAGACCACTCCGCTTTGCTTTTTCAATAAGTCCCATCTTCTGCCAAAATTCTTCTTTAGAATCTTGAGTCTCTTCTTTAGCAACTCTTACATCAGCAAGGGTCTTATGCTCTATGTATAAATCTTTCTTCTCAATAAGTAACTCAGCTAATTTATCAATCGCTAAGGCCACCTTAGAGCTCGGGCTATCTACAACAACCGGTATGCCCCTATTAACAGCTAAGCCAACAGTTTTTCCATCTGAAGGCATCAAAGCCACAACCTCTGAAGGAAGAAGTACTTTTATTTCTTGCCAGCTTATAGAGCCTTTACTCTCGGCACGATTAAGAATTGTCTTAATCATGGTTAAAGGAAAACCTAAACTCTGTAAGGTATCAAGAAGCCACTCAGTTTGATAAACTGATAAGATATCAGGAGTAAGAATTAAAAAAATAAGATTAGAAGAGTCGAGAGTAGTAATCAAACTATCGCTCATATTACTACCAGCATCTATAACGACATAATCAAATTCCTCACAAACAATAGCAAGAAACTCCTTTATCCCCTGCGATGTTATGTGAGGCCTCTGAGACATTTTGGATATTGCCGGAAGAAAATGAAGACCACTTTTGTAGCGGGCTAAGTAATTGCGAATATTTCTCTTCTTACTTTTAAACTCTCCTAAATGGTCAATAAAATTAAACAAACAATACTTGCTCTCGGTTCCCAAAAGTTTAGTAACTGCCTGAGGGGCACCTAGGTCTAAATCGAGATAAAATACTTTTTTCTTCTTTAAAGAAAAACTAACAGCCAAGTTTAAAGAGATTAGAGTTTTTCCAACCCCTCCTTTGGTACTAAAAAAAGAAATTACCCTAGCTTCCATTATATTAATCTATTTTATAAACTATCGGTATATTGATCCACAAATCTTTTAGCTCGATATCAAAAGGAAATGGTGGGTATGGGCTGAGAGATTCGGCTATCTCTATTACATTATCATCAAAAGAAAGATAGCCTGAGGATTCGCTAATTTTAACACTAAGAAGTTCTCCTTCGCTATTAAGATGTAGCTTTATCTTTACTGCTCCTTGCCAACCAGCTTCTTGAGCTAGTCGAGGATAATCCAAAGCCTGGAAAACAGTTTTTTGAACCTCTAGAATGTAACGATTTAAAGCTAGGTCTTCCTTAAAATATTTTGGTTCAACTTTTAGTTTTTCCGGCAGGTAAGTTTCTTTGGTTGCTGTTACAATCTTATCTTTCCTTTCCTTCTTGGAACTTACTAACCTAGGAACAAGAGAAATAACTAGTTCTGTCTGATCATCTTGATAATCCTTTGACCTAAACAGTGCTCCTAAAATTGGAATATCCCCTAGGCCAGGAACTTTACCTATATCATCTTTAGTAACTTTATCCTTAAACAGACCAGACATAATAACTGCTTGGCCAGGTCTAAGGCGCAGGACTGTAGAAGTATTTCTGGTAACA
>CAZWIR010000058.1:0-5731 GCA_964634315.1 uncultured Planctomycetia bacterium | reverse complement strand
TTAGAAATAAAGAATGATAATGTGGCGGGAGTTTATATGCCTATTTTGAAGATACGGGGTACACCAGCTACTGTTGATTATGAATTTAGAGAAATTTATGAGGACACCAGTTCGGTAAGTGATTATAATGAGCAACAAAAAGTAATAAGTAATCCTTATATAGATAGTAGAAGTTTTGCGGCATCTATGGCAGAGAATATAGTTAAGAGGCACAAAGACCCACAATCAGAATTAAAATTAAAGATTAGAGGAATACCTCAATTGCAATTGCGTGACCAAGTTAAGGTGAAAGACCAAGATTTAGACACCTATACTAATTACAGAGTTATACGCATACAAGGAGTGTATGAAGCAGGAAAGTTTACCCAGAATTTAACATTAAGAAAAATAACTTCTAACGAAGCGTTATAATATAGAATATGTCAGCAACAACAGAAAGCATCAGAGGTGATGCAGTAGATAGACAAATAGAACGGAAACAGATTAAAGACTGGAGTGGTAAGCGGTTGGTACTTCCAAGAGGAACTACACTCCCCGCTGTGGGTACCGCGTTGTCTGGAGAAGTGTTTGTGTTAATAAAAGACGCAGGTGTGGACCAACTTTACATTTTTGATGATAGCGTTAATAATTGGTCAACTGTGGGTCCATAGCCTAGAAAGAACAATATGAGAAAAATATATACATCTAGAGATATGGCAACTCAGATGAGTTTACACAAACAAAAACGAATTGATGTTTATTCGTTCTTTCCTGTTGATAGGGCTGATTGTGAATGTCAGGAGGTTATAAAGGAATGGAGAGATAAGTTGGCTTTAATGCCAAAAGAAGAAATATCACAAGAAATAGCGAAACAGGAATATATAACTTGTCCTAGAGATAAGGCTGGTTTAAATAGATATGAGATAACTTGTGGTAGTTGTGGTGAAGTGCAGGGGTATTGTTGGGCTAGTGACGAAACTTTAACTGATTGGTGTGATTTTCATTATGTTCAATGGACGAATGGAAAAGAATGGAAGGGGTGTCTTACGCCTCAGATTTCTCCTATTGATGAATCATTATGTTTAGAATGTGCTTGTGGTTTGGATACAAGAGATTTTCGTGCTAACATGACCTTACCTAGTATTGTCGCTTCAGAAAAAGAATCAAGCAACAAAGTAGGGAGAGAATTTGGAAAGATTAATTCTAAATTTAAAGTAGAAAAAGTGAGAAGTAATACAAAGATATCAATTAACTATTTGAAAAATGGCTGAAACAGTTTACGCGGCAGTCACATGGACAGCGGGAGACATAATAACAGAAGCAAAAATGGATAACATGGTGGCTAATGATAGGGCCGTGGATGCTATGGCAGATGGAATAGAGTTAACTGAGAGAGCAGACCCATCAACCCCAGCAGCTAATAAGTTGCATATTTTTGCAAAAGACAAAGCAGGAATTCCAACCTTATATGTTATAAATGACGCAGGAACAATTTATGAATTAGCGTCTTCAAAACCAACATTTACTTGGTCTGTTGTGGGTACTCTTACAACTGGCACATCAGTATCGCCAATTATAGGAGTTCCAAGAACGTTAACTGCGATTAAGGCATATTTATATGTAAAGACTGCTCCGACTGGTGCGGATGTAATTGTAGATATAAATAAGAACGGAACTTCTATATGGGCAACCACTCCTGCTGATAGACCAAAAATACTTGCTGGAGCTACTTCTGGTAATACCACTTCTTTTGATACAACAGCTTTGGCAGAAGGAGACATACTTACACCTGACATAGACCAAATAGGAAGTACGATAGCAGGAACAGACATAACCATTCAATTAAAGTCAGAATAATGCCACAATTACTCGCCCCCCCTTTCAGTAATGGAAGCGATGGGCTGTTATCTATATCAGCAAACACAACAGATGCTCCAATTGATTCGGCAAGTACCGCCACTTCTGGCACAACTTCCATATCAGCAACCAATGCTTCTTTTGTAGCGGGGCAGTTAATAATGATTCATCAAACACGAGGCACGAGCGCGGGGCAGTGGGAACTTAATAAAATTTCATCTTATGTAGCGGGTACTATTACAACAGTGAGTCCGCTAACTTATACCTATACTTCGGGAGCTCAGGTGTTAGTTATAGAACAACATTCTGGTATCACGATTGACTCTGGTAAAACTTTAACAGCCAAAGCTTGGAATGGAACTGTGGGTGGTATTGTGGCTTTAATGAGTAGTGGCTTGTGTGATGTAAATGGAACGATTAGTGCTAATGGAGGTGCGTCTCCAGATAGGTTTACTGGTGGAACTGGTGGTGGTTTCCGAGGAGCTGGAGGAGAACAACACAACACAGCAAATCAAGGTGAAGGTACCGGAGGTGCTGGAAGTGCAAGTAATGCAGCGAATGGTAATGGTGGTGGAGGCGGTACTGAAATTGGTGGCGGAGGTTCTGGTGGAGGTGGTGGAGGCAATGGTACTGCTGGAGCAACTGGAACTACTATTGGTAATGGACCAACGGCAGGAACTGGTGGAGGAACTGCTGGTGTAGTAGCTTTATCGACAATGGTATTCGGTGGTGCGGGTGGAGGCGGATGTTCAGCAGCTAGTGATGATGGTGGTGGTGGAGGAGCTGGGGGCGGAATCGTTGCAATTTTTGCTAAAACAATAACTATTTCTGGATTGATAAGGTCAAATGGAGGACTTGGTAGTAATGGTGCTGGTTCTTTAGGAAGAAATGGTGGTGCTGGAGCAGGTGGTTCGGTTTTAATTAAAGCTAAAACAGCAATTCTTGGTTCTGGTAAGATTACAGCTACGGGCGCAACTGGTAGTGGTGGTGGTGGAACTGGTGGAACTGGAAGAATTAGATGTGAGGCTTGTTCATTAACTGGAACAACATCTCCGTCTTTATCAAGTGTTATTGGGGGGCAGAATTATTGTGGAGGGGCGGCTTCTATATTAGAATAATTTGCTAATTTATAATTTTTAAATCATAATACATACATAGAGAGATTTCTATGACCATAGCAACATCAATAGCCCTAATTAAGAAAGATATAATAAACTTGTTTAAAAAGGTTGATACTCTTGTTACTTGTAAGGAGTTTACCCCTGTTAAAAATATCGTTTACAGTTTTGTCAGTTTAGTTTTAGTAGCCTTTATAGGTGCGTTAATAGCTTTAGTAATAAGATGAAAAAATTTGAATATATAATTGCTATGCTCACATTATTATTTTCTACTGTTGCAGTAATAACTGTTTTTGTTTGGTGGCTTTATCCTTACAATCCTTTAGTAATAGAACAACCCTTAAAGATAATGAATGAGAACAAGACAGTAGAGGTAGGAGAACCTTTGATTTATAAAACGGTATTTACTAAAAATACTGACAAGTTCCCTATAATTCACAGACAGTTAATTAATGGAGTTGTTTACACCCTACCCTCAATTACCCCTATGAACAAAGCTGGTGACCATAAACAGGTTATTACTAATTTAACTATCCCAAACCTACCAACTGGTGAGTATTACCTAACGACAAGTGCTTGTTATGAGATGAACCCTATTAGGACAGTTTGTGTAGATTATGATAGTGAGATATTTATTATTAACAGCAATCGCTAAAAAATGCGTTATCCTGTAGGGGATGGTTCTAAAGAAGAGTTTGAGAAGGATTGGTATGTAGCTGATTATTTTGGAAGTGACAGAGGCACATATTTACACAATGGTTACGACATAAATATCAAAACGGGAGGAGATACAGACTTGGGTTTACCCTTGTATGCAATAGCGAAAGGGAAATTGGTCTATTACCACTATGCTTCTCATCCAACCAGAGCGTATGGTAGGCACAACGTAATACATATAGAGGGCCCTTGGGGGGAGAGGTGGGTACATTATGCACATAACCACCCAGACGGCTTTTTATCTCAAGTGAAGGAGGTCTCTGAGGGAGAGATGATAGCTAAGATAGGTAAGAGCGGTACTGTTTGGGCGCATTCTCACTTTTCAATCTTTAAAGTTGACCCAAAAACATTAAGAAATGGTATAGACACAATAGCAAGAAACATAGTAGAGTTGAATGATTGGTGGGAGGACCCCCTGGATTTTATTGAAACGTGGTATAATTCTAATGACACTCCCCAAAATGGGGAAGATATGGAAATAAACGACCAGACAAAAATTGATTTTGGCACAGTAGAGATTGGTGGAGAGCAAGTGAAGTTTGGCGTAATGGAGGTTCAAAGAATAAGGAGTGAGCTAATTGCGTTTCATGAACTGGCCACAAAGCATGAGAAGATGAAAGAGGAATATAAAAATGAGATTATAGTAAGTGAAAGAAAGTATACAAAGCTAAAAGAGAGGGTGGAGGATTTAGTGGGAGAGTTGTGTAAGAAATTGGGCTTAACTCAGAATGGTGACCCCGTATCTAAAGATGTTGAGATACTAGCAGAATTAGATAAGTTGATATTTAAAGAAGACAAGTTAGAAAACATAGAAGACAATAGACCAGTAAAAGGCGACAACTGGGTAAAGAGCATGTTTCTTTACTTAAAGAACATGTTTAATTTCATCACCAGAGAAAAATAGGGGGGGTGAGAATATTGAATAAAACAACCAAGAAGATTGTTGATTTTTTTAAGAAGATAGGAGTTTGTTTAAAGGGAAAGAAGAAAAAGAAATAAATAGGCAATAGGAATCGGTACATACGGTTCCTATTTTGCGATTTGTTAACCATAAGAAAAGGATATAAAATATGAGAAGAAGTAATTGGGAATGATATTAAAACATGCAATGATGTAAAATATATAGCAGATGTAATAAATTTAAACTAATGACAAGGTAATGTTAGAAATTAAATCTGAAAACTATGGGGGCGGTAGCTCAAGTGGAGGAGCAGTCTAGGACTGGGTGTGAGTTCGAATCTCACTCGCCCCCCTAGGTACAAAGGGAAAAGAAGTGTTAGTAATTAGTAACATTTCTTGACATTGGGATGGAAAAGTGGTAATATAGGTGAGGTTACAAATTTAATTAAATAAAATGGAAAGAATGAACGAAGAAATAAAAGAAAGACATTGGAAGATTGTTGAAGATGTGTTAGCACCTGTGGCTACTTTAGATAGCGTAGGGAAGATGTATGGCATAAGTAGAGAACGAGTTAGACAAATTTTTAACAAAAGATTGCATCAGAGTCCTGTATTAATTAGAAAATCATTAAAGCAAGAGCACGGTGAGAAGATGTGTTGTGTTGTATGTGGAGAGCCCCTGTCTAGATATAGAATACAGAAAGGCAGTAAATATTGTTCTACCAGATGCAGAAAATTGTATGAAAAATATGATTGGAAACCAGCAAGATGCAAACAATGTGGCAAAATGTTTTTAAGAAACAGAAATTGGACCCATACTGGAGGAAGTGGCAAGTATTGCTCTTTAAAGTGTTATTACGACAGAAAGAGAAAGCAAGGTTTTTTTACAAGCAAGAAACCAAATCCAAAAAAAGTAGATAAGTAATGAGTGTGGATGTGGTTGAAAAGATGAAAACACAAGATTATACACAACCGAAATATCTGAGATATTATTTTTACGAACTTTTAGGTGTACCTACGGCTGAGTATGAAGAGATGGTACAAACTAAAAGCAACATGCTTAAAAAAATATGGCTTGATAGTTTGTGTAAAGATTTTTCTGTGTACCAGCATAAGGATTACATTTGTGACATGGCTAAATGTTATAAAACACGGTGGAA
>CAZWIR010000057.1:4108-5784 GCA_964634315.1 uncultured Planctomycetia bacterium | reverse complement strand
CTACCGGTACCGGAATTGCTTTCTCGATTCCTAGTGGTATCTTAAAATGAAGGCCAGGTGCGGTAGTTTTTATGAATTTGCCGAAACGCAAGATTACCCCTACTTCGCTGGGCTGGATAGTGTAGAAGGCACCTTTTAGAAGAAAAATAACCAGGAAAATTCCTGCTATTAAAGGTAAGCCAGCACCCTGAGGTTTGAGGAAATTAAACTTTTTCTTCAGGCTTTGTATAATTTCATCTGGAGTTTTTGATTCAAAATCCATAAGCTGGAGTATAGCATAGAAAGTAGCTTTGGCAAGTTATTTTTTGGGGGACGATTCTCTGCTTGATAGGACACACTGTAAGGTTGAAAACCGTCCCCCTCAATCACTAATAAATTGCTATATATGTGTAACCTTTTCCGTTCTTATTCACTCCCTCCGCCGTACCTACCTTAAAATAACCTTTGCCGCTTTCTACTCCAAGTTCTATGATACTGCTATTGCCCGCATCATCGCCAAATTTTCTACTTCTCGGGCTAACCATAGTATTTGTACAAAACCACGCAGGCTTACCGCCATCCGTTTTAGCAACTATTACAAAACGTGGCTTACCATCCAGCTGCGTAAGTATCTTTTTGCCATATGTATTATCACCGGTATAACTACCGCTGTCAACATTGATGGCTCCGGCTCCAACAGGCAGCCAAGCCGAACTGTTGTAGTATTCCATTCTCTGCTCGTCATTATTGTACACCATCATTCCTTCTACGCTTGGAGATATAGCATCCCTTTGCGCAGTGGTCATCCTTGGCGGTAAAAAAGCGCTCGTTATTGAACTTACATCAAGCATTGCCTGCGGATTCGCCGTGCCGATGCCGACATTATCGGTATTGGTGTTAAAAATATTTGTTCCGTCATTACTTGTCCACCAACCTCCTATTGATTCCCAGTTATAAGTAAAGATAGCTATTTCTCTGCAAACCATAACCTCATTAGCAGTATTATCATAATACATCGCTCCCTCATTATTGGCATCACAAGTAGAGGGGGAAATATTAGGTTGCAGTTTTAATTCCTTGTATACTCCAAAGGGGGCAGGGTAATAGGTGGTGATGGTGATTTGTTCGGCAAAACAGGATAAACCGCAAAAAACTAAAACTGTCCCCATTGCCGCAGCCAAAACTAAACCTTTTAAAATCGGCTTATTATTCATTGGATACCTCCACTTTTATTAATACTGCTATCGGAAATCATAAGATATCGCTAACAAACTTTTATTTTAGCTTTTATTCTTTCTTGTGTCAATTTGTTTTAAAAATACTGTAAGCGGGGACGGTTCTCTACTTTATAGTGTGTATTATGAAACTGAAAACTGTTCTCTCCCGAAGATGTTATAGACAAAAACGAAAATATGTGATATTTTAGGTTGAGTGTTCTTATGACTGGCAAAACATTAGTAAAACTGATTAAACTACACTGGCTAAAGATTGTTCTTATTACCCTACTGCTTATTCTTGTCTCGGGAGTGATCCTCTTACTTGTTATTGGAGTCCAACAATTTATCGGATTAGAATCATTCTATAAACGGACTACTCTAGCTAGCATTCCTTTTCAGATGTTTATGGCTATAATTACCGCTATTGCCTTTGCTAGCATATACATGGGCTTTCACTATTGGTTTATGTTTGGCGGCGGC
>CAZWIR010000057.1:0-4008 GCA_964634315.1 uncultured Planctomycetia bacterium | reverse complement strand
CCTGAAATTGACAATGATATTTTAGCAAAGAGAACAGTGGGTTTTTCTCCAGCTGATATTGCCAATATGATACGTGAGGCTTCTTTAATTGTAATTCGTAATAAACGGGGAAAGATTACTTATAAGGACCTTTCTCAGGCTTATGATCGGGTAGTCTTTGGTTTAAAGAGCCAGATTGTCTTAAGCGAAAAAGAAAAAGAATGGACCGCTTACCATGAATCCGGCCATGCTATTATTGCTTATCTTACTCATCCTACCGATGATGTTATTAAGGCTTCAATTATCCCCCATCGAGGAGCTTTAGGCTATGTTGGCCGCAGACCCAAGGAAGAGATTTATGCCCCGTCAAGAGAGTGGTTTATAGCTAACATTAAGACCTTTTTAGGCGGATATGCAGCTGAGAAAACAAAATTTGGAAGTACTAGCTCAGGTGTGTCCAGTGATTTTAAAGCTGCCTTAGGCTTAGCTCATGACATGGTTTATCGCTATGGTATGGGAGAGAGTGGCATCTTAGGTAATTTTGATGCTTTAATGCCAACATCAGCTTATCCTCAAGCTTCACTTCTTTCAGAAGAGACCAAAAGAAATATTGATAAGGATGTGCAGAAAATATTAAACCTTTCTCTTATTGAGGTAAGTGAAATATTAAACAGCGAGAAAGAACTCTTAGAGTATTTCGCAAAAGAGTTATTGACCAAGGGTGAGCTTGAATACGATGAGATTGTAGAAATATTTAAAAAGCATGGTAAAGAACGCTCTCAAAATCCTCCTAGTTAGTTTCATTATAATTTTTCTCCCGTCTTGCACGATTTCTTCCACATATTCACGCAAGAATATTAAAGAAGCAATACGAACTATTTGTAAAGATGAGTTTAACCTTGATGTTAAGGTTAGATTTTCAGGAGAGACTCTTTGGATTTATGGGCCATTTGAAAAATTAGTTGATCAAGATGGTCAATGGAATAAACAGGCTCAAAGTTCTCGGATAAAGATTTTTCATGCTTTAGGTCGGGTTTTCTTGAGCATGGATAATCCCCCTAAGCTCTACTGTCTTTTGATTTCAAGCGTAAAAGGAACTGGGTTTGACACTTATACTATCGGCTATATTCCTGATATGATAAAGTTTGACATGGGTTTTATTTCACTTAAAGAGCGTGAGAAAAGAGTAGTTTTCCTTTCATTTCTAAATCCGAGTGCTCTTGGTGACTTAAATGGTGACCATATACAGGAATATGACATTTCTATGGGCGAGTTTATTGCTTACTTGGTACGTCAAAATCTTGAAAAAAATATTAAGGCTTCTATTTCAACTCACTATTGGGCTAACAATCTAAAGGTGAGTTTTGATATTAAAACTGCAAAACCTCAAGAAGACTCGATTAACTTTTTTGATCAGGTTAGAACAATCACAAAGAAAACTTTAGATATCTACGACTCTTCAGGAGATATTGCTGAGATAGAGATAAACAATCTTTTAACCGGTGATGTCGAAATCTATACCCCCGAAAGCATAACTCTATTCCCCTAGAGGCTGGTTCCCTTTTCAATGTAAGGTAGGATTTTCATCTTTTCTTTTAAAGGTTTACCTTTAACTTTTATGGTGATTGTTCGGCTTTGATATTTGCTGTCCTTACTCTCGAGAGTGACCGGTTCAATAGTATAGACACCGGCCTTAGGGGCAAAAATATGGTAGGTGAAATTAATCGTTGTTTTTCTTAGGCCTGATTTTACCGATTGGTTTCGGGATTGGCTTTGAGAGACGATTCTGAGGTCTTTAAACTCCGGCAATTTTAATTGAGCTTCTGATTTAAGGTTTCCCTGGACTATTATCCTGTAAATAAAGATTTCACCGGTATCGACTTTTTTCTTATCAACCTTAACTTCAATTACTTTTTCACCGATTCCTAAGGGAGCGGCAAAACCTAAAGATACACCTAAGGAAAAAACGCAGAGCCCAAGAAACATTAATCTAAATAATTTTAACATCTCTCCCCGATACCTTTACCTTTTTGTCCAAGATAAGCTTTAAGGCTTGAGGGTACAGTTTATGCTCGAGTTTGTGGATTTTTTTTTCGAGTTTTTCCCGGCTCATCCCCTTTTTTATTTCTACAGTTTCTTGTAATATTATCGGTCCGTGGTCAACCTTTTCATCAATAAAATGAACTGTTACCCCGGTTACTTTGCAGCCATATTTAAATGCCCTGGAAATAGACCTTGTTCCCTTAAAGGCTGGCAGTATTGCCGGATGGATATTTAAAATCTTATTACTAAAACTTTTTACAAAAAAGGGAGAGATGATTTTCATGTAGCCGGCTAGGATTACCAAATCAATTTTTTCTTTTTTTAGAATCTTAACGATACTTTTATCAAATTCCAAGTCGGATTTAAATTCCTTAGGATTAACGAACACATCTTTTATGTCTAAATTTTTAGCCCGTTTGCGTACAAAAGAATTTCTTTTGTCGGTAACCAAGAGTTTTATCCGGGCTTTTAGTTTTTGCTTCTTTATAGCCTTGGCCAAAGCCTGGAAATTTGTTCCGTTTCCTGAGGCTAATATTGCAATATTTTTTTTAGCTGACATTAGTTTATATTTTTCGCAGAATTTTTAGATTAAATTCCTTACTCTTTTTTCTTAAAAGAAACTTAGCAATTACATAATAGGTGCAAAGCCCTAAGATAGCAAGAAAAAAACTTAAAGCTTCGCCGTAATTTTTAAAGAAAACCAGACTAGACACAAAAAGTAGTGCTGGTATTAAAAACATTATCAAGCTGGCTTGAAGGGTCTTTTTTTCTTCAATTCCAACTTCAATATTATCTCCAGTTTTTAAGCTAAACTGAGGATTGTCTAAAGTTAAAATCTCAGTGCCCATGCCACAGAGATCAGAGAGCTTACAACAGGAACACATTTCCTTCTTGGTAAACTGTACCTTAACTTTATCGTTCCAAGCTTCGAGGACATTAACAATTTCTTTAAACATCTTTTAGGCTCTGTCTCCTTACACTTAAGGTTCAACCTTATTTGTCAGGCTATATAAAGCCTGACGACTAACATTCAATATTTTTGCTCTCTCTGTCACATTGTATCCTCTACTCTTCAATTGTTCTACTAAATAAATTAAGCCTTTTTTTTCCTCGGGCGTTTTTTTTTGTTCCTTTTTCTTAAATTCCGCTATCATATCATCTAAATTTATCTCAGCACCTATGAAATCTTTTTTGATATTTCTGTTTTGCAAAGTTTTTGATAAACTTTTAAATATTCCCTTGGCAAAATTTATTCCTGCTTTTGGATTTTCTATGATGTTTTCGTACTTCACATAAGAATATTCCTTCAGCATATCTTTGTAAAGTAACGCTGCCTTTCTAAGGTCATTATTGATTATTCCTAGGATTAAATCATTTTTTACAAAACTTTTAATTTCCGGATTATTATAAAGATTTACCGATGACCAGCGGTAATCTAAAGCGTCTTCCACTATTCTTGCCTTTTGAGGATTAAGATGAATATAAAATGAGCTTCCGATAAAATGCATATCGTCTAAGCATATTGATGCTCTATAAACACCGCAGAAAACATGGCCTTTTCTCTGATATTTTTTATTAAAACGCATCCCATATGAAGTATTTAAACACTGCATAGCTTTGGAAAGGTTAGGCTTGTTTATTTTTAAAAGGATATGATAATGATTTGGCATAAAACAAAAGGAAAAAATAGTTAGATCAAATTCTTTAACCCAATCTTTTAGAGAAGATAGCATGTTAAGATAATCGCTGTCTTCTACAAAAAGTTTTTCTTTCCCTGGTGCACGTTGAGTAACGTGATAAATCTCTCCAGCGCTAATAACTTTGTTTCTGTATCCCATCTTTACACTTAAGGTTCAACCTTATTTGTAATTTGTCATCTTTAAGTCTACAGTCTATGGTCTATGGTCTGTGGTTTATGGTCTAATTTAACAATACACTTTGTTGGGCACTTATTTTTACCGGCTTCTAAAGTTTCCTGAGTATTTT
>CAZWIR010000056.1:0-5786 GCA_964634315.1 uncultured Planctomycetia bacterium | reverse complement strand
TATAAAAATCAATCTTAGAAAATGTTGAGTCAACCTTAGGCCTGGGATCAAAAGCTGAAGCCTTAATATCAAAAATTCCTTCTACCTTTGCATAATATTGAACATAACAACTTAGGAAATTGTAATTATTATTTGAGACCTTAGCACTCATCTTTTGAACAAATTCCTTCTGAAAAGTAAAATAAGCTACTTCAATATACTTTCGATAACCAACAAGATATTTGATTAACTCGCTACTTATATGGTATGGCACATTACCAAAGACAATCACCTTTCTTCCTAACTTTGAAAGCGGAAACTTCAGAATATCAGTATGGATAATCTCAACATTATCTTTCTTAAGAAATTCTTTCCTTAAAAAACCACAAAACCGTCGGTCAACCTCAACGCAATAAAGCTTCTTGGCTCTCTCAGCTATAAGCTTGCTAATTACTCCCTTGCCAGAGCCAACCTCTAAAACCTCCTTACCCTTAATGTCTAGGTTATCAACAATTCTTTGGATAGATTCACTGTCGATGAGGAATACTTGACCAAATGTATGTAGCTGTTTCATCGGGATAATTTTGACGCCAGCTTGATTGCTTCCAGCATAGAAGAATGAAAAGGTTGTTTCCCCTTTGCAACTATATCATAGGCTACACCATGGGCTGGTGAAGTCCTTACAATTGGCAAACCTAAAGTCACATTCACCCCGGTGTGAAAAGAAAGCAACTTAAACGGGATCATCGCCTGGTCATGGTAAGCACAAATAACACAATCGTAATGTTTTAATTTCTCTTTAGTAAAAATAGTATCAGCCGGATAAGGACCCAGGGTTAACTTTTTAAATTTCTTTCTAGCTTGAAGAATCTTTTTCTCCTCATTTCCAATGAAAGTATTTACTCCAGCATGGGGATTAACTGCACAAAAAACAATTCGGGGACACTTTATCTTAAATTGATTTTGCAAAAATCTATAGGTTAAAGAAAGTAAATTATAGATATCCTTTCCCTTCAGAGAAGAAGACACCGCCTTTAAATTGATATGTCTGGTTGCCATAACTACTTTAAGCTCAGCTGAGACCATCATCATCGCAAAATTATCGGCCTTAAAATAATCAGCCAAATACTCAGTGTGACCGCAAAACTTTTTCAAAACCAGTTTCACTGCCTCTTTTGAGGAAGGAGCAGTAACCAGACGATTAATCTTCTTTTGATCTATCAATTCCAAAGCCTTATTAAGATAGCTTAAGCTAGCCTTTCCACTTAAACGAGAAGATTGTCCTGCTTTTATTCTTTCAATTCCAGGAGTGTTTAGATCAATTAAATTAATTCTATTCTTTACTTTTTTGTAAATCGGTAATTTTTGAAATATCTTCTGGTCACCAACCACAAAGAATTCAAGATTGCTTTGGCCAAGGTTCTCAATAGCCTTTAAAGTAATAAATGGTCCGCAGCCGCCGGGATCTCCAGAGCTAATAACAATTTTCTTTTTAGGCGAAGCCACCCCTTTAGGGGTAGATGAAATCATTCCTTTAGGGGTATTCATAATACTTTTCTATTACCGCATCCTCTCTAAGAAAGCCTACCCATTGATTAAACCTCTCCTTAAATTTTACATCCCAAAGGTAGGCATGAATTGCCTCCTTTGACTCTTCTAAGGAAAGTTGAGTGGGTAAATTTTTCTCTTCTAAGAAAATTAAGTGGAATATATCATCAACTTTAGCGATCTTATGTTTTTTAACTTCAAGGCTTTCAATTATTTCGGATATCTCTACTCTTAGCTCCTCTTGACTTGACTCTAACTTCAATAACATATCATCATATTCAGCCAAAGCTTGATCAATCCCTTCTTTTTTAATAAAACTAGCTATTCCTTCCAAAATACTTCGGTCTATTGATTTTGCGATATAAAAAACATAACCCCGAGATGAGTAAAACGCATCCGGATGTTCTAAATAATAATCGCTTATCTCTTTAGGCGAAACACCAATCCGAAACCTCACATATTTATCAACAACATCCCTTAATCGGTATTGATCCTCAATTTTTTTCCGCAAAAGTGTAATTGTAAGTCCCTTTTCTTTTAGAGACTTCTCGAAATCTTCTCGGCTAGGGTGACCGGCAATTATTTTATCAATTCTATTTTCTATACGAAAAGAGGAAATTTCTAAACCTTCTTGCTTGGCTTTATCTAAAATAAGAGTATCCTCAATTAATTTCTCTAAAGCCATGCCTTTAAACTTCTCAGGCTCAGCTGAAAGATCCTCACTGTCTTCAAGCAAACGATAAGAAAGAGCCATAGTATACTCTTCTAAATCTCGTGAAGTAATAACTTGGTTATTCACCTTAACAATTATTTTACTTACCTCTTTGGCAAAGAGATTAAAAGAAAAAAACATCAACCCAATCACTAGTAGAATATTTAGCTTCATAACTGTTCCTCCTTGTAGCTATTCTTCAAGAACCAACGTCGATCTTGAAAGCAAGCTTTAAGTATTCTATCTCTTTTTTAAGTAAGCGGCAATACAAATCAAAGCCTACCATCCAAACAAAACCATGTTGCTCTTTACCTAAAATATTTCCAGCACCTCTTAATTCTAAATCAGTCATTGCAACCTCAAACCCGGCCCCAAGATGCGAAAATTCACAAATATGTTCAAGTCGTTTAGCAGCATCTTGAGGAATAACCCGTGCGCCTGGTATCACCAAATAAGCAAATGCTTGTAGGTTAAATCTGCCAACTCGGCCTCTTAGCTGATGTAGGTCTGCTAGACCAAATCTATAAGCATCGTTAATAATTATTGTATTGGCTGTAGGAATGTCTATGCCTGACTCAACAATGGCTGTCGAAAACAAACAATCGATTTTCTTGTTAATAAAATCCATCATAACCTTCTCCATTGCCTGGGTAGGAAGTCTGCCATGTACAAGACCTATCTTGGCCTCCTTCGGTAAGACCTTTACAAGGGACCGCTTAATCTCTTCAATGGTTTCAATCCGATTATGAATAAAAAAAACCTGCCCACCGCGTTTTAGCTCTTTAACTATTATCTCTTTTAGATTGTTGATGTTGTACTCAATAACCTTAGTCTTAACCGCTAATCTCGCTTTTGGCGGTGTCCGAATCATTGAGATACCTTTTAATCCAATTAAGCCCATGTAAAGAGTACGGGGAATCGGGGTTGCGGTTAGAGAAAGGATATCAATGCTTACTTTAAGTTTTTTTATTTTTTCCTTATGAGTAACTCCAAACTTATGCTCTTCGTCAATAATTAAAAGACCTAGATCCTTAAAACTAACATCATCAGAGAGAAGGCGGTGAGTCCCAACTATAATATCGATCTTCCCTTGGTCTATTTTTTTTAAGATCTCATCTTGCTCATGCTTAGTTCTAAAGCGTGAGAGCATTTCAACGTAAAAAGGGAAATCTTTCAACCTTCTGGCTAAATTGGTATAGTGCTGATAAGCAAGTATTGTAGTTGGCACCAAAAATGCTACCTGCTTACCGCTCTGGACACCTTTAAAAGCTGCTCGCATAGCAACCTCAGTCTTACCATAACCAACATCTCCACAAATAATTCTGTCCATGCATCCAGCTCCCTGCATATCAGCCTTGACTTGTCTAGTTGAGTTTATCTGATCTTCAGTTTCTTTATAGGGAAAACTCTTTTCAAATTTTCTCTGCCACTGATCGTCAGCAATATATTTAAATCCTCCAATTACCTTCCTCTGTGCCTCCATTTTTAATATCTCTAAAGCAAAAGCCTTTATGCCTTTTTGAACTTTTTCTTTTATTCGCGTCCACTCCTTTGAGCCTAAACGTGAAAGATGCGGCCGCTTCTGGGAAAAACCGGTGTATTTTTGAACAAGGTGAGCATCTTCTTTTGAAACATAGAGTTTATCTCCTCTGTCATACTCTATCTCAAAGTAATAGCCCTCTTTTTCCTTAACAGTTAATAACTTTGCTCCGCAAAATTTACCAATTCCGTAACGGCTATGAACAGCGTAATCGCCTTTTTTTAGCCGTAAAACTGCTTCAAGAGGAAGATCTTCTGAACTATAGCGTTTAGCCGCTTTTAAATGCGGAATAATAATTAGCAGGTCGTAGTCAATTACTTTCTTGTTGAGTGCTTTGTCGAAACTGTAAATCTTTGATATAGTTTCAAATTCCCACTCAATCCTTAAGGGAAAGCTAAAATTTACCGGGTAAAGTTCTAAGGTGTCTCCCTGAAGAGTAAAATCCCCCTCCTCACTCACTGCATCAACCCGACGATAACCCAGAGAGATGAGCTCAGCCCTAGCCCTCTTAAGAGGTAATTCTTTATGTTTGTAGATTTTTAATGTGTTAAACACGAGGTTTTCTAAAAAGAAGAACTAAGGGAGCAGCGATAAATATCGATGAGTAAGTACCGGCAATAATACCAACTAAGAGCGTAAAAGAAAAACCCTTTAGGATTTCTCCACCTACTAAAAACATTGAGACGACAACCATAAGAGTAGTAATCGATGTGATAATCGTTCTTGAAAGTGTACTGTTTATCGCTATATTGATAATCTCACCCAACGATGCCTTTCTTAACCGCGGAGAAACTTCTCTTATTCTGTCATAAATAACTATAGTGTCATTAATCGAATAACCAGCAACGGTTAAAAGAGCGGTTACGGTTAAAAGATTTACTTCATAACCAGCAAAACAAAGAATACCTAAGCAAATAAGTACGTCATGAAAAAGGGCAATTACAGCTGCAAAAGCAAAGTCAAAATGCTTGAACCGAAACCCAACATAAGCAAGTATACCTAAAAGAGCAAAAATTATAGCAAAATAGGCTTTCTTCCTTAAGGCTTTACCTACTGCCGGACCAACAGTTGTTGCCTTAAGTTCCTCGACACCTTGAAAATTCTTTTTTAAAGCCTGATCAAGTTCCGAAGCTAAGTCAGAGGTGCTTTTAATGCTTACTCCTCCAGGAATATCTTTAAACTCCTGAATTGCTACTTCATTATAACCTTCTTGCTTTAGAACACGCCTTAACTCTTCAGTATCAACCGGCGGACTAATTTTATACTCAAGCATTTGTCCACCTTTAAAATCTATACCTAAAACTGAATTCCCTTGGGAATAAAAATTGGCTACGCCTACTACGACAACAATCAAAGAAATAGCAATACAGACTCCTCTAAATTTTACAAAATTAATCTTAGAGACTGAGATTAACGAAAGCATTGTTAAACTCTTCAACCTTAAATCTAGAAGAAAAGAAAAAATTGTTCGCCCGATAAAAACTGAAGTAAATATACTAGCTATAATCCCTAAAGAAAGAGTAGTCGCAAAGCCTTTTATTGGTCCAGTTCCATAGATAAAAAGAAATAGAGCAGCAATAAGTGTAGTAACATTGGCATCAATAATCGTCCGCTTAGCCCGATTAAAACCATTCTTTATGGCAATACTTAATGGCTTATGTAAATTTAGCTCCTCCCTTATTCGTTCAAATATTAAAACATTGGCATCTACAGCCATACCAAGAGTCAGAATCATACCGGCAATACCCGGTAAAGTTAAAGTGCCCTTGAAAAGTTGTAAACCTGCCAAAATGAATAAAAGATTCAAAGCCAGGCATATAACTGTAATCACACCACCAAGAAGATAGTATACTAAAACAAAACCTACTACCAATGCTGCACCAAAAATTATTGATTTTATCCCTCGCTCAATAGAGTCAGAACCTAAAAGTGGGCCGACGCTTCTCTCCTCTTCAACCACCAAGGGAATTGGTAAAGCACCAGAGTTTAATACTGTTACCACTAGCC
>CAZWIR010000055.1:0-6019 GCA_964634315.1 uncultured Planctomycetia bacterium | reverse complement strand
GCTTCTTCAGCAGTAAAGGAAAGGATTGGGGCAACTAGCTTAAGTAAAACGTCCAAGATTTGGTAAAGAACAAATTGAGCACTCTTACGAGCCGGGGAACATCGTGAGAAAGTATATAGTCTGTCCTTTAAAATGTCAAGATAAAAAGAACTTAGATCTAGATTGCAAAAATTAAAGACTTTTTGGCACACTTTGTAAAAACTGTAGTCATCATAACAGGTAATAACTTCTTCGTAAAGACGCATTAGCTTGGCTAGCATAAATTTATCGACTTCTTGCAAGTTCTCGTAGTCTATTTTAGACTCCTTGGGATTAAAATCAGATATATTACCGAGAATAAATCTTATAGTGTTACGCATTTTCCGATACATATCAACCAACTGTTTAATGATTTCTTCTGAAATTTTAACATCTTCACTATAGTCTGTATAAGCAGTCCAGAGCCGCAATATCTCAGCACCATGTTGTTTTGAAATTTCTTGAGGAGCAATGACATTACCTAAGGATTTCGACATCTTTCTCCCCTCGCTATCAACCACGAAACCATGAGTTAAAATCGTTTTAAACGGGGCTTGTTTTTCTTTAGCTACAGAAGGAATTAATGAAACTTGAAACCACCCTCGGTGTTGATCACTACCTTCTAGATATAAGTCTGCCGGAAAGGCAAGTTCAGAATTGTTCTTTACAACTGCTAAAAAACTTGCTCCAGATTCAAACCAAACATCAAGAATGTCAAATTCCTTTACGAAATCACTACAACCGCAAGAACATTTAAAGTTTTTCGGAAGAAATTTATCTAACTCTAAGGTAAACCAAGAGTCAGAACCATTTTTTCCAAAAACCTCAGCAGTTTTGGCAATAATTTCCTTAGTTAAGATTACTTTAGCACACTTCTGGCATTTTATTGCTGGTATTGGTATGCCCCAAAGTCTTTGACGAGAAAGACACCAATCAGGACGGGTCAACAGCATACCTTTCATCCGCTCTTTGCCCGATGAAGGCACCCAACGTACTTTATCAACCTCTTTAAGTGCTTTTTGGCGCAAATTCTCATGATCAACGTTCAAAAACCATTGAAAGGTAGCTCGAAAAATTATTGGTTGCTTACATCGCCAACAATGCGGGTAAGAGTGGCTTATTTTTTCGTTAACAACCAAAGCATGATTTTCGCCTAAAACTTTTATTACTGAATTATTAGCATCCTTAATGTTTTTACCCTTAAACTCTTCGGGTTCTTGAAATATTCCCCTATCGTCCACAGGCATAATGATACTTAAGTCATATTTTTTAGTTAGAGAAAAATCCTCGGTTCCATGACCAGGAGCAATATGCACACAGCCGCTGCCTTCTTCGTGTGATATAAAGTCAGCCAAAACTACTGGAGATTCTCGATCAACAAAAGGATGCTTAAGTATTAGCCCTTCGAGTTCCTTTCCAACCAGTGATTTTATTATTTTAAGTTGAGTTTGGAATTTTTCTTCAAGTTGGGGAATTAAATCCTTGGCTAGAATAACCCTTTTATCTTTAAGCTGAACCAAACAATATTCTAAGCTCGGGTGCACTGCTACGGCAACATTAGAAATTACAGTCCAAGGGGTAGTTGTCCAGACCAAGAAGTAAATGTCATCAGCGACTTCTTTTGCTAGAGTTTTCTTACCATCAATAAGTTTAAACAGGAAATAAATTGAATCTGATTGTTTATCTTGATATTCTACTTCGGCTTCAGCTAAAGCAGTTTCACAAACCGGACACCAATTAACTGGCTTACGGCCTCGGTAAACATACCCTTGGGAGACTAATTCCCCAAGTAGTTCGACCACAACTTGCTCATATTTTGGATCAAGAGTAAGATAAGGATTGCTTTCGTCACAAAATAAACCTAGACGAGTAAAGTCCTGACCTTGTAATTTAACAAATCTTAAAGCATAATCCTTAGCCTTTTTTCGAAAGTCACTAGCATCTACGTTATGTTTATTGGAACCTAGCTCTTTGAACAGTTGATGTTCTACTGGCAATCCGTGGCAATCCCAACCAATAATAAAAGGACAATCATAGCCACGAAGAGTCTTATACTTAATAACAATATCTTTTAAAAGTTTATTTAGCGCATGCCCGATATGGATTGAACCATTAGCATAGGGCGGACCATCATGAAGGATAAATTTTTCCTTACCCTTACCGGCTTCTCTTAATTTCTGATAGATGTTTAAATCTTGCCATCCAGAAAGAAGTTTTGGCTCTAGAGCTGAAAGGTTAGCCTTCATCTTAAAGTCGGTGCGCGGTAAATTTAGAGTATCTTTATATCCTGGTTTCATTTTAAAAATTAGTAAGTTTTTTAAATTTATTTAAGCGCCTACGAACATCTACGGCAGTTATTTTCTGCAATTTTCTTAAACTAAAATCTTCTACAGCAAAGGTTGCCATTATACTTCCGCAAACAACTGCTTCTCTTAGGCTTTTCTGATTATACTTCTTAACTTTTGCTAAATATCCAATAAAACCGCCAGCAAAAGTATCCCCGGCTCCGGTAGGATCGTAAACAGATTCCAATAAGTATGCCGGAGTTGCAAAAATATGTTTTTGGCTAAACATTAATACTCCATGCTCACCTTTTTTTATAATTACTATCGGCGGCCCTAATTTTAGAATCTTTTTGCCAGCCTTAACAAGATTAGTTTCACCGACTAATTCCTTAGCTTCAGCCTCGTTAACAAGACAGATATCCACTCTCTTTAAAAGTTTTAACAATTGGTTACGTTTAGTTTCAATCCAATAGTTCATGGTATCGCAAGCAACTATCTTAGGCTTATCAACTTGGTTTAAGACTTTTTCCTGTATCTCAGGGTCAATATTAGCTAAGAAAACAATTTTATTCTTTCGGTAAGCTTTAGGGATTATCGGATCAAATTTTCCAAAAACATTTAGATCGGTAGCAATTGTTTTTGGGTTTGAAAAATCCCAGCCATACTCTCCTTCCCAGCGAAAAGTTTTGCCCTTTTCCTTTTTTAAACCGGTTAAATCAATCCCTTTGTTTTTAAAAAGATTGATGTATTTTTTGGGAAAATCCCGACCAACCACGGCAACTAAGTCTACCGGAGTAAACACACTAGCACTCACAGCCGAAAAAGTTGCTGAACCACCAAGAATATCCTTAGCTTTACCAAAAGGTGTTGTTATCGTATCCAAAGCGACTGAACCAACTACTAAAACACTCATTTTATATATTTATTGATTATAATACCTAATTTATTTTTAGTTTCTTGGGAAATAAACTCTTCTCTAGTAACTATCGCGCTAGCCAAAGCTTGCTGACAAGAGCAACTTTGGTTATTATCAACAAGAGATATAAATTCCTTCAACAAAGTCTTAGAATTCGCAACATTCTTTTTGAGATTCGCCAATATTTCATCTAAAGTTACAGTTTCGTGATTAGGGTGCCAACAATCATAATCAGTAATTGAGGCTAAGCTTATGTAGCAAATTTCAGCTTCCCGGGCAAGACGTGCTTCAGTCATATTAGTCATCCCGATAATATCCATTCCCCAGCTTCGGTAAAGATTTGATTCAGCCAAGGTAGAAAATTGCGGCCCTTCCATATTTATATAGGTTCCGCCATAATGAGTAGTTATTTTACTTTTTTCGGCAGCTTGTTTTAGAACTTCCGCTAAGTTTTTACAAACCGGATGAGCAAACCCAATATGGGCAGTAATGCCCTCGTCGAAAAAAGTATATTTACGGGCTTGATTGGTTCGGTCTACGAATTGCGTGGGAATTATAAAATCTAAAGGTTTGTACTCCTCTTTTAAGGAGCCACAAGCAGAAACAGATATTATTCTTTCAACACCCAGTTTCTTCATTCCGTAAATATTTGCCCGATAATTAATCGACGAAGGATTAACTTGATGGTTCTTTCCGTGACGAGGAAGAAAAACTACTTCTTTTCCATTAAGCTCACTAACAAGAAACTGATCTGATGGCGCACCATAGGGAGTATCTAAGGAGACTTTCTCTATTTCCTTTAAGCCTTCCAGCTGATAAAGCCCACTTCCACCAATTACGCCTATTCTTTTCATTTCATTTCACCTTTTATTTGTTCAAATAATTCCTTTGCTCGTTTATAAGCAGCTCTTATTCCTGCTATTAAAGAACCTTCTTCATGCCAGGCCTTAAGGCCAGCCTCGGTAGTACCTCCTCTAGATGTAACTTGTTCTTTTAACTGCGAAGGAGTAAGCTTACTAACCTCGAGCATCGCCATAGTGCCCGCAGTAGTTGTCGCAGCTAGTTCAGTCGCATTATTTTTACTAAAACCGCTCTCTATAGCAGCTTCCCTAAGGTCCTTTTGAAATTTTTCAATAGTTGTGGGGCTTGAGTCGTTCAATTCAATAAAATCACAAAGATAACCTGGCCCACTACCAGAAATAGCAGTAGCCGTATCCATCATCTCTTCATCCATATTTTCATCGAATATTAGAGTTTCCCCCAGCTGATTAAATATTGCTTTGGCAATAATCATGTCTTCGTCGTTGGCAGATTTACCTTTGCATAGGCAAGACATTCCTCGACCGATTTTCGCTGGCAAATTAGGCATTACTCGGATAACTCTAACGCCGGCATCTAGGTAGTTTTCAATAAAAGAAGTCGGTATGCCTGCGGCTATAGAAATAACTAATTTTTTTGAACCAAAGATCTTGATTGTATCAAGGAGTGCTCTAAAATCCTGAGGTTTAACCGCCAAGATAAGTAAATCAGCAATATCTAATATATCTCCTATCTTTTGAATAGTAATTATCCCTGAGGCATTTTTTATTTTTTCCGGATCTTTATCAAAAACATAGATTTCATAGCTTAATTTTAGTTGTTGAGCGATAGCCTGCCCCATATTTCCAAAACCGACAATACCTACCTTAATCTTTCTGCTCATAAGTGTTGATTAAACTATCATAAAAGAGACCGAGTGTCAACGAAAACGTAGATTCCCAGCCCTTTAAATATAAAAAAATTAAGGATAGGCAACTTGATTCACTTCTGCTATAATAAAAATGTAGTGAAAAGAATAATTGCCTTAACCACATTGGTTGTTTTTTTATTTTTTAATTGCCCTAGTTTTGCCCAAAATCCCCTACCCAAGCAAATAGAAAAGGAGAAAAAAGATTTTCTTGAGAGCCAAATAAGCTCACCGGATAAACTATTCCTTGACCAATTAGGGGTGAGTTTTCAACATTTAGCTAAAATCACTACTCACGCCTTAGAAATAGTTAACTCTGTACCCACTATAAGTAAACTTACACATCGTCAGTTTATAAATTCTCTCCAGGCGAAAACGAAAAAAATAATACCGGAGTTAAACGATCGCAAAAAATCTGGACAAAAACTGCGGACTTTTATTCAAAAAAATCTTGGCAAAGGAAATAATCTCAGGTCAGATTTTAGGCGACTACTTACAAGTTATAACGAAATTAAAGGGCTGAAGTCTTCTTTTGGTAATGATTTTGTCGAAAACTTACCCACGGAGGGAATTTATCGCTACTACACCCTTTGTTCAAAGACCCTTGAGTATTCCCCTTCTGAAATTCTTGATCAGATGGTTATAGTCTGCAATGGTTTTGCTAAAGTTGCCAAGCAGCATAAAATCGAAAAACTAAAACGGCTTTTACCTGGAAAAATTATCTTTTTAGAAAAATCCTACAATGCCCTTGAGGACAAGCTTGTTGATCACTTAAAATATATGCAAAGTGGTTGGGGACAGGAAATGGTTTTGAGAATTGTAAAATTAGTTCAGCAGCAAATCACGCTCTGTAAAGACTTTTCTAAAAGCGTTTTCGGAAAATTAAAATCAATACCCGAGCCTAAAGACCCTTTATTGCCTGATTTTCAGATTATTTCGATAGGCGTAGCTTCTACCGACACAATAGCAGTAGGTGATGAAATAACTATTGTTGTTGTAGTGAAAAATATGGGGCAATTATCTACAGGTTCCTCAAAAACAAAAGTGTTTTTTCCCAATGGCAAGACAAAGATA
>CAZWIR010000054.1:1929-6109 GCA_964634315.1 uncultured Planctomycetia bacterium | reverse complement strand
TCCGGAAGTATTCCCCTGCCTTATCATAGTCTCCTTTTTTAGCGTAAAGGTTAGCTATGCTGAGGTACGGCTGAATATAATTTGGCTTAAAATGAAGCGCTCTCTTAAAATGCCTTATTGCTTTATTGTAATCACCTTCCATCATGTGTAAATTTCCCATATCATAGTAAGCTCTGGCTTGATAAGCAGGGTCAGATTGAATACCGTCCTTATATAGTTGTTGATAATGTCCAACTGCCTCGTTATAGTCTGAACTTAATTTATCTTTAACGTTATTTAACTTATTATTCACTCCTGCATATGCGAAATTCTGCTTTGCGGCTTCTTTATAATACTTCATAGCCCGCCCCTCATAACCTATCCTTTCATAAACAACCCCTAATTTATAATAAACATCATCTCTGCCAGTATCAAACCTGACGGCTTTTTGATAAGACTCTATCGCATTCTCATACTTACCGATATAGTAATAAACATCGCCTAATTTCGTATAATTCTCTGCAATCCCGGGATGAAGCTGAAGAACCTTCTTGTAGAGCTGAATTGATTCTTTAGATTTATTTTTTTTAAGCGAAATAACCGCTAAATTATTGTATGCTTCAGCGGATTTCCTACCTATCTGGATAGCTTGGTTATAACTTGTTATCGCTTCCTCAAATGAGCCCTGTAAAAAATACTTATCCCCCTGAGTCAAATGCTCCTTAATTCCATTAGGGTAACTTAGAAAGCTCAACGTACTTATAAATAAAAAAACCGCTAATATTTTTCTCACGATCTCCTCCTTCTCAATCCACTCAAGGTTAGCAATCCAATCATTAATCCTATTGTTCCCAAAGAAATACCCGCGCCTATGCGCCAAGCTAACGGCCTAAATTCCAACTCTATGTGATGATTCCCTTTGTCTAACCAAATTCCGCGTTGACAGTAATTTACGCGATAAATTTTTGCTTGCTTACCATCTATAACAGCACTCCACCCGGGATACCAAACTTCCGTCAATACCAGCATTGAAGGTACTGCTACATCAATATCCACCTCTACGCGATTAGGGTTGCTGAAATCCAATCGATTAATTGGATTCATCTCCTGAAGGCCATTAAAATGAGAGATATGGTTCTCATGGATTTTTCCAATAACTTCTGCCCCTTCTTTCAGGCTCACATATACTGCTTTTCGTAAATCATCAGACACCAGCTTTTCCAGTTGTTCTTCCTCAGAAGCTATTATTATTTTATCTAAAGTGTAAGCACGGGGTAAAACATTAGGATTAACATGAACAAAATGGCCGGCATCAGCCAGAAACGATATACATTTTTCTTCGGGAAATATTTCCCGCGGGCTGCTATCCATATAGCAGCCAACTGAGAAATTATTAAGAAATGCTGTACTGCCGGGTAAAAATATTCCTTCAGCTATAGATGAATCCATGGCTTGGCCATATATCGTTTCAATTGCGTGTTTAAATCTTTTTTCAAGAGGATACGGCCCATACCCCATCAAAGCAAACCTGCTGTTTAAATACACCAAATTATTATTCACCGGATAATCTGTAGCAATGCGTAATATAGAGTCATCGGCTGCAGCAGGTATTTGAATCATCATGCGCTGAAGCATGGGATGGTCCGAAGGCCTTGAATACCTAAGATGCTCCGGTAAGGGAGTTGTTTCAGTAAACATGTTTTTGTAAAATGCCATCATTCCAAAAACAAAAAACTCAATTAAAATAATTATTCCTAAAAAATATCCGAACTTTTTTGGCGATAAAAAATACATCGCTGAAATTATCAAAGATGAAGCCAAAAGCCAGTACAAAAGAGAGGAAATAACCGAGGTTCCTATAATATGGCCATTTTTCAATTTATAAAGCAAAGAAGTTCCTTTTTTCCCGCTGTCCAAATAAAGACTAATAGCGTTAATATCGGTATGCATACTCCAATTACCACTATAACTGTAAGACGGACGTTTTTCTTTCCAATATCCAATACTCCCATAGCCTGATTTAGGATAAACCCATAAAAACTTATTCGGCCCAACATCCAGCTCAAACTCAGCCCACCCCTTTTCAGAAACATAATATTTTCTAATTAAAATTCCTTGTTCCGGTAAGCTCTTATGGCTATCGGAATATCGTATTTCACCGGCTGAATCTCCATCAAACATTACCCTGATCTTCTTAACTCTGGCAGTTGTCGGAGTATATATGCCAACCGGTTCTTTTAAAGAGAAAAATTCTTCTATTCCAAAATCGGCGCTTCCCAACCAAAAATCTTTTTTATCATTATTTTGAGGGAAAAATAAAACCGCGCAAATTACAAAAAAAGAAAAAATTACAAAACACCAAACTAATTTCCGTAATTTATATTTCGAAATCAAAAGTTTAGAAGCAATTAGATGGTTAAGACCTATAGCAATGAGCAGACTCGCAGCAAAGCATTGAATCATCCGATAACGAATAGGCGAAGGAAGCCCTCCTACTACTGGTATCCATCCAATAACTAAGCGATAAAAAGGAGTTGCATCTCCTAGAGCACAAAAAACAGCAAATAAATAAAGAAGAAAACCTAAAATTGCATATTTACAAGTATTATTCTTCCAAAAATTCCTTACCAATGCCATAGAAGACAAGAAGACTCCCAAAATTACCGCTAATGTAGCCGCCATGCCTCCACTCATATTCGCTTCCCAAAACATTAAAGGCTTGAAAATAAAATTGCTTCCTGTAATGCTTCCAAATAAGTTAGGCAAAAAAAGAGTTATTAAATAAGAAAAAGACAGGCTACCGGAATCGCGAGCTAAAGACGCACTAGGATTTAACTCCATATGCAACCATGTATATTGAATACCATCAAAAATTGAACATAGATATACAGCACTCAAAGCAGTTCCAATAATAAAAATTATAAAAGCTATAAAAAATGCTTTAGCAGAAGCTCTTTTTTTCTTTTGACACAAATTACTAATCATTGAGGATAAAACAAAACCACCCCAAATTATCATGATAAAAGGCATAAAGTGAGGCGATCCTGCTGTCCAAATGAATGCAAAAATTAATCCGGCTAAAAATAACTTCCACAATCGAAATCTTTCTAATATTTTTATATATAAAACAATCAACCACGGCAACCAACTCGCCATTATTACAGTAGTCTCAGCTACATAGCCATAAACAAAAGTTGGAGCATAAATATAAACAAAAGCACCAATGAATGCTGGAATATTGCTGCATTTTACTATTTTTTTAAATAACACAAACATGCCTATGGCAGCTAAAATATAATGCATCAGGAGAGGTAAAATGCTAAGCATCCAATAACTTTGATCTAAATTATTTAAGTTAGCAAAAAGATAAAATGGCCAAAGCGGCAAGTAATAATTTTCTCCCGAATAAATGAAAGCATAATAAGGAATAGCTCCACACCAAACATGAGGATCCCATAAAGGTATAATCCCTTTTTGCAGATTGCGAGCAAAAAAACTATGGAGCAGAAACTCTGATGTAGCCTGATCATCATGGAAAATGCCTTGCCATTTAACCATTGTCGGTAAAAAAAGTGTTACTGCTACAAGAATTAAAAGAATAATCAGTATTACTGCTTTTCTATCCATTCTTTTATATTTTTTGTTATACTATCTACATCAAGCCTATACAACTGTTGCAGATATTTTCTTTCTCCATGTATCCCGCAAAATTTATTTGGTATTCCAATATACCCCCAGTAAGAAAATGCTCCTCTAAAGTTATTTTTCCATAGGTATCACCAACAACACTTTTATAAAAATTTTATTTTCAACCTTTTAAAATAATCCTTTATAGTTCAAGAATCTCTTTGTAATATTTAATTTCCACCAAATTACTATTTGACTTTTCTTCAGCTTTATAAATACTCTCACGGGCTTTCTGTTTCTGTCCTAATGTATGATAAACTAACGCTTTCCCTAGATATGGAAGATAATTGTCGTCATCCAAAGCAATTGCTTCATTAAAATAGACAAGAGACTCCTTGTATAGATTTAAACGGCGATAGGTTTCTCCTACATGATAGTTTACCAACGGCCAGCTCTTTTCGAAAACATGACTATCGGACATAAACTCATTTCCCCAAGCATCTTCGAGAAATGATTTTCTAATTTTTTCTTCGAAAAATCGTAAATTCCATAGCATATCCGGATCCATTAAGTA
>CAZWIR010000054.1:0-1829 GCA_964634315.1 uncultured Planctomycetia bacterium | reverse complement strand
ATGACAACCTCACCCACTAGAGAATAATATTCACCCCACCAGTGGCAATCATCAGAAAACTGGTCTCGCCCTAATAATCCATGTGGCGCTATATCCATAAATGCTTTTTCTAAATCAGCAAGCCCTGCTCCTTCTTCAGCACATACTCGGCGAATAATTTGATTAAAACTGGGGATTGCACGATCACTAGGATAATCTAACTCCAAAGACATTAAATAATTTTCTTTGGCTTTTTGATATTTTCCCATCTTATCATAGGCACGGCCTAAAAAATAATACCCAAAAGAATTACCTGGCTTATTTTTTAAAAATTCCCTAAATGCATCTATAGCATCAATATAATCTTCATTTTCTAATAAAAATTTGCCCAAAAGAAACTGCTTATCCAGAGGACATTCCATAGGCACTACACAATCTCTAAAGTTTACAGGCAAAGTGCACAAAATTGTGGGAATCCCTCTTCTTTTTGCTTTGCGTACAATAAACCGAATATTTTTCTCATAGTTAGAAATCCCTTGTTTTCTATCCATTGCATGCATAGTGTTTCTATTATTGTACCATTGTAGAAGACGATCTTGTAGTCGACGATACACCCAGAATCTTCTTAGAAACTTGTTTAAATAATATCCTCGTAAATTAAATCCCTGTTTACCATAGTATTCATTATTGCCAGAAAGAACAATAATAAGATCAGGCTCATAAGATAAAATTTCTTTTTCTATCAGGCGAACTCTATAACTATCATATCCAGGCATTCCGCAATTTATGATTTCAAAATTTTTATCAGGGATTATGCTTTTAAAAAAAACATCAGGAATCAAACTTTCGGGGGTACGGTCATCGTAATTCCAATTATATGCTACTGAACCACCAATAATAAAGATTCTTGTTATGTCGGGGGCCTTGACAGCCGGAAACTCTTCATAGCCATCATAATATCGTTTTTGAGGAACATATACATCTATTCCTTTTTTATGGACCTTTTTATACAACTTTTTATAAATATCTACATATGCATTTTTAAACTGAGCAAACTCTGGCTCAGGTAAAGGTGGCCCATACTGAATTCGTAAAACCCCTTCGATAAGAAGAATAGCTAAGATAAGACTAGCTGCAAATATTATTTTTTGCCGAGCAAACATTTTAACGACCTCTCTTAGTTGTTTAATACCCCTCACAGAAACGAGCTTGTGGACTTTCTACATTCGGCTCTTCAGCAATGCGTCCTATCGCACCATAATAGCGATAGTGCCACAAGCTTCACCCTTAATACCAACCACCATTGCTTTAGCTTTGCTATATTTCAGACATTCTTTAGCCACATGTTCATCGCCTTCATCTTCTATATGGAATACTATAAATTTTCTTTTACCCATTCTTTTATATTTTTTGTTATGCCGTTTACATCAAGTTTGCACCACTTTTGTAAATATTTTCTTTCACCATATATCCCGCAAAATTGATTTGGTATTCCAATAGACCTAAGTATCGGAGCATTCTTTTTAGTTGCTACCATTTCAGCAATAGCGCTTCCAATGCCTCCTGTAAGAAAATGTTCCTCTAAGGTTACAATGCGTTTTGTCTTCTTGACCACATTCCAAATCATTTCTTGATTAAAAGGCTTTATCCTAAACAAATCAATTACTCCTACATCAATTGATTTAGCAGCTAACCTTTCAGCAACTTGCAAAGCAGCATAAACCATTCTTCCGGTTGCAATAATATACAAATCTTTTCCTTTTCCAAGAACAGAAAATCCTTTGGAAAAATCAATATCTTCTTTATTATTGTATATCAAAGGAAATCCTGTTCTATCAAGCCTAATATAT
>CAZWIR010000053.1:0-6134 GCA_964634315.1 uncultured Planctomycetia bacterium | reverse complement strand
GCTAAGGCTAAGCTCTTTAAATGTCCAATTAAAAAATCTTCATAAAGTGAGTCTTTATTTTCAGCTGTTCCATTTTCGGTAATTATTATTGGTAAGTTGTACCGCTTTAACCTTTTAAGAAGCTTATAGAACCCTTGGGAGTAAACATTCCACCCCAAATAGTTCTGCCTTCCCCGCTTAGGCTTATAATCAGACTCTTCACCTATTAAGCCTTTAAACTTAGAAAATTCACGACAGTAATAATTTAGACCAATGAAATCTAGAGCATTTTTCTTTGTTAGATAGTTAAGAATTCGAAAATTAAAAAGTTGGCTACGTAAACCGGCAGTTAAGGAATTTAAGATAAAGTTAGGGCCGGGGCTTGGGGAAAAAATTCTCAAGCTTTTAGCCATCGAGACCTGGGGGTTGACTCCACTATCCTGATATATCCTTTTTATCTCCTGATAACCAGTAAGATGAGCAGCCAAAATATTGTTCAAGACTCTTTTGCCTTCAGATAAAGACCTTACCCCCGGAGGCCAAATACCGAGAATAAAGCTATTATAGATATAAACTAAAGGCTCATTAAAGATAATCCATAAATCTACCCTTTCTTTTAAAGCCTCAACTGTCTTTTTTAAAAAGCTTAAAAAATAATCAATATTTTTGACTTCACCCCACCCTCCTTTTTTAGCAAACCAAAGTGGATTGGTAAAATGATGAAGAGTAACAATTGGCTTTAAATTGTATTTTATTAAAGCGTCTATTACCTTTTGATAATGAGTGAGTTCTTCTAAGGAAAAAGTGGCAGGCTCGGGATGAATTCTTGCCCACTCCAAGGATATTCTTAAGCTATTTAAATTAAGCTTGCTGGCTAGTTGAAAATCTTGATCAAATAAGTGGTAATGTCTACAAGCAGAAGCAGAACTTATTAAACCCTTTTCCTTTTCCCAAAGATACCAGTCAGAGTTTACGTTATCTCCCTCACACTGATAGCTTGAAAGGGCAGCCCCCCATAAAAAAGAATAAGGAAATTGTATCTGCATTTAATGAGACTTAAGCAGAAATTATCCCTAAGGCTTTCTCATTGTCGTTAGCAGAAAAAATAATAATTGCAGATTTGCCTGGCTCATAGGTTGTCCCGTATATATAATCTAAATCAAGACCATTACCCTTTAATTTGGAAGCAAGGAGCTGAAGCTGTCCTACTTCATCTGGCATCTCTACAATTACCACTTCTCTTTCCTCTATCACACCCTTAACCGATAAAAGCTCTTTTGTCTTAACATTATCAGAAGTTAACAGTCTAAAAACAGCCTTCTCAGAAATAGCCCAGGCAGATATTGCTCGGATATTAACTCCATTATCCTTGAGTATACTCGCTATATCTTCTAGCTCACCTATTTTATTTTCTCCAGTAAAAATAATCTCTTTTCCCTTTACCGCTTTCATCAGCACCTCCTATTTTAAATGGAATAAATGGTGTTTACCAAGTTAAAAAATTTTACCATTTAGATTTTGCCCTGTCAATGTTTGTTGAGCTTTGACCTCAACTGAGATTGTGATAAGATAGGTGATATGAAAAGCTACAAACTAAAGACTCTTGATCAAATCTCAACTACCAACTACAAAGAAAACTTGAATTCTCAACAACTAAAAGTAGTTGAGGAAGCTTACGGCCCATCTTTAGTCTTAGCTGGAGCTGGAAGCGGTAAAACAAGGGTGTTGATTTACCGCTTAGCTTATCTTCTTGAAAAAGGTATTCCAGCTCAAAATATTCTCTTGGTGACCTTCACTAATAAAGCCTCTAATGAGATGATTAACCGTGCCGAGATTCTCCTGAAATCTTCGCTTAAAAATCTTTGGGCCGGGACTTTCCATCACATTGGAAATGTTATATTAAGAAAAGAAGCCCAAACAATAGGCTATTCTTCCAATTTTACCATTGCTGACACAGAAGATGCCAAGGACTTAATCGAGGACTGCCTCGATGATTTAGGTTTTTACAAACGCGAAAAGATGTTCCCTAAAAAAGGACTGATTTATAATATCTACTCCTTAGCTGCTAACTCCCAGAAAGATATCGATGAGGTTGTAGCTGAAAAATATTCTCATATCCAGGAGTATGCCCCGCAAATAAAGAAAATTGTTGCTCATTATAAAAAGAAAAAAAAAGAAGCTAATATTATGGATTTTACAGATCTCCTCACTAATTGGCTAAAAGTCTTGCAGGATAAAAATATTTGTCAAAAATATGCTGAAAGTTTCCAATACATACTCGTTGACGAATATCAAGATACAAATAAACTCCAGTTTGAAATTCTAAAGCTCCTCAGCTCATATCACAAAAATATTCTTGTAGTCGGTGACGATGCCCAATCAATATATTCCTTTCGGGCAGCTGATATAAACAATATTTTAGATTTTCCAAAAATCTTTGAGGGAACAAAAATATTTAAGCTCCAAATAAATTATCGCTCTCCCCCGCCAATACTCTCCCTAGCTAATGAAATCATAAAGCATAATGTTAATCAATTCCCTAAGGATCTAAGAGCTATAAAAAAGGGCGGCGAAATTCCCTATGTGGTAAAAACAAAGGATCTATACCAACAAGCTAAATTTATCGGCCAGAGAATATTGGAATTAAATGGAGAAGGTACACCATTAAAAGAAATTGCGATTCTTTTTCGTTCGCGCTTCCAGGCCTTAGAGATAGAAATGGAGCTCCTAAAGAGAAATATCCCTTATATTGTTCGAGGTGGTCTAAGATTTTTTGAGCAGGCACATATAAAAGATGCTTTAAGCTACCTAAGGATAATCGTTAACTCTGCAGATGAACTCTCCTTTAAGCGAGCACTTTGCCTACAAAGAGGGATAGGAAGAAATTTTGCCTATAAAATATGGGATAGACTGATCAATGAAAAAAAGAGTATCCAAGCAGTTAAGGATAGTTTACCAGCAAGACAACGCACAAGCTTTGGAGAATTTGTTTCTATTTTTGAAGCTTTGAAGAAAATAAAAAGCCCGGAAAACGCCTTGCAAAAAGTAATAGAAGCCTATAAAGATTATTGTTATTTGTCTTTTGATAATGCTGAAGAAAGAATTCTTGATTTAGAAGAATTAGCTAAACTAGCTTCCAACTACTCAACAGTAAAAGAATTCCTGCTTGGTTTTAGCTCTTTCGAAGAATTTAAGGGTGAAACTTTATTCGGTAGCTATGAGAAAGGTGAAACCTTAGTCCTCTCGACTATTCACCAAGCAAAAGGGTTAGAGTGGGAAGTAGTCTTTATCATTGGATTTTGTGAATATGGCTTTCCCCACCCTAAAGCTCAAAGTAGTGCAAGTGCCCTAGAAGAAGAAAGAAGATTGTTTTATGTAGCTACAACCCGAACTAAGTCTCTCCTACACATAACTTATCCTCAAACCAAATATACCTTTAAAAATGGACTGATTATCACCCGACCATCAATGTTTCTTTATGAATTGCCAAACCATACATATGAGGAGATAATATTAGAAGAAGATCGGGGGATAGGTATCTTATGATTAAAAAATTAAAAAAGTTAATAGACACTTTGAAAGAAAAAAAACAAACCTTGGCTTTAGCAGAATCTTGCAGTGGTGGTTATGCCTCTTATCTTTTAACAAAAATTCCCGGAGTATCAGAGGTCTTTATGGGATCGGTTGTTGTTTATTCTCTTGAAGCAAAAAATAAGCTCTTTAATATCCCCTCCTCTCTTTTGGAAAAAACCCAAGGGGTATCAAAAGAAGTGGCTCTAAAATTAGCTACAGAGGTACGAAAAAAACTTAATGCTAATATTGGTGCTTCTATAGTAGGGTTTGCCGGTCCTAAAACAAAAAAAGGGATCAAAGTGGGCACCACCTTCATAGCCTTCAGTAGCAAGAATAAACAAAAAACAAAAAAGATAATTATTAAGGGAACCAGAGATGTCGTAAGAAAGAAAGCAAGTGCCCACTTAATAGAATTAATTTATAAAGCATCTGTTGAGATTTGATAAATTTACCGATTTATGGAAAGATTGTCCGAAGCAGTTTAAGAAATAAATAGCTCTCTACGTAAAAACTACGATATAATACTTTTTATTCTTTTGAATATTTTTTCAACAAAAGATAGATATTCTTTACATTCTTTTTCCGTAACTTCGGCTCCTCCGCCGTAAAAATCTAAATTTCTTTTCTGCCGCATAATATTACCAACTTCCTCTATCGTATTATCTTTTAATATCTCTGCAATCTCTTCAATTAACTTTACATGATGACCGGGCGTACTTCTTGCTTTAATTTTATAAAAGCTTAACAAAGCTATTCCAGCCTTAATAAAAGCGTTATAAGTATAGTTAAATTTTACTTCCAAAATTTTATCTACCTTAGCTATATTTAAATCTTTAGAAGCATTAACAAAATGCTTCTCTACTTGTTCCTTTGTAAACTCAAATTTGGTAAAATATCTGGAATCAAAGTTTTTCATATTATTTTAATATATTTTGAGTTAAGGACTCCCTGGATAAAAGGGTTTTTATCTTTAATTCGTTTCTTAAACTCCTTGATTTCCATATTCACAGAATTTATTTCCCGATCTATCTCTTTTTGAAGTTTGTTTAATTTTTTTTGCAATGAAATTACTTTATGATTACCAACGATTAATAAATCTACGTCGCTATAAACATCCATGCTGTTCTTCGCATACGAACCATAAATATAAACCTCTTCTACTCCTTCTTCTTCACTTAAGGCTATTCTTAATCTTTCTTCAAAACCTATTGTTTTAATAACTATCTTTCTATATTCATTATAAAATGTGTAGCTCTTATTTATAGAATAAAACTTCAAATTACCCCTATTCTGAATCCTTAGAATTCCCTCTTTTTCCAATTCCGTTAATTTCTTTACAAGATTTCTTTTATCCAGCTTTAATTTCCGCGCCAACTCATTAATATAAAGGCTATTTTCTGGATTAAGAAAAAAATAGCTTAAAACTTTCTGTGTTACTTTAGATTTTAACAAAATCATAAGTGTACCCCTTTACACTAATAAGTGTAACTTATTACACCTTTCCTGTCAAGAACAAATTTTACTACGGAAAGATTTTCAAAAGCAACCTAACTGCCTGAAGGATTAGGTTAGAATAGATTCCTGCTACTAAATCATCACCAACTATCCCCTTGGCTCCATGAATACGTTCGATTTTGTTTGCCGGTGGAATTTTGATCATATCTAACATTCGAAAAAGGAAAAAAGCAGGAATTATGAATTCTATTTTTTTAGGAATAAAGAGAAGGGTAATCAACATACCTGAAAAATCATCAATGACTATTTTCTTACAATCCTTTATTTTAAATATTTTTTCGGCTCTGGCTGAAGTTGGAAAAGAAATAATTACAGAAAAAATAGTAAAGATAAGAAAGTAAATTGGGTTTTCAATAAGAAGAAAAATTAAAACCGCTACCACACAGGAAGCTGTTCCCGGACAAAGAGGAGTAAAACCAACCCCGAAAAGTGTAGCTAAGGTTAAACTAATTTTATCAACTAATGACTTTTTTTCCATCTTATTTGTACAATCTTCTTCTAATCTGTGTAATCTCTTTTTAAAATGTTCTTATGACCTTGCGATTTACCCAAAAGTAATAAATACCTGAGGAAACGGTAATAATCACAATATACCACATAAGTGCTGGGATAAACTTTCCAAAGAGAAATGAAACAATCAAACTCCCCGGCATAATTTTAGATAAAATAAGAGCAATAAGAATAACAAATATCCCTATAACTTGTGAAACAGTCTTATGCTTTCCAAAATTCTTTGCCTCTAAGACAACTCCCTTATTTAAACCATATAATCTTAAACCGGTGATTATAAACTCTCGAAACATTATTAAGCTTACCATCCAGGAATTTACAATTCCCAATTCTAAAAAAGCGCAAAATACTCCAATAATAAGTATCTTATCGGCAATCGGATCTAGGATTTTACCTAAATCTGAGATTAGATTTCTTTTACGGGCTATATATCCATCTAAAAAATCAGTTATAGAAGCAAGACTGAAGATAACAAACGCAATCAAAAAAGAAAACAAACTATTCTGTAGTATAAACCCTATACATATAAAGGAAAGAATGATTCGTAAAATTGTAAG
>CAZWIR010000052.1:0-6140 GCA_964634315.1 uncultured Planctomycetia bacterium | reverse complement strand
TACTTTGACCATATTCGTCTCCTTTACAGCATCAGGTGCTTAGCAAAGATATATCTCAAGCTAAAGGAGATCCGAGCAAATTAAAGATAGTTAGATTTAAAGACGATACCATATCTTTGGATGAAAGCAATCTAAGGGAGACGTTAAAGGATAACAATAGTATTACTGAGGCTGAGCTTGGCGATTTCTTAGCTGGTTTTAATGGTTTTTCTGGTAAACCCGGAGAAAAGAAGGGGTGGAAGGATATTACGAGGGAGAATCTTTTAGAGGATTTAGCAGGACTGCGCAAGGATAATAAACTCAGCCAGTTGCTGGGTACTGTGTTAAGGGCCGGGATGGAATTTGGTAAATACGGACTAAGAGAGAGGGAAAAGGAATTCGAAGTTGGTATTGCTACTGAGCAAATGCGGATGGTTTTTGAATTGCTAAAAGGATTAAGCGTAGAACAGCGCACAGGAGGAGGAAAAACCCTGGGTGGAGCTTTGGATATAATTGTGCATTCTCTTCTCGATGCCGAGCTGGATAAAGAGGGAAAATTAAAATATAATTCCAAGAACCTGTTAATTATGCCAGCCAAGGATATCGTCGAGAAAGTCAGTGACTATGAAAAGCTTTTTAATAAATTTGGTTTAGAACTTAAAATTGTAACAGAGTCCCGGGAGGCACTTAAACTCAAGGAAGGACAGGAGATAGATGATGGAAAGATCATAGAGACATCTAAGACTGGGGATATTGCTAAGGCTGAGCTATTTCGAAGCAGGAATAACGAGGTAATCATTATAGATTTAGGGACTTTAGGCCACCTGCATCATGATGTTTCTTTGTCTGTAAGAGAAGCAGTGAGAAGCGTGGATGTTATTCGTTTTGATGAGTTTGACAATACTTTTCGTGAGGGTCAGACTTTTATTTCTTCCAAGGACGAAGGTAAATCTTTGGGTAGCGAATTCATTAAGGAAATTCAGAATAAATTGGGTGGGAAGGATATAATCGAAATTTGTAAGGAGCTGAAAATAAAAATTGAAAGGCCGGGTCTCAGCCTTTTAAGAGAAGAAGCTTATTCCCGGGTAATCGGAAAAGATAGCGAGGAAATACCAGCTGCCCTTTATCTGGATAAGTTTAATAAGGATATCGCTTTAAATAAGGCGGCCATAGACTTATTCAAGCACAGAGGTTTTGATGCGGCTGAGGTTTACAATTTGCTTAAAGCTGAAATTTCCCAGTATGGAGAGGACTATGCCGCGGTCAAAGGTAAAATCGTTCCCGTGGAGGCTCACAATCCGGCAGCCCATAAAATCTTCAGCAGTAAATATTATCTGGCTGCCTTATATCTAAAAGAGCAAAGAGCAGAGAATAAACATAATATTGATTCTAATCGGCTTGAAGTTTCTACTACGGCTTCTCAAGCTACACTTTCAGATATCATGAAATCTTCTGCTTACTCCATAGCGGGATATTCCGGAAGCCTAAGAGATGTAGAGCATATGGTTAAATTTAACATAGGAAAAGATATAGCCCGGATTTCCCAAGGCAAATTGATTTATGAGCTAATTAACGTCACTAATAAGGATAGGATAAGCGAACTGACATCTTTAGTTAACAAAATGAATGGTACCCAGGATGTTCAGATTCTGGTTAAAAGCCAGGCTGATTTTGAGAAATTGCTAGCTAATAAAGATAAACAGGGTGAGTGGCTTTTCAAAAATGCCAAAGTGATACCTATTGATTCTGAATCATCATTTCAAGAGAGAGATAACATAAGGAAAAACTTAGGGACAAATACAAGTTCAAACACAAAGAAGACAGTAGCAATCGCTCTCTATGACCATATGGGAAGAAATACTGATTTTCAGGGTAAATTTAACCTGGTAATAGTCGATGGAGAAAATTTTTCCCGTTCAGAAAAGGCACAGGCTTTGGGACGTTTAAGAGGGGAAGGAAAAGGAAACAGGTTTATTTTTGCTGATGAGGCCAGTTTTAAAGGCTTAACTAAGGCCCCTCTTAAAGCAGTAGACGCCAGGTATGAGTATAAAAAGAATCAGAAGACCGGGGAAGTAGTTGTGACCGACAAGAAGAATAAAGGTAGTTTTACTGATACTGTAGAGGGCGGGGGAGACTTAGCTTTTGCCGAAAGACTGATTAAACACTCTCTTCATTTGGAAGCAGACCAAAAAAGCCGGGCTATCCTTCATGAGATAAGCCAGAGAGCTTTCTCCAATCTTAATACTTTTGTTCAGGATACCTTGTCTCAGGCAGAGAGCCTTAAAAGCATTTTTCCTGAAGCCACTCATCCTGAGCTTTATAAAAGAGTAGAAAAATTAGAGCAGGATATTCAGGAGATCTACGAGCAGGTAATTGAGCACAAAGAAATCACTGATTATTTCCAGTTCAGAGCCTCGGAAAGTCCTCGCGATGCTGAAAAAAGAATTATCGATGCCGTTCTCTCTCAGGCTGGAGAAATTAAAGATACAACCCGAAAAGTTAAGTTTAGATTGGTTGAGTTTACTAGATATTTGAGAAAAAATTCAGCTAAAGGCAGAGACAGCAGCAAAAGTTTTGTGGTTAATAAATTCATAAATGAAGTTATCCGCCAGGCCGGTATTCAATCAGAAAAAGCTATTCATACGCAGGAGGTGCTTAAGAAAAAATCCCTGAATAAAATACTTGAAGAGTTACCTAGGGATTCGAAGCCGGATGAGATTAAAGAAAGATCTGAGGAAAATCTTTTTGACGTTTTGAATGATGTTGTCCGCCACAAGCTTAAAGAGCATGTGTTGGAGGAGGAGATTAATAATCCTAATTCTGATCGCCGCGATAAACAAGCTATAAGCCGGGTAATTAACGAGCAAAGATCTCAGAACCAACAAGATCCTATTTCTTCCGTTCAAGGGGAAAGAGAAGTAACTAATATAGTAGGCGAAATAGTTAACCGTAACGGCATAAGGGGTTCTCCCCAGGATATCGCCAGAGTTTTTAGAGAATTAAAAAATGTTATTACTAATTCTCAAGCTACAACTACCAGCCAACAAAATCCTTCCCAGTCCCAGGAGGAAGAATTTGATTCTACTTTAAGCGTAGAGCAGTGGGAGCAGATAGAAAATACAATTGACGGTTTTATCAGCACCCAGAATATTTCCTTTGCCGAATTGCTGGAGCATTTAGCAGGTATTGTTACTACTTCTTCGCAGCCCAGCCTTATCCAACCTGTCAATCCTCAGCCCTATTCGTATTATCCCGGACAGAAAGAAGAAATAGCCAACGCTTTGTTATCTATAGTTGATCCTAACCTCACTTATACCGGTTTAAAAATAGCTTTAGCGGTTAAAGATTTTCTAGGGATAGATCGAGATAGTTTAAGCGATAATGGTGACAATAAACAAGATAAAGGATCAATAATTGAAGTGGCCGAAAAGATGAATGCAAGGAGCCAGCTTAGGGATGCTTTATTTTCTGATCCCCTGGAGTTGGTAAATTCAACCCTGCATTATCTCAGGGGAGAGTATGCCTTGGTCAGTCCTTTTTATGTTCAGTTTATGCCGGATGTAAGTTCAGAATTGGAATTTTCTGCGGAGGACCGTAGTCAAATAGGAGAGAAGGTTTGGGAATACATTCAAGAGCTGAAGACAGCAACTGAAGAAAAGGATAAACAAGAAGTCCGTAAAAACTTCAGAGGTAGTTTTCTTCAATCAATCTCCCAAAACAATCCTTACCTTGTCTTTGCTTTAGCTAGCATTTCTTTGGCTGATAACCAGAAAATCAAGGGAGAGATTCGTCGAATACAGCAAAAAACCGAAGACCTTTCTTCTGAGGAGAAAGAATTTTTGAGCGAATTGCAGAATTTTAGCTCCTTTCATCCTTTTGCCGAGAATGTCTATGCCGGTAACAAAGTTTTTGCAATGATGGAGTCTCCAGAATGGACAGAGCATGAAAGATTACTGAATATCCTTTCAAACATAGCAGGAAGGGATAATCAGGAGCTTAAAGGGTTGAAAGATAGAATAGAGGTAGAATTAAAGGCTTCAGGGATTAACGAGGCTAACAAAGAAGAAGCTAAAAAGATAGTAGATGATATTTTTGAAAAAGTAAATGCCCTTCGGGAAAAAGGCGAATCCCTTTCGTTTAAGATGGTCAAGGATGGTAAAAATATCCGCAGCAATATAGAGAAACTAAAGAAGTTAGGGCTTGTTTTAGGCGAAAGTGAGAAAGAAGAAGACCAGCTAAAGAATATTTTAGAAATAAGGGCTAACTTATCTTTTGGGGAGGAAATAAAGGACAAATCTTCTTCGGATGACCTCATAGTCTCAACACTTCAAAAGATAAAAGACAATGAGCAGGCTATAGAAAAGAGGATTTCTGATGACGAATTAACTAACCAGATCCTTAGAGAGAAATTCATCTATTTCTCCTATCAAGTTAGAGAAGGGGTGAACAAATTATTAGAGGTCAAGAGAGACAGCCCCGAAAAATTTAAGCAAGCCCGGAACCTCTTAGAAGATAGGAAACTTATCTGGAATAATTATCAAGATGAGTCGCTAAGTCCTGATAAATTTGCAAACGAAGTAATGGCTGCAGAAGACATGGAAGAATTGATGCCCTATATGCGTACTCAGATTGTTTTAAACAGATACTTAGAATTGGTTTCCCAGAGTGGCGGAACAGGACTCTTTTACACTCCTTGGCATAGAGCAGAAATGCTGAAGAGGATTTCGGATGGCTTAATAGATATACCGGATAATGTATTAAGGAAGTGGTTTATTGATAAAGAATCTCACGAACTTACCGAGTTCATTCTCAAGAAGGGAGATTCCGGGATAGCTAAAACTGTTTTTAATAGAATACAAAAAGAGATAGTTAAAACTTTGGAAGATAGATATCTTAAAGTTGGAGAAAAAGCAGAGAAAATAAAGGAGATAATCGAAGAATTAGGTAAGGCAGATGATTTAGGAAAACTCTTGGGAATAGCGAGGAAGATGCTTGGTGATGAAAAAGACGCAGTACCTGGTTTAGCTATAAAATTTGTTCTTCCTGAGGAGATGGACAAACAAAGCTTGATATCCCATTCCGATTATGGCTTGGCTGAGGCGGATTGGGATGATGGCAATTTAGTTATTCGTCTGGATATAAGGCTTCTTGAGAAGGACGCTGAAGGCGCTGAACAGAACTTTGACGATAAAGGCTGGAGAAGTGATTTAATAAACGTTATCCTGCCTCATGAAATCACCCACGTTATCTTAGAAGCGGTGGCTAGAAAGGCAGACCTGCCGGATTTAAAAATAGGAAGCCATGCTAATGAAGAAATAGTTGACAGTATCACGCCTCATAAAGGGTTGGGTATTCTTGCTTCCTACAAAAGGGCTACTTTTAAAGAATATGTCCCAAAGAGCGTTGATTCTCAAGAATCTGTAGCAGAAAGAGCTCCAGCGCCACCTTCTATTCAATATAATGAAATAAAATTACAGAGGGTAATCGAAGAAGACGGAATTGACACTAAGGGAACTAAAATTGGAATTCTTTCTGAGGGAGGAGATGACAAGCTCTGGGTAAGAAATGATGGCTGGGTTTATTTTTCTTTGGACGTTGCGAGAAAGTTAACTAATGACCGAGAATTATTACGTACTCTTATGCCGATTGCTCTTAATGGAAATGATGGTATAGAAAAACAGTCAAATGATTTAGTGGCTAATCTTAAAATGTATAGGCTGGGAAACGGTGCAAACATCCCTGTAGCCGAACTTCAACCAACTTTTAAGGCGATAGCAAATTATAACGATAGTAAGGCTTTTGAGGAAGCTGAAATTTTCCTTAACATCCACACCTCTATTTCATCCTCCGCGGTGACAGCGAAGGAAAGGCAGGTTGCAGTAAGAGAGTTACGTACTGCCTATAGTGAACTTAAGGATTTAGAAAAAGAAGCTGCAAAGAAGGAATACACCGATGATCCTGAGAGACTTACTCTGGCGCAGGAGCGGTTAAGCAAAGCTGCAGAGGCTGCGCAGAAGTTAGGAATAAAAGTAGAATTAGTATTGGGTTTAGAAAAAGGGGATGCTTTTGTTTCCACAAAACAGACAAATTCATCTGTGGCTACCACAGCCGAGGACAGAGAATCTGCCAGCTCAGCGGTTGAAGTAGCTTTACCTTTCAGA
>CAZWIR010000051.1:0-6178 GCA_964634315.1 uncultured Planctomycetia bacterium | reverse complement strand
CAGAATCACTAGCGTCAACCTGATTCTTGATTTGCTTAATTCTTCCTTGAATAGCACTAGTTTCTCCAGCACCTTCAACGATGGTTGTGTTTTCCTTGTCGATTCTAATCCTTTTCGCTCTTCCTAAATCAGGCAAGTCAACATTTTCTAATTTTAATCCTAAGTCCTCGGTAATTGATTTTCCGCCGGTAAGGATTGCTATATCATCTAACATAGCTTTGCGTCTATCACCATAGCCCGGTGCCTTAACCGCACAGCAAACAAAAGTTCCCCGAAGCTTATTAACTACCAATGTAGCTAAGGCTTCTCCATCAACATCTTCAGCGATTATCATTAGCGGCTTACTAGCTCTAGCGATCTTCTCAAGAAGCGGTAACATATCCTTTAGATTAGAGATTTTTTTCTCATAAAGTAGAATATAGGGATCTTCAAGGACTGTTTCCATCTTTTCAGAATCAGTAGCGAAATAAGGAGATAAATATCCTTGATCAAACTGCATTCCTTCTACTGTATCAAGAGTAGTGGCTGTAGACTTTGCTTCTTCGGGAGTAATAACACCGTCTTTTCCCACCTTTTCCATTGCATCAGCAATAAGGTTTCCGATTGTTTCATCGCCGTTAGCAGCGATTGTAGCAACCTGTGCAGTTTCCTTCTTGTCTTTTACTTCTTTTGAAATTGATTTTAATTCTTCGACTATCGTCTCAACTGCCTTATCAATGCCTCTCTTTAATGCCATAGGGTTTGCACCAGCGGCAACGTTCCTAAGACCTTCTCTAAAGATTGCTTCAGCTAAAATTGTTGCAGTAGTTGTTCCATCACCAGCAGTGTCAGAAGTTTTTTCAGCAACTTCCTTAACCAACTGAGCACCGATGTTTTGGTATGGATCTTCAAGGTCGATTTCCTTTGCTACAGTAACACCATCTTTGGTGATGGTTGGTGAGCCAAACTTCTTTTCAATAACAGCATTTCTTCCCTTTGGCCCCAAGGTGACTTTAACGGCCTTTGCTAGGAGTTCAACTCCTTCAAGAATTGCCTTCCTTGCATCTTCACTAAATATTAATTGCTTTGCCATAAAATCTTTTACCTCCTTAATTTCCGAAATTTTTCAAAGTGAGAAAATTAACCCCGAGTATTTCGAGGGGTCAAATCTTAAGCAATAATTCCTAAAACATCCTCTTCGCGGATGATAAGATAATCTTCACCATCAATTACGACTTCTGTTCCAGAATACTTTCCATAAAGTATCTTATCGCTAACTTTTAAGGATAAAGGAATTACTTTACCCTCGGGGTTCTTCTTCCCTTCGCCTACAGCAATGATTTCCCCTTCTTGAGGTTTTTCTTTTACTGTGTCGGGAAGTACGATACCGCCTTTAGTCTGCTCCTTAGCTTCAAGCTGTTTAAGCACAATTCTGTCTCCTAACGGCTTAAATTTCATAAGTTACCTCCTTTAAATGCACCAATAACTTTACCTTTATAATGATTTAGCAATCTCTACCCTAGAGTGCCAAGTTATTAGTGTATACATATTGGACTTAATGTCAAGAATTTTTTTTAAATTTTTGAGCTAAGACCACAGCTCAGAACTTGGAGACCTTTTAAAACCAGCAATGGCTCATATATAAAGGGGAAATCTAGACCGGTCATTACTACTTTGGCTTCTCCTCCGGTAATAACGACTTTCGTATTTTTGGCTATTTTTAGTTTCTTTTTGTATTTTTTAACTAAAGCATTTATCATTAGAGGAAACCCCTCTCTTAGTCCCTTAGCTATACTGGCCTCAGTCGTGGCCGGAATCATTTTTTTTGATTTTTTAAGTTTTATTCGATTGGGAAGCAATGCACATTGGGAGAATACTCCTATGGTTGAACCAACTCCCGGAAGAATTATTCCACCTTGGTAAGCGTTGCCGGCAGATAAGAAATCTAAAGTTATCGCAGTCCCAAAGTCTAAAACCATTCGAACCCCGGGAAATATTTGTTTAGCAGAAAACGCTCCGACCAATCGATCCATGCCGATTTGTTTCCTGTTGTAAGATGAACTTATCGGCACTTTAATGTTGTCTCCGATTACAGATACCGAAATCTTTAAGTTTTTAAAAAGCTTGGTAACCTTCGGCACTACAGAACAAACTAAAATATCTTCACTCACCTTGGAACCCAAAGCTCTCTTTAAGGAAATCTTGGTAACTCCTGAAGTAGGTATTTTTCTCGTCTTTACAGCCTTCTTCTTTCTAAAGTAAGCAATATGTATACTTGTGTTTCCTACGTCTACAGCTATCATTGTTTTTTTCTTCCCTTAATAACTTTCTTTAATTCTACCACTTTATCCCGTAATTGGGCAGCTTTTTCAAAGTGTAGATTCTTTGCAGCGGTAAACATCTCTTTTTCCAATTGGGCAACGACTTGATGAAGTTGGATTTCTTCACCGCCTAATTCTAAGCGCTTACTAAGGTTATCTTCTTCTTTTAAGTAAATCTCTAACCCCTCTCTAATAGTCTTTTGAATGCTTTGAGGGGTTATTTTATACCTAATGTTATGTTCCAACTGGATCTTTCGTCGACGTCGACTCTCAAGGATAGCTTTTTCCATTGACTTAGTTACAGTATCAGCATACATATAAACCTCTCCGTTTATATTGCGAGCACATCTGCCGGCGATCTGGATTAAAGCGGTTGATGAACGTAGGAACCCTTCCTTGTCAGCATCAAGAATTGCTACTAAAGATACTTCGGGCAAATCTAAGCCTTCACGAAGGAGATTAATGCCAATAAGAGCATCGAACTTTTTCAACCTAAAATCCTTTAGAATCCTTATTCTCTCAAGAGTATCTATTTCGGAGTGAAGATAAGTAACTTTAATCCCTTCCTGTTTCAAATAGTTACTTAGCTCTTCTGACATTCGCTTGGTAAGAGTAATAACCAGAGTACGCTCATTCTTTTCAGTCCGTCTTTTAATTTCTTGAATTAAGTCATCAATTTGATTTTTAGTAGACTTGACGGTAATCTCTGGATCAGGCAAGCCAGTCGGGCGGATAACCTGCTCAATTACCCTACCCTTGGAGGAATTAATTTCAAATTCTCCGGGGGTTGCCGAAACAAATACAATCTCCTTGTTAAGAGGCATAAACTCATCAAATCTTAAAGGACGATTATCTAGGCAAGAAGGTAGTCTAAACCCGTGTTCAACTAAAGTTCCTTTACGAGCCTTATCTCCATTGTACATACCGCGTATTTGAGGAATAGAAACATGACTTTCATCAATTATCGTAAAAAAAGAACTGGGAAAATAATCAAGAAGGCAATAAGGGCGTGAGCCAGGAGTTCTTTGGCTAAGATGTCGGGAGTAGTTCTCAACCCCATGACAGTAACCGCATTCAGCTAACATTTCGATATCAAAACGAGTGCGTTGGTTAAGGCGCTGGGCTTCTAGGAGTTTGCCTTGCTTATTTAGAAGTGATAATCTATCCTCTAATTCTGACTTAATGGTTACCACAGCTTTATCTATTTTATCCTTAGCGATAATAAAATGTTTAGCAGGATAAATACTTACTCTCTCTAATCGTGAGATTCTTTTGCCACTGATTGGTTGGAACTCGTAGATTTTCTCTACACTGTCGCCAAAAAACTCTATTCTTATTCCTGACTCCTTATAAGCCGGAAAAATATCCAGAGTATCACCCTTAACTCGAAATGTTCCTCTCTTGAAGTCGAGGTTATTTCTTTGATATTGTAAGCTAATTAAACGCTCGAGAAAAATCTTCTGGGGGATATTTTCGCCAACGGCTAAAGAAAGAGTCAAGTTTTGATAATTCTCTGGCGCACCAAGGTTGTAAATGCATGATACGGAGGCCACCACAATAACATCTTGGCGGCTAGCTAAGGAACTGGTTGTTGATAAGCGAAGTCGATCTAGTTTTTCGTTTATTGAAGAATCTTTTTCAATATAGGTGTCAGTTTGAGGAATGTAGCTTTCCGGTTGATAGTAATCGTAGTAGCTTACAAAGTATTCAACGCAATTTTGCGGAAAGAACTCTTTAAACTCAGCATAGAGCTGACTAGCTAAGGTTTTATTATGTGAAATAACTAAAACTGGCCGGTTGATCTTTTCAATCGCACAAGCTAAACTAAATGTTTTTCCTGATCCGGTAACGCCAAGGAGAGTTTGAAAACTTTGCCCCTTTTCTATTCCGGTAATTAACTTTTTAATAGCTTGAGGTTGATCGCCGGTAGGCTTAAATTTACTAGTGAGTTTAAATTTATTAAGTCTCACTTAATTTCTAATGAAAAATCGATTACTTCCGGAGAGTCAGTAATCATGCCTATTGAAATGTAATCTACGCCACTGCTAGCTACAGCTTTTACGTTTTTTAAGTTTACTCCGCCTGATGCTTCAAGCTTGATCTTCGGATAATATTTATTGCAAAAACTCACAGCTTGTTTTAGGCTCTTCACCGAAAAATTATCAAGCATAATTATATCAGGTTTATACTTAAGCACTTCCTTCAATTCTCCCAGGCTTTCTACTTCAATTTCTATTTTAAAGGAACTTTTCTTTCTTAAGCTAGCTATTAAGCTAGCAAAACGCTGCTTATTCAAACATCCTTGATGCAAATAACCGGCAGCCTTTAGGTGATTATCTTTAACGATAATACCGTCGCTTAAAGAGAAACGATGATTAGTCCCTTTGCCTACTCTTACAGCATACTTTTCTAAAATTCGTAAATTAGGTATTGTTTTGCGAGTATCCTTAATCTTAATTTTGGTACCCTTAACCTTTTCAACAAACTTTTTGGTTAAGCTAGTAACTCCTGAGAGTAAAGATAAAAAATTTAAAGCTACTCGTTCACCAGTAAGGATTGTTTGTAAATTTCCTTGAATAAGAGCAATTTTGTCACCTTTTTTAAAAACACTACCATCCTTCTTGAAGGCTTTAAATTTTATTTTTTTATTAAGCTGCTTGAATACAGCCTCGGCTATATCAATTCCTGAAAGTACTCCCTTTTCTTGAGCAACGATTATTCCGCTTGCCTTAAGTTTTGAAGAAATAGCCAGAACAGTTGTTACGTCTTTTTTACAACCGTCTTCTTCTAAGGCACTCCGCACTAGAGATTGGATATGTTTACTTAAATACATCCTTTAATCCTTTTAAGCGTATAAAATTTACTGAAATATCCTCAAACTTCTTTTTTTCTTTATCAACAATATCGGATGAAGCCCGCTGGAGAAACTTTTCATTTTCCAATTTTTTAGAAGTATTTTTTAGAACACCTTCTAAATTATTAATCTTTTTGTTTAAAGAACTAAGAAAAGTGCTTAAATCAGCTGACTCTATATTTAGATTTAAGGCTAAGTTTTTGCTTTGGTAAAGTACTCTTTCTAATCTATCAACAAAACTTATTGACTCACTAAGGGTAAGGCGTTTTATCCAGGCAATATTTTCTTGCCAAAACTTCTTGGTTTCCTGATGACTCAAAAGTACCTCTAATTTTATCTTTTTCTGGCCTAAGCCTAAATCAGCTTTTATATTACGTAAGCTTCGTATTGTATCAATAATATCTACAACTTCTTCTCCTCCGGCCTTAAGCTTATATTTTTGCGGCCAAGTTGCTGTTACGATAGTCTGATCCAAAGAAAGATTAGTATTTTCTTTAATTATAGAAAAAATTTCTTCAGTTATAAATGGCATTACCGGATGTAGGAGCTTTATTGAATTAAGTAGGGTGTAGATTAATACTTTTGCTTTGCTAAGGTTAAAATTATCCTTAACAATTTCTATATACCAATCACAAAACACATGCCAGAAAAATTCATATATTTTTTTAGTTGCTTCATTCAGCGCATAAGCGTCTAACTTCTCCGATAGACCTTCAATAGTATTATTTAACTCAAGTAGTACCCAATTATCAACCGGATCAAGATTTTCAAGATTAAGGTCTTCTACTTTGAGATCACTCTCCTTGACTTTTAAGAGAATGAATCGAGTAGCATTCCAAATTTTATTGGAAAAATTTCTCCCAACCAAAAACTTCTCTTGGTTTAAATAAACATCCGAACCACTAGCAGCCAGAAGCATTAAAGAAAACCTTAAGGCATCAGCGCCAAATTTATCAATGATTTCCAAGGGGTCAATTACGTTACCTAAAGACTTTGACATTTTTATTCCCCGTTCATCCCTTAC
>CAZWIR010000050.1:4181-6207 GCA_964634315.1 uncultured Planctomycetia bacterium | reverse complement strand
ATACCGTTTTTTTCTGTATCAATAGCATTAGCAAAGGATGGGGAAGCCATAGTTGGAGTAGTCTATGATGTTATGCGGAATGAGCTATTTAGCGCTCAAAAAGGCAAAGGTTCATTTTTAAATGGTCAAAAAATTAGCGTTAATTCGGCAAGTGAATTAAAACAGGCAATTCTTATTACCGGTTTTTATTATGATCGAGGTGCTGCTATGATTGAGAATCTGGAGGATGTAAAACAATTTCTTCAAAAGGAAATACTCGGTATAAGGAGGTTTGGTTCGGCTGCTTTGGATTTGTGCTATGTTGGTTGTGGTCGAGCTGCAGGTTTTTGGGAATTTGAGCTAAATGCTTGGGATTTTGCCGCTGGTAAGCTAATTGTTGAAGAGGCCGGAGGAAAAGTGACCGGAAGAGACGCTAAAGCGATTCCGTTGGAAAAATCTTTTGTTGTGGCTTCAAACAGTAAGATCCACCCTAAAATGCTTGAAGTTATCAGTCGTTAGTGTTTTATTAAAAACGAACTAGGTGTGATTGAGCAGGGGTAATTTTTTAGCTGAGCTTGTCGATAAGACTCAATTAAAGGTTTAGACACTGCTGATTACATGTTTGGTATTACAATGAAAGAAAAAAATAAATTTTTGTTTATGGTTGCAGTTTTCCTAGCCTGCTTTTATTTACCGGTAGAGCTGTTACCTTTTAGAAATCCGATTTTTGAAGCTCTTGCTTTGGTAAGGTGGTATGCCCGGGAACACGTTTTACTATGCTTAATTCCAGCATTTTTTATTGCTGGGGCAATTTCGGTATTCATAAGCCAGTCTGCAGTTATTAAATATTTTGGTGCCAAAGCCAATAAGTTCCTTGCTTATAGCGTAGCATCTATTTCTGGGACAATATTGGCAGTGTGTTCCTGCACGGTGCTTCCTTTATTCTCAGGGATATATAAACGAGGGGCAGGGCTTGGTCCGGCCACAGCCTTCCTTTATTCCGGGCCGGCGATTAACGTGTTAGCAGTTATAATGACCGCTCGCATTTTAGGGTGGCAGTTAGGTCTAGCCAGAGCTATTGGAGCGATTGTTTTTAGTGTTGTCATAGGGCTCTTGATGCATGTTATATTTATCAAAGAAGAGAGAGCGCGCCAGGCGACTGGTGATTTGGTAATAGGTGATAAGAAAGAAAGCCGATCTCTTTTACAAAACGGGCTATATTTTGCTTTTATGGTTGGTTTTTTAGTATTTGCTAATTGGACAAGGCCAGAAGAAAATACAGGTTTATGGGCTTTGATTTACTCTATCAAATGGTATATTTCGCTGGGGTTTATTGTTTTGATAATCATTATGCTTATCCGGTGGTTTAAGAAAGATGAAGTTAGCAATTGGACATCGGCTTCGTGGACATTTGCAAAGCAGATAATGCCGTTGCTTTTTGCTGGTGTATTAGTTGCTGGGCTTTTGCTTGGAAGACCAGGTCAAGAGGGGCTAATTCCATCAGAGATAATTGCAAGAGCTGTTGGTGGTAATTCATTTTTGGCTAACTTCTTTGCTTCAATAGTAGGCGCATTCATGTACTTTGCGACGCTTACAGAAATCCCGATTTTACAAGGTTTGATTGGGGCAGGTATGGGCAAAGGCCCGGCCTTGGCGCTTCTTTTAGCCGGACCGGCGTTGAGCTTGCCAAATATGCTTATCATAAGGGGAGTTATCGGAACAAAGAAAACCGTAGTCTATGTTAGCTTAGTAGTCATAATGGCAACAATTAGTGGAATTATTTTTGGTGTAATTACAGGAGGATTGAAATGAAAATCGAAATTCTTGGTATGGGTTGCGCTAAGTGTAAAATGCTTTATGAAAATGCACAAGCAGCCGTTAAAGAAGTTGGTCTAGACCTAGAAGTTATTAAAGTAGAGGATATGGGTAAAATAACAGATTATGGCGTTATGTTGACGCCGGCTCTGGTTATAGATGGCGAAGTAAAAACATCAGGAAAAATTCCTTCAGCCGAGGAAATAAAAAAGTGGCTGGAATAATAAGAGAT
>CAZWIR010000050.1:2799-4081 GCA_964634315.1 uncultured Planctomycetia bacterium | reverse complement strand
AAGTTATTGAGCGATTAGTGCAGGATAAAGTTGGATTGATTGCTCTTCGTAGCGCCGGCTATAATAATGTTGACCTCAAATCGGTTTATAATAAGGTTCATGTTGTCAGAGTCCCTCAATATTCACCTTATGCGGTAGCTGAGCACGCAATAGCTTTAATGCTGGCTTTAAACCGGAAAACTCATAAAGCTTATCTTAGGACACGCGATGGTAATTTTTCCATTGACGGGCTATTAGGTTTTGATATGCATGGTAAAACGGTTGGGGTTATCGGCAGTGGAAGAATTGGTAAGTGTTTAATATCAATCTTAAAAGGCTTTGGCATGAAGATTATTGTTTATGATCGATATCCCGATAAGGCTTTAGCTGCTGAAATGGGTTTTGAGTACGCTAGCCTTAATGAATTATACATTAAGTCAGATATTATATCCTTACATTGTCCCTTAACCAAAGAGACCTATCATTTAATTAATGATCAGAGTATAGATCAGATGAAACCGGGTGTTATGATTATCAATACCGGCCGAGGGAAACTTATTGAAACTACGGCCTTAATAAAAAGCTTAAAAACCGGAAAAATCGGCTCTGCTGGCCTTGATGTTTACGAGGAAGAAAGCGAGTACTTTTTTGAAGATTTTTCTTTAAAAGTGATTAGTGACGATTTATTGGCACGTCTTTTAACATTTCCCAACGTTCTTATTACTTCTCATCAGGGTTTTTTTACTAAAGAGGCCTTAACCAATATTGCTAACACTACCCTTGAAAATGTTAAGGATTTTTTTAGCGGTCAATATTTAAAAAATGAAATATGTTATAAGTGTGGCGCTGATGCTAGTCAGTGTAAGAAAAAAGCCAAGCAAAGGTGCTTTTAATTGTAATTTAATATATTATATAAAATAATCGGAAGAAAAATGAAATCTTACAAACCTTTGGTTTAGCGCTGTGGTTTGGAATATTGACATCAATTAGTTCCTGTTCTCTGTTGGTAAGAGTATGCTTAAAGACCAGAAAGATGTTTGTTGAGTAGAGTTTAAAGCCAGCTGAGAAGATCTTGCTTGTGTTCTCCGGTAATAATGATAGAATATTTAACTTCAGAAAAAGACTGGAACAAGCAAAAAAATGGTTAATAAAACAATGAGTATTGGAATAGCTAAGGAAAAAGGTGCCGAAACTCTGGAACGCAGAGCTATTCTTTTGCCAAGAGAGATTAGCAAGGTGGTTGAAGCCGGATGTCAGGTTTTTGTCGAGAAAGGCCTAGGAAATGGCATATATATTGATGATT
>CAZWIR010000050.1:0-2699 GCA_964634315.1 uncultured Planctomycetia bacterium | reverse complement strand
CAGTGTACCGGTATTTCCGGTGAACAAGGTATGATTTATGCGTTTTATCTTGCCGAGAAGTGTCCCAGTGATTGCAATATATTAGTTCTAGGGTATGGTGCTATTGCTTCCGGGGCTTTGAAAGTCGCTTTTAGCCTAGGAGCTAAGGTTAAAATTTTAAGGAAACAAGAATATTCTCAGATAAAACATTTTATTAAGGGTAAAGATATCGTGGTTAACGGAATTCAGTGGCCTAAAGAAAAAAGAGAGAAAAAAGAATATCTGATTACAAAGGATATGTTTTCTCTCCTTAACAGAGGCGCGGTAGTTTTGGATCTTTCTGTGGACTATCCGAACCCGATTGAACCTTGTCGGCCTTCCTTGCCTAGCCAACCGGTTTATAGGGTAAACGGCATAAAATGTGTTAGCATATACGGGTATCCTAAGTTGGTGCCAATTTCTAGCTCTCGGCAATATTCAAAACAAGTATTACCGATTTTGCTAAAAATAGCATCTACCCCATTGAAAAAGCTCCCAAGAGCCATTGCTAAAGCTGTTGTTGACCCTGATAAATATTGATTGTTATGGAAAAAACTCTTTTAATTGTTGGAGATCGAAGAACTAAGGGGCGTACTCTTGACCTTTCTTTTAATGCTTTTGCCAAAATCATTGAGAATCCCAAGAGTGAGGCTTTGAGCGCTCATATTCTTAGCTACAAGGATATATTTAAAGGTAATTTTCCTGAAGTTTCTACTCCGGTTGTAAATATACTTTTATTTTTTCCTTATAAGTATTGGGATAAGAATATCGAAGTATATCAAAATGACTCAAAAGTTTATGGAGATAATTCTTTTGGCCGGAAATTTCGAAAGTATTTTGAAAAAGTAGAGAAGATTATAGGAAAAAAATACCACGATAAGAAGATCGAATATGTTAATCCTCCTGATAAGTCAATTCTTGATCGGGATAAGCAAGAAACTAAAGATTTTTTTCGGCATCATAATATTCCTACCCCAAAAAGTTTTAAGGTAAAAAGCCTAAAAGGCCTTCATCGAATTATTGAACGGGGTATATCATTGTATGTGAAACCAAGGTTTGGTGCTATGGGTAAAGGTATTACCTATCTTAGCAGTGATCTGATGATTACAAATTTTTTATTCCAGAAAGGAGAAATCGTTAGTCACCCTTATGATTATCATTGGCGGTTTCATGATATTAAGGATAAGGATAAGGATAAGTTTCTAAAGATTCTACTATCTCGAGGATTTATTTTTGAAGAAGCTATTGACCCTCCGATATATAAGGGCAGGAGATCTGACTTTCGAGTTTACTGTGTTTATGGACATGTGTCTTACTATTATGCTCGGTCTACGCCGGCTGTATCTTTAGTGACTAATTGGTCACAAGGAGGCCAGATTGTGCAAAAAAGAAAACTTTCCCAATATATATCTGCTGCTAAATTAAATCAGGTTAAATCTTTAGCTCGAAAAGTTGCCAGAGAGCTTAAATTCAATTATACCGGAGTAGATGTCATTTTTTCCAAGGATTACAAAAAGATCTATGCTTTAGAAGCTCACTCATTTCCCGGCTATGAGCGGGGATTTGACTTGATGGCTGATTTAGCCAAGAAGATTTTAAAAGCAAAATAGCCTATCAACATACCATATGAGTAATAAACTGAAGCCGCTTGTCATTGGAGATTTAGAGATAAAAATACCAATTATCCAAGGCGGCATGGGGGTTAAGGTATCTACAGCCTCTTTAGCTAGCGCAGTTGCTAATTGTGGTGGTGCCGGGACTATTGCTAGCGTCGGCCTTGCTTATGGTACTCCGGAAAATGAAACAGATTACCTAAAAGCTTCAAGGGAAGCCTTAGGAGCTGAAATTCGTAAAGCTAAAACATTAACTTCAGGAGTTATTGGGGTAAATATAATGGTAGCCCTGACTAATTATAAAGAGTTAGCGCAGGTTACCGCAAAAGAAAAAGCTGACTTTATTATTTCAGGGGCAGGATTACCTTTGAGGCTGCCGGAGTTTGTTAAAGGATCTTCAATAAAATTAATTCCAATTGTCTCATCTGCAAAAGCCGCCAGTATTGTAATTAGAACTTGGAACAGACGTTATGAACGTTTTCCTGATGCTTTTGTAGTGGAGGGTCCTTTAGCCGGAGGGCATTTAGGTTTTAAGTCCGAAGACTTAAAGCCGCCTAAAAAGAATAGTTTGGAAAATTTAGTAGTAGATGTTCTGAAACTAGTTAAAGAGTATGAAGAGAAATTTAAAGTAATTATACCTGTCATAGCAGCTGGAGGTATATTTGATGGAGGAGATGTTGCTAGATTTTTTAAATTAGGTGCTAAAGGAGTGCAAATAGCAACTCGATTCGTTGCCACCAAAGAATGCTCTGTAGCTGAGGAGTTTAAGGGACTATACTTAAGGGCTAGCGATGAAGATGTGGTTATTATCGACAGCCCTGTTGGCTTACCGGGAAGAGCGATAAAAACTGCTTTTGTTAAAAAAATGATTCAGGGAGAAAAAGACCCGATTAAGTGTTTATACAAGTGTCTTATAACTTGTGATCCTGAGGCTGCTCCTTATTGCATAGCTAAAGCATTGTGTAATGCCTCAATCGGAGATTTAGATAGTGCTGTTGTCTTTGCTGGAACAAATGTGTCAAGGGTTAAGGAAATCGTTTCAGTAAAAGAGTTGATGGATGGTATTGT
>CAZWIR010000049.1:4848-6230 GCA_964634315.1 uncultured Planctomycetia bacterium | reverse complement strand
CCACCTCTTTTTTGTTGGCGGTAAGTAGTTAAAGGCATTCTCTTAATATAGCCTGTACCTGTTATGCTGACAACCATATCCTCTTCAACAATCAAATCTTCGACTTCTATCTCTTCTTGTTGAGCTACGATTTCTGTACGCCGAGGGTCAGCAAATTTCTCTTTTATCTCTTTTAATTCTTCCTTAATCAAAACCTCTTGCTTCTTCTCTGAACCAAGTATGCCCTTTAAAATCTCTATTTGTTTTAGGAGTTCTAAATATTCTTGTTCTACTTTTTTTCTCTCCAAAGCGCAAAGTCTTTGCAATTGCATCTCTAAAATTGCTTGAGTCTGAATATCAGTAAGCTTAAACTTCTTGATTAGAGCTAGCTTAGCGTCTTGAGGACTCTTGGATTTTTTGATTATCTCAATTACTTTATCGAGAAATTTTAAAGCAATTTTTAAACCTTCTAAAATATGAGCTCTTCTTTCTGCCTTTTCAAGCTCAAATTTAGTTCTCCGTATAATAACTTCTTTACGAAAATAAATATGGTGGAAAAGCATCTCTTTTAAACTCAAGGTTTGAGGCTTACGCTTTACTAAGCATAAAAAGATAGCTCCGAAGGTTGTTTCCATGCTAGTGTGCTTATAAAGACGATTTAAAATTATATCAGCTTGAGCATCACGCTTAAGCTCTAAAACAATTCTTATGCCATCTTTATCCGATTCATCGCGAAGATCAGAAATTCCTTCTACTCTTTTATCGGTAATGATCTTTGCTATTTGCTCCATAAGAGTAGTCTTGTTTAACTGATAAGGAATTTCAGTAACAATAATTTGGCTCTTGTTTTTTTCTCGCTCAATTGTTGCTTTGGCCCTGACCTTAAGTTTGCCTCTGCCCCCTTTGTACATCTCTAAGATAGTACTTCTTCCACAAATTATTCCACCAGTAGGAAAATCCGGGCCCTTAACATATTTGTGAAGATCTTTTACTGATGCTTTAGGGTTGTCAATTAAATAAGCTAAGGCATCACAAACCTCTCCTAAATTATGCGGTGGAATATTAGTTGCCATACCGACAGCAATGCCGCTTGCACCATTTAACAACATATTCGGTAGCACTGACGGTAATACTTCCGGTTCGGTTAAAGAGTTGTCAAAATTAGGGAAAAAATTAACTGTCTTTTTTTCAATATCTCGAAGAATATACTCAGTTATCCGAGACATCCGAGCCTCAGAATAACGCATGGCTGCTGGTGGATCTCCATCAATAGAACCAAAATTCCCTTGTCCATTTATTAAGGGGTAGCGCAAAGAAAAACTCTGGGCTATTCTTACTAAAGCATCGTATATTGCAATGTCGCCATGAGGATGATACTTACCCAGAGTTTCACCTACAATCCG
>CAZWIR010000049.1:2886-4748 GCA_964634315.1 uncultured Planctomycetia bacterium | reverse complement strand
AATTCTCTTCTCGGTTCAGCCTGCCCACCCATTAAAATAGTAAAAATACTATCAGCTGCTACGGTGTCTTCTAAAACCACCTTCATTAAGGTTCGTTTTTGAGGATCCATAGTGCTTTCCCATAGCTGTTCGGGGTTCATCTCTCCTAGCCCTTTGTAGCGCTGGACATTCATTCCTTTGGTAGCTATCTTACGCACTTCGGATAATACTGTCTTTAAATTATTACAGCTTACTTCCTCGCCATCTTCACTGCTAACAATAAATAAGTCTTTTTCTTGGGGTAGGTAATTCTCTAAGGAGATCCCGATCTTAGCAAAGCTTTCGTCAATCTTGCCTATCTGGTGAGATTCGTAAATTTCTACATGATCTAGCTCCTCTATCTCTCCGAAAGATGCCAGCTGGCCCTCCTTAAAAAGAAAGACTGGTTTTTGATGCACGGATATTTTGTGTGCCGGGTATTTCTTTTTCTTCTGGTCAATTGCCTTTACGTATTGTTTAAAAGGAACCCCTTTTCGCTCTAGAGATAATTCCAATTGTTCAATCGCAATAATATTCTGAATAATTTTTTCTAGTTCTTTTTGAGTAAAAACCTTACCGCTCTTTTTGGCTTTCTGAAGCTTTGCTGATTTAGCTCCCAAAGAAAGAATGATTTCGTTCATCTCTTTTTCAGTGTGTATATATTCTTCCCAGCTCTTCTTTTTGATTCGATAAAGTGGCGGTTGAGCAATATAAATATGGCCTCCCTCTATCAAGGGAAGCATGTGCCGATAAAAAAGAGTTAAAATTAGAGTTCTAATGTGAGAACCGTCAACATCAGCATCAGCCATAATAATTACCTTATTATAGCGAAGTTTGGAAGAATCAAAATCATTGCCGACTCCAGTCCCTAAGGCTGAAATAATTGTTCGGACTTCTTCGCTACTTAAAACTTTATCTAGACGAGCTTTCTCGACATTTAATATCTTTCCTTTTATTGGTAGAATTGCTTGGAAAGTTCTGTCTCGTGCCTGTTTTGCTGAACCCCCGGCAGATTCTCCTTCAACTATATAGACCTCACAAAACTCAGGGTTCTTCTCTGAACAATCAGCAAGCTTTCCCGGCAAGTTAGCCCCATCTAAAGCTCCTTTTCTTCGAGTCAACTCTCGAGCTTTTCGGGCAGCTTCTCGAGCCTGAGTTGCTAAGACTGCCTTTTGAACTATTTTATTAGCTACCGAAGGAGTTTCTTCAAAAAACGTGCTCAATGCCTCAAAAGCAATCGAGTTAACCAAACCATCTACTTCGGAATTACCGAGTTTTGTTTTGGTCTGTCCCTCAAATTGTGGATTAGGTATTTTCACGCTTATCACCGCGCAAACTCCTTCTCGAGCATCATCCCCAGACATACTATTTAAATTCTTCAAAAGATTTTTTCCTTTAGCGTACTGATTAAGGGCCCTGGTAAGAGCAGTCTTAAAACCACTAAGGTGAGTTCCTCCTTCAATAGTATTAATATTGTTAGCGAAAGAATAAATAGTCTCTTTATAGGCGTCGTTATATTGGATTGCCCCCTCAACTGCTACACCATCTTTTTCTTTTTGAAAATAGATTATCTTTTTATGTAGAGGATCTTTATTCCGATTAAGATATTCAACAAAGGAAACAATACCTCCCTTGAACTTAAAAACAGCTTTCTTATCTGTCTTTTCGCTATTAAGAGTTATTTCTATGGTCTTGTTTAGGAAAGCTAGCTCCCTTAATCTTTGAGAAAGAATATCAAAAGAAAACTCATTAACTGAGAAAATATCTCCGTCAGGTTTAAAAGTAATTTTAGTCCCAGTAGTCTTTGCCTTACCAATCGTCTTCATCTTGGTCTTAGCCTTACC
>CAZWIR010000049.1:0-2786 GCA_964634315.1 uncultured Planctomycetia bacterium | reverse complement strand
TAACTCCTATTTTGTCACAGTATCCTCCCGAGGCCTCATCAATGGAATTATCAACCACTTCGTAAACTAAGTGATGCAACCCTCTTACTGAAGTATCTCCGATATACATTGCCGGGCGCTTTCTTACGGCTTCGATTCCCCCTAAAACTTGAATAGTTGTAGCGTCGTATTTTTGATTTTTAGCCATCTTTACTCTATCTCTATCCTTATGTTTTTGATCTGTGGGAACACTTCTTTAATCCCTTCAAGTATCTTATCCTTTTTTAACCTGAAGTTATAACTAAAACTTGAAGATGTTGATTTAAACACAACCTCTTTTTTAAAAATACCTTTAAAGTAAATACCCTCCTGAGTTGCTGGATTCATGAACTTACTAACTATTTGATGGATTTTTTCTTGATCTTTAAACTCCTCTTTCTTTTTAGCTAAAAACTTATCGACTAAATTTTTTATGTGTGTAGCCATAGTTAATTACGCTTTCATTGGAAGAAGAAGATATATATATCCCTCTTTTCTCAATACTGCCGGTTTATCAGCACCAAAAAAATCAATACACACTTCTTCACCACCTAAATTCTTTAGGGCATCTATTAAATAATTAGGATTAAACCCTATCTCTAAGTGGGCCCCACTATAACAAGCATCTACTGTTTCCCGGACCTCTCCTAACTGGGGTGTATTTTTGTAAATGTTTAAGTGATCTTTTTTTAGTTCTACTTTTACTCCTTGGTGATCGGTTGTTGCAAGAAGACTGGCTCTTTTTAAAGCAAAAAGTAGTTTTTTCCGATTAACCACAAGTTTATCTTTCCCCTCCTTGGGAATATACTGGGAATAGTCAGGAAACTCCCCTTCTATCGGCCGGGCAATAAAATGAGTGTCTTTAAAATCAAAACTAACTCTGTTTTCTTCGACAGATAAGTAGGCTTCCCCTATCTTTTCTTTTATTAGTTTTTGTAATTCGTTTACTGCTTTTATTGGGAGGATAAAAGATATTTTTGAGGTTAGCTCTGGTTGTTTTGGTGGTAACTTTTTTTGGGAAAATGAGAGCCTCTTCCCATCAGTGGAAACTAATTTTATCTTGCTCTGGTCTATCTCAAAGAGAATACCTCCTAATACATAATTAGAGTCTTCGTGCCCGACACAAAAAGAAGTTAACTTAATCATCTCTTCCAACTCTTGAGGGTCTACCTTTATTAAAGAGACTCCTCCTTTCTCTTGGATTTTAGGAAACTCCTCAGCATTTAATATACTCACTTTAAATTCAATTTTTTCACACCTTATTAAGAGGTTATTTTTAACTTTTTCGATAGTTATCTTTTCTGGTGGTAACTCCCGAATGATAGAGAAAAATTTCTTCATCGGAATAGCTACCTCACCAGCTTCTATTTTATCAAGCTCCTGTGAGGATATTATACTTATATCTAAATCAGTGGTTGTGAGTTTTAAATTATTTCTTGTAGTGGTTATTAGAACACTATTTAGCATAGGGAAGTTTTGCTTAGTTGTTGTAGGTCCTAAAACCTTTTGGAGGTTCTCTACTAATATATCTTTATTAATAATAAATTTCATAGTAGTACTAGTAGTATATCTTGTGAATTCTGTTAAGAGGTGATTATTGTACCAAAACTAAAGATAAAAACAAACATTTTATTCATAAAAAATCTTTATAAGTTCTTAATTTCCTGTGTAAGGGTGTTAACGATTAATTTCAGCTTAGAATTCTTTTTTAAGTCTTCGCGAATTTTCTTACAAGCATAGAGAACGGTTGTGTGGTGCTTAGCTCCAAAAAAACTGCCGATTTCGGGTAAAGACATGTCGGTTAGCTCCCGGATTAAGTACATTGCTACTTGACGAGGCATAACTAAAGTTTTATTTCTTTTCTTCTTTTTTAACTCCTCTTTGGATATGGAAAAGTGGTCACTAACTTTTGACAAAATGGTATCAGGAGTTATCCTCCGATAGATTTCCTTTACCGTGTCTTTTAAAATGTCTTTAGCTAACTCCAGGCTAATTGGTTTATTTTCTATAAGCGAGTAAGCAATAATTCTAACCAAAGCACCCTCTAATTCCCGAATATTGGTAGTAATGTTTTCGGCAATAAAATGGATAACATCAGAGTCTATCTTGATTGGGTCCTTTTCTAACTTTTTCTGTAAAATTGCTACCCTAGTTTCAAAATCAGGAAGCTGGATGTCTACTACCAAGCCCCAATTAAAACGAGAAACCAGTCTTTCTTCAAGTTTGGCAATTTCTTTTGGTGGTTTGTCTGAGGAGACAACAATTTGTTTGTGGTAGTCGTATAAGACATTAAAAGTATGGAAAAACTCTTCTTGAGCAGCCTCTTTACCAGCGAGAAATTGGATGTCATCAATTAAGAGGACGTCAATTTCTCTATACTTTTGACGGAACTTTTCAGTGGAGCGATTACGAATAGAAAAGATAAGTTCATTGGTAAATTTTTCCGAAGAAGTATATTTTACTTTTACCCCTTGACCTCGAGAAAGACTTTGCTGAGCGATAGCCTGCATAAGGTGAGTTTTTCCTAACCCCACTCCTCCATAAATAAAAAGAGGGTTATAAGATTTACCAGGAGCATTAGCAACAGCCAAAGAGGCCGCATGAGCCATGCGGTTAGAAGCGCCCTCAATGAAGTTATCAAAAGTAAAGCGAGGGTTTAGGCGTAACGAGTCTTGAGGTTCTTCCCGAAAGCTCTTTTGGATTGTTTTAAAAATTTTATTAGTCTTTCTTTTTAAGAGGCTGGGGTTTACGTCAAAAATGACCTCAAA
>CAZWIR010000048.1:0-6304 GCA_964634315.1 uncultured Planctomycetia bacterium | reverse complement strand
TACTCAGTTTTTCGAGTTCTTCCAATGTTTTTTCCGCAACGAGTTTCTCTTTATTGTAATGTTTTATCATCCGTTGCAAGCATTTATTTTTCTCTTTAATACCTCCAAGATGCTTCGCACAAAGCTCCATAAATCTCTTTGTCATTTCCACGTTAGCCTTTATATTTTCTGGTATTTTCTCACTATCGTGCCTTACAGCCTCCTGTGAACATACGCTATGACAAGTACCGCAATGGATACACTCATCCATCTTTATCATTGCCTTCTCATCTTCCATAGAAATTGCATCTACCGGACATTTCTCTACGCATATTCCGCAACCAACGCATACATCTTTATCAATCCATGGCATACTTAACCTCCTTATTATTTTAAATCTTTAGAATTATATTTACAAGCAAATAAAAAAACCAAATCCGAAAAATATCGGTTTCCCTACTATAATCATATTAATTCGTAATTATTAAAGGTTTATTGTTAGTTATTAAAACAGTATGTTCAAAATGGGCAGTCATGGAATTGTCTTTTGACTTGATTGTCCAGCCATCAGCGGCAATTTCTATATCGAATTTTCCCATAAATGCCATAGGTTCTATTGCTATTGCCATTCCTTCTTTTAAAATCTGGCCCTCTCCCCTTTTACCAAAATTAGGAACAGCTGGTTCAGTATGCATTTCTCGACCTATCCCATGGCCACAAAACTTTTTCATAACTGAAAAACCTTCTTTCTCAATACAATTTTGAACAATATATCCTAAATCTCCAGTAGTATTACCCGGCTTTGACGCTTTTATCGCTTCGTATAAAGCTTTTCTAGTTGTAAGTACCAACTTTTTCTCAGCCAAGGATATTTTTCCTACTATATAAGTTGCCGCCGTATCCGCAAACCAACCTTTATAATCTACCACAATATCTACTTTTACTAAATCGCCATTCTTGATCACCCGTTGAGAAGGAATACCATGAATAATACCTTCATTTATTGAAACACACAAAGAAGCTGGAAAACCGTTATACCCTTTGGATGATAAATTAAATCCCGGATAATACCTATCAATAAACCCTTCTGCAAAAGCATTTATATCTAATCCCGTAATTCCTTCTTTAATTACCTTGCGCAACTTCACTAAAATATTTGATGCTGCCTTTCCTGCCTTTCTCATTTCTATTCTTTTCATAATATCAAAACCAATTATATAATTTTATACAACACTATTTCCCTAACAATGCACACATCTCAGGTAATATTGAAAGTCTTAATGCCACTTTCCAAAGTTTTTTTAGCAATAAAGATTTATTTTTTACCTTTTGCTTCAATACTTTTTTACCTTTTCCCAAATTCCCTTTATACTTTCGGTCAAAGCATTATTTGTATATTCGACTACAGAAAGCTTTCGCATCTGTGCTTCTGTGACTTCTCGGCCATAAGGTATTATCCCTACAAATTCCGAACCGTATTTTCCTACTAGCTCCTTTATCTTCTGTGTCATATCTTTATTTAAATCATACTTGTTTACTACTACGCCCGATTTAACTCTAAAATGATTAATCACCTGTAATATTCTTTCTAAATCATGAATACCTGATACAGTGGGCTCAGTAACTACCAAAGCATAATCAGCTCCTGTAATAGAAGATATCACCGGACATCCTGTTCCGGGAGCTCCGTCCATTAGAGCTTTATTTCTCTCATTTTTCTCAGCAAGCAAGGCTCCTTTTTCGCGGACTAAAGTAACCAATCTACCGGAATTCTCCTGGGCTACCCCTAATTTAGCATGGCTCATCGGACCATGCCGAGTATCAGACATATACCATTCACCATTAACAGCCGATTTAGTTCTTACAGCACCATACTCACATACTAACTCACATACACCACATCCTTCACAAGCAATCTTATCAATTACATATTTCTTTTTATTTTTTTCTTGAAATTCGTTAATGGCAGAAAATCTACAGGCTTCTTTACATTTTCCGCATTGGACACACGCAGTTTCATCTATAACTGCCTCTACCCCACCGCTGAATAAACCTTGCATTATTATTTGAGGTGATAAAACCAAATGTAAATCGGCTGCATCCACATCACAATCAAAGATTACACTGGCTTTTGCCAAAGCAGCAAAACATGCCATCAAAGAAGTTTTACCGGTTCCTCCTTTGCCACTAATAACCACTAATTCTCTAGGTTTCTTAGCTCTAGGAGCGCCATATTTTTTAGCTTTTTCAGGAACTTTTTTATCAGATAATTTCTCCTTTTTTACTATTTTCGGTATCTTTTTTTCTCCTTGAGCTAAAATCAATATCTTGTCAGCTAGGGCTTCAAATAATTTTTTTATTTCAGGAAACTTATCTACTGCCATTTCACCTCGAGAATAGCTCTCAGCTATTCTACGCTCATCAGGAATTTCTCCAATAATATCCAACTGTTCTTTTAAACAATATTCCTTCAAAGCCGTATCTTTATATTCGGCTCGATTCACCACTATCACCGGCTCTTGCCCTACTTCCCTAGCCATATCTACAGAAAGTTTCAAATCGTTTACACCAAAAGGAGTAGGATCGGTAACCAAAATACATAAATTGACATCCTTAACTGTTTCTACTACAGGACAGCTTGTCCCTGGAGACGAATCTAAAATATTAATTCCTTCTCCGGCACATTTTTTTACTTCTTTTACCAACCGTGGTGACATCCCTCCTTCAGCTGTATTTAACAATGCATAATATACCTCCATATTGCCACTTAAACCCTGTTTCAAAACACCAATTTTTCTTTCTTTTTCAATAATTGCGTCTTTAGGGCAAACGATTTTGCACCCACCACATACATGACATAATTCTTTAAATATGAGTACTTGCTTGTTAACCATTGCTATAGCATTATATTTACAAGCCTCCACGCATTTACCGCAAGAAATACACTTTTCTTTATCTACTTCTACAGGAGCAATCAAAGCAACATCTTTTTCCTTGTTAATAACGGGCTTAAGAAACAAATGCCCGTTAGGCTCTTCTACATCACAATCTAAATAGCAAATTTTATTATATTTCTTAGATAGTACTCTTGCTAAATTAGTAGCTATAAAAGTTTTCCCGGTTCCGCCCTTACCACTAGAGATTGCAATCTCTACCTGTGTTGTCTTTTTAATCATTACCTCTCTCCTTTAGTGTAAAATCAAATATTTTGTTTATAAACCAAACATTTTAAAAATCGCTTAAGATAACGTTGGATTACTAACAATACTACAATACTCATAAAGAAAATAACACCCGCCTTTAAAGAAAAACCATTCATCACAATTCCTAAAGCCGTAGCTGAAGCCGGAGGATGCTCTATATTTAAAGTTACCATCATAAAAATAGAAGCACCTACCGCAAAAGAATAAATAAAAATAGAAGATAAAAATGTATTATGGGAAATTAATAAAAGTAGACATCCCACAATTACTCCAGCTGCATGCCCACCAATAACATTTCTGGGGTTAGCAGTGATATTCCTCGGCATAGCAAAAATAATAAAAGCAGTTGCGCCTATAGAAACAGTTATTAAAGGGTGCTCCAACTTTAAGCCTAAAAAAACCACAAAAATAACAATAGTAGCTAAAAAACTTTGAAAAACATACTGCTTCCATGACTTTTTAAATTCTTCTGCAATATTATTAATTGCCTTGAACATGTACCAAACTCCCTTTTTGTTAACGCCCAGATAGCCTAAACAGACGCTTTTATTAATTTTACTATCCTTTGACAAGCCTTGCTTTGATTTATTGCAAACTCTTCATCTCCAGGTAAAACCTTCCTTATAAATTCTTCGCTAAACGGCAAATAAGCTATTATTGTAGCTCCATTTTTGGAATAAACTGCTATTTGTTTTGGAGGCAATAAAACCGCTAAACGCTCAATGTTCTTTTGCAATCCTTTGTAATTAAATGCACAGACCATAACTTGAAAAGCCTGAAAGTGATCATCAACTTTCACACCATTTTTTTCATATTCTTCTCTTTTATTAAAAACATGTCGAACATAATAATTAAATTGTGCTGCATTTCTTTTTAAACTGTCAATAAAATCATTGATCGATTTTTGACTTTCCGCCTTAAACAAAAACCCTTCTTCCATGCCAAATCCTCCTTCTAAAGTTGCTAAACATAAACCTGGTTTTTTAGTAAATAAAAATTGCTTTACCCGCTGCCGCCAAATAATCTTCTCTTTTTGCTCTCTTGGGACCATAACGCTTGACGAATAATTTCTTTTTCTTTATCAGTTATTTTAGCAAACTGAAAATTTACTGTCTTTAAAAATCGTGCCCATTGTAAATTCTTCACACCTTTTAAATCTGCACTCTTCATATTTGTATATTCTAAATCAGCAGCCTCAAAATCCGCTTCATTTAAATTTGCTCCAATTAAAGAAGCTAAATTCAAATCCGCTAATCTCAAATCAGCATTCCTTAAATCTGCATTAGTTAGTTTAACTCTGGATAACCTTGCATAACGCAAATCTGACATTTCCAATTGGGCATTTTCCAAATTTGCCCCCATTAACGCTGCGTGCTTTAGATTCACACCATTCGCCCGCACAAATGGCAAATACAACCCATCAGCATCTAAATGCCTTAATTTAGATCCTTTAATATTTATCGGATTCTCCTTAAGGTCACATTTTTTAAGATATTCCTGCAATTCGTCAAAACTATCATCGCCACACAAATCAAAGCCTTCTTCTAATTCTATTCCTGAAAAAGATCTTTCCCCGGATAAAATCTTTTTTATAAATTCTTTTCCTTTTACAAAAATTAATTGTGTGGTCATAATTAACCTCCTAATTTTATATTAAAGATAGGGAATATCTCCCTTAAATGTAGGTGAAACATCAAAAATTGTTCTATCTATTATTCCTTTAACTGTTAAGGTTAAATTTATAATCCAAGCCACAACAAGCAATGCTGCTAAAACAATCGCAATATCTTTTATAAATATCAAATTTAATGCCTTAGCAATGATTAAAGATGCAATGACATATGCTGCAGGGGGAAATATAAATGCCCAATAACCTAAAGTTACTGGAACGCCCTGTTTTACAAAATAAGTGAAAATAACCGCAGTTGCAACAATAAGCCACCATAGCCCAAATCCCCAAAGTAGTAATGATACAATCTTAACCAATGATGAAAGAATAGTTAAGTCTATTATAGATATACCAGCTTTTTTGATTACCGGTACAATTGTGTTGATAGCTATAATAGAAACTCCCACAGGCGCCACTCCTATCATAAAACTAGGGGCAACGTCCTTTCGAGGAAAATTATAAAAAAACCCGCGAAACATAAAAATCGTATAAATTATAACAGTAACAGGGATTGCAAGCCCTAAAACAAAAGCATTAAAAAGCAAAATCCCCCGCAAATAATCTATATTTTTCATATGCATAGCCAAGAAATTACCAGCAAATACCAAAACAAAAAGACCCACTGGCGGAAGAAACCAAAAACCTAATGCCCTACGCGGTTCAGCATGATTACTAGTTATAACCTTATAAGGTGTAAAGAAAATAAAAAATATTCCAACAAGACAAGCTATCCACCAAAAAACAACAGCTAAAACATAGGCTGTGCTATTCGGGATAAACGATATGGGAATATTCAATAAACCTGTTGCGCATATTGCTGCCGCAATAGAAATAGTTGAATAAAATTGGATTAAACTTGAATGTCTCCATTCCTTCGAAATACAATCTAAACCAACAAAAAATCTAAATACCATAAAAAAGAATACCACTGGAAATGTTATCAAAGCAATTATCAAAAAAAATCCTGCTAAATTGTGTAAAGCCCCTGTGGATTTACCTGCAAGTAATTGAAAAATATTAGCTAAAGCTCCCGTACCCATTATAAAGATAAACCAACGCGGAGAAAACCAACGCAATATATATTTAACTGTCAGCTTACTCTTTGGACTTTCCTTTTTTATCTTTTCCATTTGTTATCTCCTTTTCTAAAATTTTAATTGCATCTCCATAGAAACATAATCAGCATCATCATTTCCTGGATATATTTTTTCTATGACATTTTTGCCAAAGATATGACTATATGAAAGTACTATATTGCACTGTGGATTAACTGCATAATTAACGATTAAATCTAATTCCTGAGCTAAATCATCCTCTCCATTGGTTGGCCGTGCTAAATATCCGAAAATAGAACCTTCTTCCTGAGTTGGGCCTGAACCCATATACCATTTATCTTTACTTTCTGTAAGCCAAATAAAATGATAATCTGCTCTTAATGTTAATTTCTTTAAAG
>CAZWIR010000047.1:0-6330 GCA_964634315.1 uncultured Planctomycetia bacterium | reverse complement strand
CAAAAGAACTTTACCTTGAGATAGAGCAAAGATCTCCTTCAGGAGATTTTATGCCTGTAGTGTTATTGAGATTAGCTCAGATTACAAGCCGCCAAGGAAAGTGGGATGAAAGGTCAAAGTATATAAGGCGGATAAAATCAAAGTATCCTAAAGCTAGTGAGATGAAATTCGTAAAAGTTTTAGAGGCTTTGGGAGATTTTTTCACCATACAGGTGGGTGCTTTTAGCATAAGGAAAAATGCTCTTTTATTAGTTGAAGAGTTAAAAGAGGATTATTCCCCATATATCGTCAAAGAAAAAAAAGGCAGCTATATTCTTTATAAAGTGCGGGTTGGCAGATTCAAGAATCGTTACGATGCTCAAAAAGTCTGGTCTGAATTACTTAATCAGGGATACCCTGCCCGAATTTATCCTTAAATAAATAATGAGTAAAATTATTTTTATTGTTGGACCTACAGCCACTGGAAAGACTGCAGCCAGTTTTTTATTGGCTCGTAAGCTTGGTGGGGAAATTATTTCAGCTGACGCAATGCAGGTGTATGAAGAATTAAAAATCATAACCTCAAAGCCTTCGGCTGATATGCTAAAAGAGGTGAAGCATCACTTCATTGGTATGGTTTTAGCGCGCGATAGCTATAGTGTATTTGATTACTTTTCTTCGGCCTCGCGAGTAATAAGAGATTTATCCAGTAAAGATATCCCTGTCGTTGTTTGCGGAGGCAGTGGTCTTTATTTAAAGGCGATTTTAGATGGTATATTCGAGGGTCCGGGTAAAGATGATAATTTAAGGAATAAGCTGGCTGAGACCGCCCAAGCTCATGGCAATCAGTATTTGTATCGTAAATTAGAAGCAGTGGACCCAGAGAGTGCAAAAAAAATATCGTCTAATGATTTAAGGAGAATAATCCGGGCCTTAGAAGTTTACTATTTAAGCGGTAAGACTTTATCTGAGAAAAAGAAAGAAGCAAAAGGCCTTTGGGGTGAATTACCAATTGAGATTTTCGGATTAAAACTTAAACGCAAAAATCTTTATCAGCAAATAAATAAGCGAACTGATGAAATGTTTGATCAAGGGGCTGTGAATGAAGTTAGAGATTTATTATCTATTAAATTAAGCATTACGGCCAAAAAGATACTCGGTATAAGCGATATTGAGAAATTTTTAAATGGCGATTTAAGCCAAGAAGAATCTAAAGAAAACATAAAGAAAAATACCCGTAACTTTGCTAAGCGACAGGTTACTTGGTTTAAAAAGGATAAGCGTATTCAGTGGATAGACGTAGATCAATTAAACAGTGAGCAGATAGCAGATGCAATTTTAAGGAGAAGTCATGGCTAAGAGCATGCATCAAACTGAGAAAAAAGAAAAAGCTTTATTAGTAGTGAGTAAGACAGCTGAGGAAACCTGGAGTCAGGAGGCTTTAGGCCAGGAATTTAAGAGCTTGGTAGCTTCAGCTGGGGTAGAGGCTTTAGAGGTAATCAGTTTTAATCTCGGCAAGATAAACCCGGCCCTATATATCGGTAAAGGTAAAGTTGAGGAAATCGCTGCAAAAGTTGTCGAGATAAAGGCCAGTGTGGTTATTTTTAATAGTAATCTTCATTTTGCTCACCAGCGTAACTTAGAGGATATTCTCGGTGTTAAGACAATTGATCGAACTCAGCTGATATTGGATATATTTGCCCGGCATGCTCAGACTCAAGAAGGTATTCTTCAGGTTGAGCTTGCTCAATTAGAGTATCTCTTGCCTCGGCTTAGAGGTAAGGGGATAGCCTTATCGCGTTTAGGCGGTGGCATTGGAACTCGTGGACCGGGTGAGAAGAAGTTAGAAATTGATAAAAGAAGAATAACCGACCACATAGGATATCTAAAAAAAGATTTAAAACAGATAGTTAATTATCGAGCGACCCAGCGTAAAAAAAGAGAGAAACAAGGAGTTAATACCTGTTCGTTGGTAGGCTATACCAATGCAGGCAAGAGCACCCTTTTTAATACCTTATCCGGAGATCATCAGAAGACCTCGTCAATTCTTTTTACTACCCTTGATACGGTAACTCGCACACTTAGCTTAGGCCAAAATCTAAAAATAGTTTTATCAGATACTGTGGGCTTTATTTATAAATTACCTTTAAAGTTGATTGACGCTTTTAAAGCTACATTAGAAGAATTAAATTACGCTGAGGTTATTTTACATGTTATTGATTCCGGCAATAGCGAGATTGAAAAGATAAAAGATTCAGTAGAGGAGACTTTAAAAAGTCTTAAGCTAAACGATAAGCCTACTATTGTGATTTTTAATAAGATTGATACAATACCTGATTACAAACTTGAGGGCCTAAAAGAAAAGTATCCGGAAAGTATTTTTGTCTCAGCCCTTAAATCTGAAGGCTTAGAAAATTTAAAACAAGAAATCCAGAGTCAGATTTTTAAGGATATGGTTGAGGCGACAGTGGAAGTGCCGTTTAGCCGGATGGATATTTCCTCCTTCCTTCATGATAAGTGTGAGGTTCTAGACGTTGAATATCAAGAAAAATGTGCTATATTTAAGATAAGAGCAGGGAAAGATAAGCTGGCCTATATAAAGAAGCAAGGGTTAGAAACAAAGGTGGTGTAAAAATGAGAGCAGATGTGTCATTTAAATATTTGAAAAAAAGTGCGTTTATAGACAATGTTCTTGAGCATAACTTTAAAAAGATGAAACGGCGAATTCAAATATTCCGCCGAAACGACCCGATTCATATATCAATTCATATTGAAAAGAATCCTCATAAAAATCAGTTTTTCTGTCGATCACACCTTTATTTGCCTACTTCCAAGGTTCTGGTGGCTGATGAAAAAGCTAGAGACTCATCTCTGGCGATAAATAAAGCTTTTTCAGCTCTCGCAAGGCAGTTGGATAAAGAGAAACATAAGTGGAAGAGCCAACGCAGAAAGGTAAAACAAGAGCCAGAGTTCGAGTAAAATAAAAATAGTTTCGCTTGACGCAAGAATAGCACTATGCTAATATATTTAGCACTCTGAGCTAAAGAGTGCTAAAAGAAGGTTTAATCATGACTAGACCAGCAGATATAAGAGATAGGGAAAGAGAGATTTTAGGTTTAATTATTGATAGTTATATTGACGAATCAAAGCCGATAAGCTCTGCCTATATATGTAAAAAATACCACCTACCTTGTTCTTCTGCTACGATAAGGAATATTATGGTTTCACTGGAGAGGCAGGGGTTTCTTTCGCATATATATACCTCATCAGGAAGAGTTCCTACTCAAAATGGTTTTAGATGCTATGTTGAAAATTTCGATAGTCAGGATGAACCTTGCGAGTCCTCAGTAAGCCTAGGCCTTTACAATATGCCGGCGCCAAATATAGAAGAAGTCGTTAACCACACCCTAGATACTTTAGTCCAACTCAGTGGATATACTTCTTTAATGGCAGTCTCCGGCAGGGATGTGAAGGTATCTTTTCGGGGAATGCGATTTATGCTAGAACAGCCAGAGTTTGAGGATATTAACAGGCTTAAGGATATATTCTATGCTCTTGAGGTAAAGATGGATGTATTACAAAGTTTACTTTTTGACTGTATTGATGATAGAATCCGAATACTAATTGGTGACGATATTGGGTTTGAAGAGATTTCTAGTTGTTCATTAGTTGTGTCTGGCCTTCGTGAGAAGAATCTTTCTTTTGCTTTTGCGCTCCTAGGCCCGATGCGAATGGATTATAATCGTGCTACTTCATGTCTGCGCTCAGTAAAGAGTAGGTTTAAAGAGACCGTTGAAGATTTTGTATAAAGTAATCAGGAGAATATGAAGAAGAAAGAGAAAAGTAAGCCGAGCAAACAAGCTAAGGAAAAGCAAGATTACGCTGAGCTTTTGGATAAGTATGTCAGACTTCAGGCTGAGTTTGACAATTATAAGAAGAGATCATTTAAAGAAAAGGCTGATTTTGTTAAATATGCCAATCAAGGTCTTATTATGGAGCTTTTAGGTATTCTGGACAATTTCGAGAGAGGCATAAAATCAGCTGAGCAGAAGAAGGATTATTCTCTTTTGCATCAAGGCGTAGATATGATCTCAAAACAGCTGCACAGCTTGCTTGAGACTAAGGGTTTAAGTCGGATAAAGTCTGTAGGAGAGAAGTTTGATCCCCATCAGCATGAAGCTGTTGAAGTAATAGAGGGAGATGATGAGGGGGCAATTACTGAAGAGTTACAGTCAGGCTATCTTTTAAGCGGACGAATTATAAGGCCGGCAAGGGTGAAAGTTATAAAGGTAAAACAAGAAGTAAGTGAAATGGAGAAAAAAGAAGAGGAACAAAATAAACAAGAAAAAGAAAAGAAGCAGGAGGAAAATAAGCAGGATATTGAGAATAAAGAGAAAGAAGAAAGTAAGGAGAGTGAAGTAGTTAAAGAGAAAGGTGTAGATAATTTAGAGGAATAATAGATCCCGACTCGCGAAGATGTTACAAAATTCTCTACGATAATTTTGTAACGCTCGTCGGGATAATTCGCGCAAACGACTTATGTCCATTGTTATTCCATAAGTCGTGCGCTCATTAGGAGGTAGAAAAATGGCAAAAGTTATCGGAATTGATTTAGGGACGTCAAATTCATCAGCAGCAGTAATGGAAGGTGGACGACCGCAAATTATCCCTTCAGCTGAAGGTGCAGGAGTTGCTAGCGGCAAAGCTTTTCCGTCAGTAGTTGCTTTTACGAAAGATGGTCAAAAGTTAGTTGGTGAGCCGGCAAAGAGACAAGCTGCGGTTAATCCCGAAGGCACTGTTTTGGCTGCTAAAAGAAAAATTGGAACAGATTTTAAATTTAATATTTATGGAAATGAATATACCCCTCAGCAGATCTCAGCATTTATTTTACAGAAGATAAAAGCTGATGCCGAAAGCTATCTTGGCGATACAGTGAAAGAGGCGGTAATTACTGTACCAGCTTACTTTAATGATAACCAAAGACAGGCAACTAAGGATGCTGGTGCGATTGCCGGTTTAAATGTCTTAAGAATTATCAATGAGCCTACAGCAGCTTGCTTAGCCTACGGATTAAATAAAATCGGCAAAGAGATGAAAATCATGGTATTTGACTTTGGTGGAGGTACCTTAGATGTTACTATAATGGAGATGTGGGCTGAAGGCGGTTTTAAAGTTCTGGCAACCCATGGTGATACCAATCTTGGCGGAACCGATATGGATAATTTTTTAATCGATTTTATCGCTGAGGATTTCAAGAAACAAAACGGAATAGATTTAAGAAATGACAAAATGGCAATGCAAAGGTTACGTGAAGCAGCAGAGAAGGCAAAAATCGAGCTTTCCAGTACTGTGACTACAGATATTAACTTACCGTTTATAACTGCTGATTCCACAGGGCCTAAGCATCTTACGATGTCAATAAACCGGGCTAAAGTAGAGGAATTAGTTACACCGATAGTTAGTAAGTGTAAGTCTCCAATAGAGAGCGCTATGAGTGATTCTAAGCTTTCAGCTTCTGACATTGATAAGGTTATTATGGTTGGCGGGCCTACTCGTATGCCGATTGTTCAGAAGTTTGTTGAGAATTATGTTGGTAAAAAGATTGAACGTGGCATAGACCCGATGGAGTGTGTTTCAATGGGTGCAGCAGTTCAGGCATCGATAATTACCGGAGATACGAAAGACGTTCTTCTCCTTGATGTTACGCCTCTCTCGCTAGGTATTGAGACTCTAGGAGGAGTATTTACCAAGCTTATTGATAGAAATACAACTATTCCTACTAAGAAGAGTCAAGTTTTCTCAACCGCAGAGGATAATCAGCCGGCAGTGACGATTAGAGTTTTGCAGGGTGAGCGACAAATGTCAGCTGATAATACTGAATTGGGAAGATTTGATTTAGTTGGTATACCAGCAGCTCCCCGTGGTTTGCCTCAGATTGAAGTTACCTTTGATATTGATGCTAACGGCATAGTCCATGTGCACGCAAAAGATAAGGGAACCGGAAAGGAGCAGTCAATACAGATAACTGCACCGGATAAGTTGTCTGAGGAAGAGATTGAAAAAATGGTTAAAGAGTCAGAGAAGTTTGCTGAAGACGATAAGAAGAAAAAAGAATCAGTTGAATTAAAAAATAAGGCTGATACAGCAGTTTATGCAACTGAGAAATCTTTAAAAGATTTCGGAGACAAGGTATCAGATGATGAGAAGAAGAAAATCCAAGAAAAATTAGACATTTTAAAGGAAATACTTAAAAAATCAGACCCTAGTAAAGATGATGTCCAAAAAGCATTAGATGAGCTTACTCAAGCTTCACATAAGTTAGCTGAGCAAATTTATAAGGCTAGTGCTGCG
>CAZWIR010000046.1:0-6332 GCA_964634315.1 uncultured Planctomycetia bacterium | reverse complement strand
TATGAGTAATTACGTTCAAAAATTAGTAAAAGAGGCTAAAGCTGCTAGTTATAAGCTAGCAAAGCTAACTATTGCCGAGAAGAACAAGGCTCTTAAAAATATGGCTAAAGCTATATTAAAAGAAAAGAACTTTATTTTACGCGAAAACAAAAAAGATATTGCAGAAGCTACTAAGAAGAATCTAAAAATGAGTTTTATTGATCGACTTTCCTTAAATGATAAACGTTTGAAGGAAATGAGTGCGTCCTTAAAGGCAGTAGCAAATTTAACCGATCCTGTTGGGAAAATCATATCAACAAAAAAGAGACCTAACGGAATGGTAGTTAAAAGGATCAGAGTTCCTATCGGGGTTGTTCTAATCGTTTATGAAGCTAGACCGAATGTTACCAGTGATTGTGTCGGCCTATTGTTTAAGACATCTAATATTGGAATATTAAGAGGGGGCGGTAATGCCATAAAGTCTAATAAGGCTATAGGAAAAGTATTAGAAGGAGCCTTGAGAAAGAGTGGTATTAACTTTCCGGTATTCTTTGTGGTTGATAAAACAGACCATAAAATAGTAAACGAACTCCTAAAGGCCCAAGACTATATAGATCTAGTTATCCCTCGGGGAGGAGAAGCCTTGATAAGGAAAGTTGCTGATATCTCACGGATACCGGTAATTAAGCACTATAAAGGAATATGTCATATCTATGTAGATATGAAGTTTGATTTAAAACAAGCTTTAAAGATTTGTGTAAATGCTAAGGTTCAAAGGCCCTCGGTCTGTAATGCTGTTGAAACTATTCTTATTCATCAATCGTCAGCAAAGAAGTTTTTACCTCATTTGAAGAAGGAATTTGATAAATACGGCGTCGAGATACGAGGAGACTTAAAAGCAGTAAAATTATTGCCGGGAATAAAAAAGGCAAATAATAAGGATTGGACCACAGAGTATCTTGATTTGGTTGTTTCAGTAAAAATTGTAGCCTCTCCTCAAGAAGCAATTAATCATATTAACCTCTATGGGTCACATCATACTGATAGTATCCTTACTAAAAATTTTAGTAATGCTGATAAGTTTGTAAGAGAGGTGGATTCTGCCTGTTGTTTTAGCAATATTTCTACCCGTTTTAGTGATGGCCATCAATTTGGGTTGGGAGCAGAAATTGGTATTTCTACTGATAAGCTTCATGCTCGAGGGCCAATGGGGTTAGAAGAGTTAACTACATATAAGTATGTAGTTACCGGAACAGGCCAGATAAGGAAGTAAGGATGAGAATCGGAATACTTGGAGGAGCATTTAATCCACCCCATACAGGCCATCTTATCATAGCTCAAGATATTTTAGATGCTCTAAAGCTAGATAAGGTTTTTTTTATTCCGACAAACACATCTCCCCATAAAGAGACTGGGAGTGTTAGTGGGAAGATTAGGCTAGAGATGACAGAGTTAGCAACTTCAGACAATCAATCTTTTCAAGTTCTTAGTTTAGAGATAGAAAGAAGTGGCACCTCTTTTACTATTGATACTATTCGGGAGTTAAAGAAAAGGTATCCCCAAGATGATTTTTATCTCATTATCGGCTCAGATTTAGCTAATGGATTTTCTTCTTGGAAGAGCCATGAAGATATTGAGAAAGAAGTAAAAGTAGTAGTTGCTAATCGTAAGGAGTATCCTTTAGATAAAAAAAGTACTTATTCGACAATAGATATTCGACAAATAGAGTTGTCTTCGTCCCAAATACGAGAATTAGTAAAAAATAGGTCTTCGATAAAAGGTTTAGTTAAAAAAGAAGTAGAAGATTATATACAAGAACATAATCTTTATTAATAGTGGAGGTAATCAATGATCAAGTTTGGCACAGATGGATGGAGAGCAATTATAGCTGAAGAGTTTACTTTTGAAAATGTAAAGATTGTTTCTCAAGCAATCGCTGATTATTTGAAAGAGAATAAAAAGACTAAGAGTAAGAGAGTTGTTATCGGCTATGATCGCAGGTTTTTATCTAAAGAATTTGCCAGAACCGTTGGTTGCGTTTTAGCAGCTAATAAAATAAAAGTTACCTTATCCAACAGAGATGTACCTACTCCGGTAGTAAGTCTTCAGTGCCAAAATAAAAAGTACGATTTAGGCGTTATTATCACGGCATCGCATAATCCGGCCAAGTTCAATGGTTTAAAGATCAAGACTCCTTTAGGTGCTTCTGCTGATAAGTCTCTTACTAATCGGGTGGAGAGTCTTTTGGGTAAATCTAAGCTTAAGTCTATGGATATAGTCTTAGCTAAGAAGAAAAATTTGTTAGTCGTAAAAGATTTAACTGCTGATTATATGGATTTTTTAAAAAAGTTTATAAACATAAAAAGTATAAAAAAGCTAAAGTTAAAAGTCTTAGTAGATGTAATGTATGGTTCCGGAGATAATTTTGTTGAGAGAATTTTAGGCCGCAGCAACATTAAAATAGATTACTTACATAATGAAAATAATCCTTCTTTTGGTGGAATTCGTCCTGAGCCAATAGTTAGTAGCTTAGGAGAGCTTATAGCTACGATGAAAAAAGGAAAGTATGACTTAGCGATAGTTTTAGATGGTGATGCTGATAGGATTGCTATGGTTGATGGTAAAGGCAATTATATAAATGCTCAGGTCATTTTACCTCTTCTAGCTATTCACATGATTAAGAATAGAAAGGCTAAAGGTGGAATTGCTAAGACGGTTGTCGGTAGTAATGTAATTGATAAGGTGGCTCTTTGCCTAGGAGTGGCTTGTTATGAGACTCCGATAGGATTTAAGTATATATCTAATTTGTTTGAGGATAATTTAGTTTGTATTGGTGGAGAAGAAGCCGGAGGGATTGGCTTTAAAGGCTATATTCCTGAGCGAGATGGCTCAGCGGCATTTTTAATTCTTTTAGAGATGATGGCTTATGAAGGTAAAAAGTTTAATACCCTTTTAGCTAATTTCTATAAGGAATATGGCCGCTATTACTATAGTCGCACATCTATTCCGGTAAAAAGCATAAAAAAGAGTTTATCAGATATGAAATTACCAACTTCGCTTTGTGGTAAGAAAATTGAAAGAGTAAATACTCTTGATGGGATAAAGCTAATAGCTAAAGATTGTTGGCTTATGTTTAGAAAATCCGGAACAGAGCCAATTGTAAGAGTTTATGCTGAAAGTAAGAGCAAAAAAGAAGCTGAAGAGTTTGTTGCTTTAGGCAAGAAAAAGGTTTATGCTTTATAGAATATCGACTACTTTAGCTTATTGTTATATAAGGCTTTCTTACAAAATTGAAGTAAGAGGCAGGGAAAATGTTCCCAAAAAGGGACCTTTTATCTTAGCGGGAAATCACTTAAGCAATTTAGATCCACCTCTTTTGGCTGCTCTTTCTCCCCGTAAGGTAAGTTTTCTTGCTAAAGAAGAGTTATTTAAGAATAAAATAGTTGGTTTATATTTTAGAAGTGTAGGTTTATTGCCTTTAAAGAGAGGGCAGAATGATATTGGAGCTGTGCGTTTAACTCTTAAGGTGCTTAAGAGCAAACCTTTAGCTATCTTTCCTCAGGGTACACGTGGGGTTAGCTTGGAAGCAGCTAATAATGGGGTAGGTTTTCTTTGTAAGAAGGCTAAAGTTCCTGTAATAGCAGCAAGAGTTTATGGAACTGGTAAAGAGGCCCCTGAAAAAGTGAATTTTTTCAACAAAGGCAAAATAAGGGTTATTTTCGCTAGAGTTGATACTATAGAAGAGGGTGATAGCTATGAAGATATTACCCAAAAAGTCATGGACAAGATAAAGAGCCTTTAGAAAGGTTTACCATTGACAAATATAGATATTTAAGAGATAATTGTAAAAATTTTTTAAGGAGGACTAGAGAAAAATGGAAAATGTATCTTCAGAACTGGCTCAAGCTTATTATGATTCGATTAAGGAATTAAAAGAGGGAGAGATTATAACCGGAAAGGTTATTGTCGTAAATCCTTCTGAGGTTGTAATCGATGTCGGTTACAAGTCTGAAGGAGTGATTCTTCGTGACGAGTTTAAAGGAGTCGACATAGAAAACTTAAAAGAAATTGATGTCTATGTTGAAAATGTTGAAGATGAAGAAGGAAAAGTCGTTCTTTCTTTTAAGAGAGCTAGAGAAGCAAAAGGATGGCTAACTCTTCTTGATAGCTTTAAAGAAGGAGATTTGGTAGAGGGTATGGTATTGCGCAAAGTAAAAGGCGGATACATAGTAAATGTTTTTGGAGTTGAAGGATTTCTTCCTCAAAGCCTCTCTTCATTTAGAAACCTGGAAGACGAAGAGGTAATGAACAAGACATTTAAATTCCAAATTATAAAAATGAATAAGCTTAAGGGTAGTTTTATTGTTTCTCGTAAAGATGCTGTTAGGGCAGAAAGGGAAGTTGCTCGTAAGAAGATTTGGGAAGAGCTTAAAGAAGGGGAAACAGTAAAGGGAAGAGTAAAGAGTATTACTAACTTTGGTGCCTTTATTGATTTAGGAGGAGTAGACGGGCTTCTTCATATAGCTGATATGAGCTGGAAGAAGATTACACACCCTTCAGAAATCGTTGCCGTAGGAGATGATATACAGATAATGATTTTAAGGTTTGATAAGGAGAAAGGTAAGATTTCTCTTGGCCTAAAACAAACTACGCCTGATCCTTGGAAAGAAATAGATGATAAGTTCCCAGTAGCTACCGTGATAAAGGGAAGAATTACTAATATCCAAAATTATGGAATATTCGTAGAGCTAGAAAAGGGAATTGAAGGTTTAGTCCATATAAGTGAAGTTTCTTGGACAAAAAGATTCATCAATTTGCAGGATTCCTTTGCTATTGGCGATAGTGTAGAGGCAAAGATAATTAGCGTTGATTCTGCCGAAAGAAAAATCTCCTTGAGCGTAAAGCAATTAGAAAAGGATCCTTGGGAAGATGTAGAGAAATTAATAACCATTGATAGCGTAATTGCTGGTAAAGTTAGCGGTTTCGGCGATGGTTGTGCTTATGTAGAGCTTGCCAATGGTTTAGAAGGAATAATTTACAACGAAGATATTTCTTGGACTAAGAGACTTACTCGAGCCCAAGAAGTTTTAAAAAGAGGTCATGGTTATGAGTGGAAAATTTTAGGCTTAGATCGAAGTAACAAAAAGGTTATTTTAGGTACAAAGCAGTTAAATGAAGATCCTTGGCCTGGAATTCTCGAGAAGTTTCCGATTGGAGGAGTTGTAGAGGGAGAAGTAATTAAGGTTACTAATTTCGGAGTGTTTGTAGGCATAGATAAGGATTTAGAGGGATTAGTTTTTTCTGGAGAAATCGAAAAAGAAGTTATGGAAAACCTTAAACCTGGTGAGAAAATGAAGGTTAAGGTAATAAAAATTGATCAGGGTTCAGCAAAAATCGGTCTTTCAGCAAAAATAAATGAAGAGCAAGATAACCCAACATCTTGAACTCATAAAGGAAAATTCAGTTGACTTAATTTCTGAGGAAGAATTAACTCTTAAGTTAGAGAACTCTTTCGAGAAGAATAAACCTCTTAAATTAAAGATTGGGTTTGATCCTACTGCAAAAGATATTCATCTCGGACATACAGTATTGCTTAGGAAATTACGTAAACTGCAGGATTTAGGCCATCAGGTTTACCTTATTATAGGTGATTTTACTGCCAAGATTGGAGATCCTTCACAAAGAACTGCTCTACGTCCGGTTTTAACTGATAAAGAAATCAAAGCTAACGCTGCTACCTATACTCAACAAGTATTTAAAATTTTAAGTAGAAAGAAGACCAAGATAATTAACAATAGCATTTGGTATAAAAAAATGGGATTGTCTAAATTTTTATCTTTGTTGTCTTCTTATACTATAGCTAGAATACTTGAGCGTGATGATTTTTCAAAAAGAATAAAAGAAGGTAAGCCATTAACAGTTTTAGAGATAATCTATCCCTTAATACAAGGGTATGATTCCTGTAAGATGGAAGCTGATATTGAATTTGGCGGAACTGACCAGAAGTTTAATCTAATTGTTGGCCGGCATCTTCAGCAGACTTTTGGACAGCCTTCTCAGGTAGTTGTTACCATGCCTATTCTAGTAGGTTTGGATGGAAAAAATAAGATGTCAAAGTCTTTGAACAATTACATCGGTGTAACCGAAGAGCCTAAGTCTATGTTTGGTAAAATAATGAGTATTTCTGATCAGGTTATGTGGGAGTATATTAAACTCCTTAGTGACCTTGACCCTGAACAGTTAAGGGATAAACATCCTAAAGAGGTTAAGCTAAACTTAGCCGAGAGCCTGGTTTCTTTTTACCACTCTAAGCAGAAGGCTCTAAAGGAGAGAAAAGAGTTTGAACAGGTATT
>CAZWIR010000045.1:0-6446 GCA_964634315.1 uncultured Planctomycetia bacterium | reverse complement strand
TTCTTATCGGAATGAACCCTTCAGCTAATTGGGAACTTAAACGCTGGCCAATAAGTTACTTCGCAAATCTTGCGGATTCTTTGGTTAAAGATTTTAAAGCGGCAATAATTTTTATTGGAGCAGAATCTGATCGAACAGTTATCGAAGAAGTTAGAGCCAAGATGAGTCAAAGCTCTTTTAATTTTTGCGGCAAGACAAGCCTTAAAGAACTAGGAGCCTTAATGCAAAATTTAGAACTTTTTATTTCTAATGATTCCGGACCAGCGCATTTAGCTGGGGCCTTAGGAGTAGATACTTTGGTTATTTTTGGGCCTACTTCGCCTGAGGTTACATCACCGCGTGGAAGAGCTGTTAAGATAATTAGAAAAGAAGTTGATTGTCAGATACCTTGTTATAATCTTGATTGTCAGGATAATGTTTGCCTGAAAGATTTAACTGTTGGCCAAGTCTACTCTCAAGTTAAAAATATATTGAATAATGGTTAAAAGAATAATAATAAATTTTCCTACTAATTTAGGGGATGCAATTATTGGGCTACCAGTCCTAGATAGGCTGCGCTCTAATTATCCTCAAGCAAAGATATCAGCTATTACCTCGCCTAAGACTCGTGATTTCTTTATTCGCAATACATTTATTGATGAAGTCATTTTATTTGATAAATCCTGGAAGCTGGGAACAAAAATAAAATTTTGTCTTTACTTAAGAGGCAAATATGACTTGATTGCTGATTTAAAGAACTCCTTTCTTCCAATTGCTTTGGGCATAAGAAAAAGAACGCCTTTTATTCGCCGATTTTCTAACAAAGTTCACATAGAGGATAAATATCTTAGTCTAATAAGCGCAGTTGCCCCCAAGGAAGCTTCTGAGAAAAGTAGCTTTATTCTCCAAGATAGTGAAAAAGATAAATGGAATTACTTAGAAACAAAAAGGGCTATATTTATTGCTTGTAGCTCGCTTTCAAGCATAAAGCAGTATCCTTATACTCACCTAAAAGAAGTGGTCTCATTTTTTCAAAATAAACAGAATATTATTATCTTAGGTCAGGAACAGGATAGAGGCTTTTATCGAGATATACTTAAGCAAAGGTGTGTTATTGATTTGGTGGGTAAAACAGATATAAATGATGTTTTTTATCTTCTTAAAAAATATGCAAGTTTGCTTCTAGGAGTTGACTCGAGTATTACTCACATGGCAAATTATCTTGATTTGCCAGTGGTTTGCCTTTTTGGTCCAACTAGTCATGAAAGATCATTCCCGCGTTCAAAACATTCGATAGTCTTACGAAGAGAGGAATTAGGTTGCTCACCTTGTGAGATGGCACAATGTGAGCATGATATTGAGTGTATGAAAATAGCTCCTCAAGAGGTTATCGAGGCTATAAATAAAATATTAAAAAATGCAAAAACCAAATAAGATTTTAATAGTTCGCACCGATAGATTAGGCGATGTTATACTTTCTACGCCGGTGATTAAGAATTTACGCCTCCACTTCCCCAAAGCCCACATTGCTTTTCTTTGTCAACCTTATACTCGAGGTGTCCTAGAAGGGAATCCGGATTTAGATGAAGTTATTATCTATGATAAGTATGAGAAAGACAAGAGCTTCTGGGCTTCAATTAAATTTTCCTTTTTTTTGCGTAAGAAGAAATTCGATTTGGCTATTATTTTGCATCCGACAAACAGAACTCATTTATTTACTTTTTTAGCCGGAATACCAGAGAGAGTGGGCTGGGATAAAAAGCTAGGTAAGTTGCTGACTAAAAGTCTTAAACATACAAAGCAAAAGGGCAAAAAGCATGAGCTTGAATACACCTTGGATTTTTTAAGGGAATTAGCTATTCCGATTAAAAGCACTGAAACTTATTTCCCAATTTTACCTGAAGCTAAGAGAACAATAGAGCAGTTACTTAAGGGTGAGGGGATAGGTGAAGGTGATAAATTCATTGTTATTCATCCTTCAGCGTCCTGTCCTTCTAAGCGCTGGCCTCAGGAGTGTTTTCGAAGAGTGGTTGAATTGCTAAAAGAAAAGGTGAACTTTAAGATAGTGGTGATAACCTCACAAGAAGAGAGGGAGTTTGGAGAAAAGTTAGTTGGCGGTAGTGGGGTTATTGATTTAAGAGGAAGCTTAAGTATTCCGGAGGTAGGGGCATTACTTAAACAAGCGACTCTTTTTATCTCTAACGATTCCGGTCCGGTGCATATTGCTGCTAGTTTTAACACTCCGTTAATTTCTATTTTTGGAAGAGATAATCCTGGACTTTCACCATTGCGATGGGGGCCACGAGGAAAGAGGAGTATCTGCTTACATAAAGATGTTGGCTGCACTAAGTGTCTAGCTCATAATTGTATAAAGGGTTTTCTCTGTCTTCAGGAAATTACTCCTCAAGAAGTAGCTGAGAAAGCAATAACATTACTTAAGGAATAAATCTCGGAATAATTTTAAAGTTTTTCTTGACACAGGAAAAACGCAGATGTAATATAGACATATTGTATTTGTGAATAATAGCACGAAGTCTGTGAATATTGGGACAAGATAATAAAATGAGTAGTGGAAACAGAAAAATATCAGAAGGCACAATATCCCGCGTTTTTGCTTATCTTAGAGAATTGACTAAGTTGGCAGATATGAATATTCGTACTATATCTTCTTCAGAATTAGGTGAAAGGCTTAATCTGAGCGATTCGCAGATTAGGAGAGACCTGAGGTGTTTTGGAAATTTTGGCACAAGTGGTTCCGGTTACGATATCAACGAGTTGAAAAAAGCGTTAAAAAAAGTGCTTGGCAAGGGCAAAATGTGGAATGTTATTGTTGTGGGAGTAGGCCATTTAGGATCTGCTATCTTGGCATATCCTAATTTTAAAAAAAGAGGGCTTGAAATTGTAGCAGCTATAGATAAAGACGCAAGAAAGATAGATAAAGAAATAAGAGGCGTTCCAGTATATTCTACCGAAAAGCTTTCCTCAGTTGTTAAAAACAAAAATATTTCAATAGGAATCATAACCGTTTCAGCCGATGACGCTCAAGGCGTGGCAGATGATATGATTAAATGCGGGATAGAATGTATCATGAATTTTGCACCCATAAGCTTAAATGTTTCGAATAATGTAAAAGTAAAAAATGTTGACTTTTGTAGAGACCTTGAAACGCTTTCATATTTTTTAGCGAATAAATAGGGAGAAAGAGAAATGGAAAAAGAATGTGCTACTAAAAAGATAATAATAAGAAACGGTAAAGAGATTTTTGTTTGTGATGAGACTCGTTCGCAACTTCTGCCTATCTTGCAGGGGGTGCAGGCCAAAAAAGGGTATATATCCGACAAAGATATGCAGAAAATAGCTGGCGAGTTAGGTATTCATCCTGTTGAAGTATATTCCGTAATTACATTTTATTCATTTTTAACTGTGGAAAAGAAGGGAAAGCATATGATACGCATAAGCAATTGCATTTCTGGCGAAATAGCAGGAAGTGAAAAGATCGTAAAGGAATTTGAGAAAGTACTTAAAATTAAAGTTGGCGAAACCACCAAGGATAAAAAGATTACACTAGAGGGAACGAGTTGTATAGGCATGTGTGATGAGGCTCCGGCAATTATGGTTGACGATAGATTAATAGGCAAGGTAACCCCCAAAATGATTAATAAAATAATAAAGGAGCTAAAATGCGGATAGAGAGATATGGCCCGGTGGTTTTTAGCGAGATTGAGCCATATGCAGGGTTAAAGCAGGCTTTGAGATTAGGCAAGAAAGGTATACTTAATACGGTTAAGGAGTCAAACTTAAGAGGAAGAGGCGGTGCTGGTTTCCCGACAGGTTTAAAATGGAGTTTTGCTGCGGAGACGGATTTAGAAAGAAAATATGTAGTATGTAATGCTGATGAAGGAGAACCAGGTACTTTTAAGGATAGGGTTCTTTTAACTGAATATACTTGTTTGGTTTTCGAAGGTATGATCATTGGTGCTCTTGCCATTGGTGCCGAAAAAGGTTTTCTTTATCTCAGGGGTGAATACAGATCATTTTTGTCCCTTTTTGAAAAAGAGCTTAAGCGGATGAGAAAAGATGGGGTGCTTGGTAAAAATATTATGGGTAAAAAGGGGTTTAATTTTGACATAGATATCAAGCTTGGCTCTGGTGCATATGTCTGCGGTGAGGAAACAGCACTTATTGAATCTATGGAAGGTCAACGCGGTGAACCTCGAAACAGGCCACCCTTTCCGGTAAATACAGGCTATAATGGCTGGCCGACTATTGTTAATAATGTAGAGACTTTCATTACAGTTGTTCACATTATAAAAAAAGGGGCTGATTGGTTTAAAAAAATCGGTACGAAAAAATCAGCCGGTTCGAAAGTACTCAGTATTTCGGGAGATTGTAAAAAACCCGGTGTATATGAAGTGGCTTTTGGAGTTTCAATAAAAGATATTCTTAAAATAGCCGGAGCAGCTAATACCAAAGCGGTACAAGTAGGAGGCGCTTCCGGTATTTGCGTCCCGGCGTCCGAGTTTAACCGTAAACTTGCTTACGAAGACCTTTCTACAGGCGGGTCAGTTATTGTATTTAATGAAAAACGGAAAATGCTTGATGTGGCGGAGAATTTTCTTAAGTTTTTCGGAGAAGAGTCCTGCGGGCAGTGTACTCCTTGTAGGGAAGGAATTCCTGTTTTGCTGGAGGGGATAAAGTTGTTGAAGAAAGGAGAGTGCACCAAGAATTATTTAAAAGATCTTTTTTCTTTGGCAGAGACAATGCAATTGGCGTCGAAGTGCGGTTTGGGGCAGTCAAGCTCGAAGGCACTTGTATCTATAGTAAATAATTTTACGAAGGAATATACATTATCTAAAAGTAAGAGGAAGGAGAAGAAGTTCGATGGATAGAAAGAAACCTTTTGCACAAAGTACTTCACGAGCCCCAATAAGCCAGAGAAAACAGGAAATCAACAAAGCAGGCAAAGATGCTTTAGGGGAGATGGTGAATGTAATAGTTAACGATATAGAGGTTAGAGTGCCTAAAGGCACTACTATTTTGGAAGCTGCAAAATCAGTAAATGTGAAAATTCCTACACTTTGCCAGCATGATGATCTTTGTCTTGCCGGTGTATGTAGAGTATGTGTGGTTGAAGTAGAAGAGGAATTAGCTCTTCAAGCGTCTTGTTCTTATCCTATATCCAGGCCGATAACAGTAAAAACATATTCTCCAAAAGTCAGGCGGGCTCGACATAACATAATACAATTGTTACTGCGAAATCACTATGGAGAATGTTATTCGTGTGCTAGGAATAATAATTGCGAGCTGCAGTCATTGGCAAAAGAATATGGCGTAACATCATATAAATTCGGCCATATCGAAAGTCCTAAATACGAAAAAGATGAATCAAGTTATGCCGTTGTGCGCGACATGAATAAATGCGTATTGTGTCGACGTTGCGTAAGGACTTGTATTGATCTTCAAGAGGTAGGTGTTCTTGAGGCAATAAATAGAGGCGCTAAAACTAAAATTGAAACTTATCTAGATAAACCACTTAACGATGTTGTTTGTATTAACTGTGGACAGTGTATAAATAGATGCCCTACCGGTGCTTTGAAAGCTAAAGATCCAGCTCAGGATGTTTGGGATGCAATTGATAATCCTAAAAAGCATGTGATTATCCAAACTGCTCCTAGTCCTCGGGCGGCAATCGGAGAAGAATTTGGCTTGCCGGCGGGAACAAGCGTGACAAAAAAACTTAATACAGCTCTTAAAAGGGTAGGATTTGACAAAGTTTTTGATACAAATTTTACTGCTGACTTGACTGTTATGGAGGAGGGCACTGAATTGCTTTTACGCCTCAAAAAAGCATTGGTGGATAAGGATAAGGATGTCAAACTGCCTCAGTTTACTTCTTGCTCTCCGGGGTGGGTCAAATATATAGAACATTTTTATCCTGACAAGCTTGACTATGTTTCTACTTGCAAGTCTCCTCAGCAGATGTTTGGGGCAGTAGTTAAAACCTGGTATGCTAAACGTAATAACATTGAACCCAAAGATATTGTCAGCGTTTCATTAATGCCATGTTCAGCAAAAAAGTTTGAATGTGAACGGCCCGAGATGAGTGATTCTGGGTTTAAAGACGTTGACTATGCTTTGACTACTCGGGAGGTAGCAAATATGATTAAAGAGTGCGGGATTGATTTGCCTAACCTTCCTGATTCAAGTTTTGACGACCCTCTTGGCATTGGTAGTGGGGCTGCGTTAATATTCGGCACTACTGGCGGGGTAATGGAAGCAGCAATTAGAACGGCTTATGAAATAGTGACTGGAGAGGAAGTACCTTTTAAGAAATTACGAATTATGCCAGTAAGAGGTACAGAAGGTATAAGGACTGCAGAGTTACCAATTAGAAAAACAGTTAAAGAATGGCAATTTTTAGAGGGAGTGACATTAAAAGTAATGATTGGCCATGGAACTGCTAATGC
>CAZWIR010000044.1:2560-6478 GCA_964634315.1 uncultured Planctomycetia bacterium | reverse complement strand
AGAGTATTTTTAGTAATTTTTGTATTGGAAAATAGGAGGAAATATGGATAAGAAAAAGATTGAGAAAGGAATTCGGTTAGTTTTAGAAGCAGTAGGCGCTAACTTAAAGATAAAAGATATTGCCAAAACTCCTGAGAGGGTTGCTGAGATGTATGAAGAAATTCTTGCTGGACAATTTAAGGATGCTAGTAGAGAGCTTGAAGTAATTCTGGAACAGAAGCATGATGAGATTATTCTTCTAAAAAATATCCCACTGTACTCTATTTGCGAACATCATCTTCTTCCCTTTATTGGTAAGGCTCACGTAGCCTATCTTCCTGATAAGAGGATAACCGGGCTAAGCAAGATAGCTAGAGTTGTAGATACTTTATCTAAACGGCTTCAAGTCCAAGAACGGCTTACTACAGAAGTTGCCGATGTAATTATGAAGAAATTAAAACCTAAAGGTGTTATGGTGGTGGTTGAGGCTGAGCATCTTTGTATGTCTATGCGGGGAGTAAATAAACCAGGAGCATCAACTACTACTTCTGTGGTAAGAGGTGTATTTAGAAGTAATGCCAAGAGTAGGCAGGAGGCTTTAGGTTTAATTTTTGCTTAATGCATACGATTAGAGGAAACAGATATGAGTATAGTAACAAAAAAAGGTGATAAGGGTAAGACTTTTTTGTATCAAGGAAAGTCAGTAAGTAAGGATCATGTGAGAATGGAAGCCTGTGGAGTTCTTGATGAGTTATCTTCTTATCTTGGCCTGGCTAAGAGTATGATTAAAGGCAAAAGAATAAAGGGTATTGTCGAATCAATTCAAAAAGATTTATTTATATTAGGTTCCGAGGTGGTAACTGAGGTAAAGAGCTTAAAGAAGTTAAAAAAAAGAATAGATAGTAGCTTTATTAGTTGTCTTGATAAGTTCATCTTGGATTTAGAGAGTAAAAAGGGTTTAAAAATAAGATCTTTTCAACTTCCTGGCGTTAATCCAGTCTCCAGTGTCTTAGATATATCGAGGACTATAACTAGAAAACTTGAGAGAAGAATTGTTAGTTTAGGTAGAAAAAAACTTTTGAGCAATAAAACTATTTTAGTTTATTTAAATAGATTGTCTGACCTTCTTTACCTATTAGCTAGAGCTAGTTCGACACTTCGGTAATACTCAGTGTCGACCCTGAGCGAAGTCGAATGGGTCGACTAAATGATTTATTAAAATGATGCAAGAAGCAATGTTTTACAATAAAGCAAAAGGAAAAGAAGCCCAGTGCTATCTCTGTGCTCATAATTGTAAGATTGCTTTAGGTCAATTTGGTTTTTGTGGAGTCCGCCAGAATATTCAAGGCGTTCTAAATACTTTAGTTTATGCCCAGGTAATAGCTGCTAACGTAGATCCAATTGAAAAAAAACCTCTATACCATTTCTTACCAGGAAGTATGTCATTTTCTATAGCTACTGTTGGTTGTAATTTTCGCTGTGGCTTTTGCCAAAATTGGCAGATTTCACAGGTATCTGGACAAGACAATGCAAGAGAGGTTTATAAATTGATGCCAGAGAGAATAGTAGAGGAAGCAAAAAAAAATCATTGCCAAAGTATTTCTTATACCTATACTGAGCCGACTATTTTTTTTGAGTATGCTTATGATATTGCTAAGGTAGCCAAACAAGCTGGGTTAAAGAATATTTTCGTAACTAACGGTTATATGAGCAGAGAAGCTTTAGAAACCATAAGTCCCTATTTAGACGCTGCGAATATAGATCTTAAAAGCTTTCGTGAAAAGTTCTATGTAGAAAATTGCAAGGGGCATTTGCAACCAGTTTTAGATTCAATTAAACTTGCCAAGAAATTAGGTGTTTGGATAGAGATAACTACCTTAATCATTCCTGGTTATAATGATTCGGTTTCAGAATTATCTGATATAGCTGGTTTCATTGCTAGTGTTGGTAAGGATATTCCTTGGCATATAAGTCGTTTTCATCCTGACTATCATTTCTTGAATCAAAAATTGACCCCAATAGAAACTTTAAAAAAGGCAGAAGACTTAGGCAAAAAAGCCGGCTTAGATCATGTTTACTTAGGGAATGTTAAAGATGTTAATTAATATTTTTTTATTTCTATTTTTTATTATTCTTTCAGCTTTTTTCTCGGGTTCTGAGACCGCGATATTCTCTTTAAGCAATTTGAAATTGCGTCGGATGGCTGACAAGTATCCCAAAGGAAGAGTAGTTAAGGATCTTTTGCGGCGGCCGACTCGTTTGCTTTCAGCTATTGTTTTTGGCAACTCACTAGTTAACATCGGTCTATCTTCTTTAGCTACAGCTATTTGTATTCAGGCTTGGGGCAATAAAGGTTTTTTTATAGCAGTTTTAGCTAGTGGTTCACTTATTCTTTTCTTAGGAGAGATTTTTCCTAAAACAATAGCAGTGTATGCAGCCGAGAAAATATCTTTATCACTTTCGCCTATTCTGAATATTTTTTCTAAAGTTTTTTATCCTTTTATTATTATTATTGAGAAAATAGTAAAGTTTTTTTTATTTCTGATTATTCGTAAACCAAAAAAGTCTAGCTTAAATGATGAGGAGCTTAAAGCTGCACTTTTTTTGAGTAAAAAAGATGGCCAGATCTCAGCTCAAGAGGAGGAGATGGTCAGTTATGTTTTAGAGTTTAAAGATACTCAGGCTAGTGAAATATTAACTGCTCGTATTGATATTCAGGGGATTGATGCTAGTTTATCTCAGAAAGACGTAATAGCTATTTTGCGTAAGCAAAAACACTCTAAATTCCCTGTATTCGAGGGTTCTTTAGATAATATTATCGGCATTCTCTACGCTAAGGATATTTTTCTAGATCCCGATAGGGATTATCATGAGTTTTTGCGTAAACCAATACTTATTCCTGAGAGTAAGGGGATAGATGATATTCTTAAATTATTCATAGAAATGGGTGAGAGGGTAGCTATTGTATTAGATGAGTATGGGGGGACTGAAGGATTAATTACTGCCGAGGATATTATTGAAGAGATATTTGGTGAGATTTATGATGAGTTTGAAAGCATTCAGGAACCAATAGAGAGGCTTGACCAAAGAAAACATAGAGTTTATGGAAAGACAAGTGTTAAAACGGTGAATTTAGAATTAGATTTGAATCTTCCTGAGGAAGAGGATACTATCGCTGGATTTTTGCTTTCCCAAATGGAGAAAATTCCTAAACCTGGTGATAAGCTAAAATTTGAGAATGTAGAATTTATTATTGAGAGGGCTACCGCTAGAAGAATTGTCAGCGTAATCTTAGATATAAAGGATAAAAAGGCTAGTTAAAAATATGAGTTACTTGTACTTATTGGGTTGTCTAATTTTTGTCATCTTGCAGGGTTTTTTTGCTGCTAGTGAAATAAGTTTTATTTCCTCGCCGACAATTAAATTACGGCATCGTCAGAATAAGGGAGACAGACAAGCTAAGAAAGTCTATGATTTTATTTTAAATCCCGAAAGATTTTTAGCTACTACCTTAATTGGAACAAACGTATCAATGGTATTAAGTTCTAGTCTCGTTACCTTTTTTCTAATTAATTTGGATGTGAAAGCAAGCAACTTATGGATAACTTTTATATTCACACCCTTGGTAGTAATTTTTGCTGAGCTAATACCTAAGAATATCGGTCGATTTTTTAAGGAAGATTTTAGTTGTAAGGTTGTAGGGGCAATTAGTTTTTTTGAGAAATTATTTTCACCAGTAGTAAAAAGCATTGAATTAGCTAGCAAATTCTTGGTAAAGGTTTTTGTGAGGAAAGCTAGGCACCGTTCTTTTTTTGTGACCAAGGAAGAGATTAAATCGTTAGTTAAGGAAATAGAAAAAGAGGGTGGAATTGATAAGGGTGAAAAGGAAGCCATTGAAGAAGTGTTTGAATTTAGAAGTGATAGGATTAAAGATGTTTG
>CAZWIR010000044.1:0-2460 GCA_964634315.1 uncultured Planctomycetia bacterium | reverse complement strand
ACCATTCAAGATATTATCCGCGAGATTATCACTTCTATTATTAAGGATTAACTTATCAGCGCCTTTAATTCTTGGGCGTTTATGCAGGTTATACCTAATTTTTGAGCCCACTTTACTAATCCTAAGTCAGAAGTAGCTAAGTAAGCATTTAGTTCCTTAGCTAGTAGAACTAAGTCAAAATCTTCTTTACTGTCAATAACTCCTTCGCGTAGGGCTATTCGGTATTCTTGTCTAAGGTTTTTTATTAACTCTTCGTTTCTTACTTTTTGAGCTGGTATCTCTAAAGGGATGGCTTCACCTATGGGAGTAGTTAAACCTTTACGGGTGTATTTCTCAGCTATTCGCAGGCCTTTATTGATTCTTAGACGTATTTCTTCAATGAATTCATATACTAGCATAGCTGGAACTGGAGTTTGGTAAGAAGAAGGAGGTTTTTTATTGATAAGAATAATTTTTTGGGTTGGGGGAAATTTATCGATAAATTTAGCTAGTTCTTCATATACTGAGGGAGGAATATAGCAGTTAATCTGCTTTTTATCTTTTAATTGGTCCAGGAAGTTAGAGAGGGCCTCTCCGGGAGTATTACCGAAGTAGGTGCGTGAGTCGGGATTAACGAAAATACTAGTATCTAATATGATATGCAATATCTTTTTCATGTAATTAATATTTTAAACTATAATTTTAATAAAGGCAATAGTAAAGAAACTTTTTCTAATTGTGTGTAATCTTTAAATAATCTATGTAATCAAGTTCGAAAGAACTACAAAAAAAGCTTGATTTTAGGTCTCTCTATTGATAAACTTATTATAAGAATCATTAGAAATAAAAAAGGAGGTTTTCGATGAAAAAAGCGTGTTCTATCGTTGTAGGTATTGTTTTCATTCTAACTCTTTCCGGCTGCGATTTATTACCCTTACCTAATAAAAGTTCAAGTCCAAAAGTTCCTGTTGTAACTAAATCAACCGGGCCTACTCTAGCCAGAATGAATGACTGGGTATTAACAATCGATGAATTTGATAATCAGGTAGATGTAATGATTAGGCTAAATGATAGTGATGCTAATATCCCTGTGTCAGCGTTGGGAATTGTAGCTGGTACATTTATTCCTGCTCAGATTGAAAAAATTGATTTGAGTTCCATTGAGGGGAAAAAGTTCTATTTAGATCTTTTAATTAACCAGGAATTATTAGCTCAAGAAGCTGAAGCTAGAGGTTTAGATAGGAGTCCAGAGGTTGTAAAAGGCATAAGAAAAAGTTCAGTAGAAATTCTAGGTTTTACTTTGCTCAATGACACTCTTAAGGACGTTAAGGTGACGCCGATAGAAGTAGAAGATCTATACAATAATGAATATAAGAAGACATTAGAAAGCATTGAGAGAAGAAAGATTAGAGAAATCGTAGTCAATTCAGATTCTAAAGCTAAGGATGTGTTGATAGAGATTCTTACCCTAGGAGATTTCCCCGGAGTAGCTACTCGCAATTCTATAGTCGAGACTGCTTTGGTTGGAGGACTTTTAAAGATTAATGATCAAGAGTATATAGTGCCTCAACAGGGTGTAAAGTTTAATAAGTTTTGGAATACAGCTTTTACCTTGGATAAGGGAGGAGTTTCCAATGTTTTTAAAAATCCAGATAAAAGGGAGTACTATATAGTTAAAGTTGAAGATATCCAGAAGGGTGTGCCAAAGTCGTTAAATGAAGTATATAACGACTTGGAGTACATTCTGCTTAGGCAAAAGACTATGAATATCATCAATGATTTAATGAGCAAAGTAAAAACTAAGTTTGAAGCAGATTTAGTTATAAATAGTAACTTAATAAATTAAGGAGAAAGATGGATAAGAGAATGCTGAATTTAATAATCGGGATTGGTTTGGCAGTTATTGCTATACTGCTAATTAATACCAAGATGCAACAAGATCAGAAGCTTATCCAGAATCTTATTAGTAAAGGCGAGATATTAGAGGTTGTAGTGGCTAGAACCGATATTCCTAAAGAAAGTACTATTACTCAGGATATGGTTGCTTTAAGCAGGATTCGTTCTAATGCTTATCAGCCCGGAGATCTAACATCTGGAGATTCGGCAATAAATAAGCTTACAAGAGTGGATATTTTAAAGGGTCAGCATATAAATAGTAATATGTTAAGATCTTTAGGCGGAGCAAGGTTTCTCTCTCAGAGAATTCCTAAAGGTATGCGGGCTATGACTATACCGGTAGATAAGATTTCTTCTATCGAAGGGCTTATGAAACCCAGTGATTATATTGATATTATTGGGACTTTCTCTATTTCAGCAGGACAGAACCTGGTAGTTACTTTATTCCAAGGGGTAAAAATTCTAGCTACCGGCAAGAATTTTTCTCCTTACAGAATAGATAGCTCAGCTGATACAGTTACCCTAGCTCTTAAGCCAGACGATATAAAGTTGCTCACTTACGTTTTAGAAGCAGGCCATAGGCTT
>CAZWIR010000043.1:1622-6488 GCA_964634315.1 uncultured Planctomycetia bacterium | reverse complement strand
AATTCGGATTCCCGTAAGCATAAGCTGCTCCTCGGAAACCAAAGCCTCTACCGCGACCTCTACCTAATCCACGTCCTCCGCCACGTCCATAGCCAAAACCACCGCGTCCGGAAACTGGATTCACATAACCGGGTACTGAATAACCAGCACAATAGCCGGCTGCTCGACCGGTCATCGGACCCATACCCATAGGACCTGTTCTGTCTCCACCTGGCATTTTAATCACCTCCTACTTATTTTCCTCACACCTATCACATAATCCATAAAACTGGATTACATGATTTACTATTTCAAAATTATACTTTTTAGAAAGTCCCTTTTCAGTCTTCTTAACTAACTCTATCTCTTGATCAATAAAATCAGCATAATCGACAACTCTTTTACAATTAGTACACACCAAATGGTGATGATGATCCCTTCCTTGGAAATCCTTAATTAATTCATATCTTGCCCGACCATCTCCAAAATCAAACCTAAATACTACTCCCATTTGAACAAGTATTTCTAAGGTTCGATAGACTGTAGTAAGGCCAATTGATGGATAAATCTTACCTACGGTTAAGTATACCTCTTCAGCACTTAGGTGTTTTGAAGTTTTACTCAAAGTATCCAAAATAACCTGTCTAGGCACAGTTATTCTATACCCACCCCCTTTTAACCTACCTTGCCACCAGCCTAACCCTTTTCTTCCCGGCATCAGTCTCTCCTTAGTTATTGATAATGGTTTCCATTACCAATATAACCCATAAAAATAGCTTTGTCAAGGCTACTTTCTAAAATTCTTTTAATACCTTAAAAGTTTTATTTAAGACTGTATCTAACTGAGAAGCTGTTATAGACAAAGGCAGATAAAGGTAAACAATACTACCTAGAGGGCGCAAAATAAGGCCTTCCTCTAATCCTTTTTTGTAAACTTTTAACCCTATTCTTTCTTTAAGACTAAAAGGTTTTTTTGTTCTCTTATTTTTTACTAACTCTATTGCCCCAATCATGCCAATAGATCTTACATCACCAACCAAAGGAAGATCTCTAAAAGTTTCTAATCTTTTATGAAATACAGGAATAAGTTTATTAATATTTACTAAAGTATTCTCCTGCTTATACACCTTTAGACTAGCTAAAGCTGCAGCACAAGAAATAGGATTGGCTGTATAAGTGTGGCCATGGTAAAAAGTCTTCCTCTTTTGGTAATCTGCATAAAATGCACTGTAAATTTTACCAGTAGTTAATGTAGCTGCGAAAGGAAGATACCCCGATGTTATCCCTTTCGAAAGACAAATAAAATCTGGTTTTACTTTTGCATGTTCACAAGCAAACATCTTTCCGGTTCTGCCAAAACCACTGGCTACTTCATCTAAAATTAAATGAATATTATACTTCTTAGCTAGCCAGGCAGCTTTCTTAAGATAGTTAGAAGGATAAATAATCATACCTCCGGCAGCCATAACTAGTGGCTCTAAAATTAAAGCAGCGATTTCTTTACTTTTTTTCTTTAATATAGCTTCCAAATAATTTATACACTCTATGCTACAGCTAGACCTACTCTTACCTACCGGACATCTATAGCAATAAGGTGAAGGGACTTTAAAGCTTTTAAAAAATAATGGTGAGAAAACCTTATTAAATAAGTCTATCCCGCTTACACTCATAGCCCCGATAGTGTCACCATGGTAACCGGAATCTAAAGACAGGAATTTTGTCTTTTTCTTTTTTCCAATATTCTGCCAATATTGGAATGACATCTTCAATGCCACCTCAACTGCTGTTGAGCCATTGTCAGAAAAGAAAACTTTAGTCAAATTATCAGGAGTGATATTAACTAGTTGCTCGGCTAGTTTAATTGCCGGCTTATGGGTGAAACCGGCAAATAAAACATGCTCAAAAGAATTTAGTTGCTCTTTAATGGCCTTATTTATCTCAGGGTGGCTATGGCCGTGGATATTACACCACCAGCTGGATATAGTATCATAATAACAATTCCCCTTATTATCATAGAGCTTTATTCCCTTTGCTTTCTCTATCAAAATCGGAGGAAACTTCTTACAATCCTTCATCTGAGTATAGGGATGCCAAATGTATTTTAGGTCTTTTTTAATCCACTTATCCATTCTTTAATTATTAGTTTAGATTAGATAAAATATTCTTACCTATTTTTCTAAAACTTTTATGTAATTTATCTCTATCTTTAGACCAAGGCAAACTCCCTAAAATCTTTTGACCGCTTATTGCCTTTATTATCTTAGGATTATCTTTTAAAATTATATCGTTTCCTTTATCCTTTAAATTATTAAATACAACTCCAACTATTTTAATTTTTCTAGTCTTAAGTGCTTCTATAGTAAGAAGGGTGTGATTAATCGCTCCTAACTTATTGCCAACTACAACCAACACCGAAAGATTTAATTCTTTAGCTATATCTATTACTAGTTTTCTTTTAGTTAAGGGGACTAAGACTCCACCTACTCCTTCAACTACCACAAAATCAAAAGACTTTGTCAAAGATTCAAAACTATTTTTTATTCTTTCTATACTTATCTTTCTTTTCTCTAGACTTGAGGCAAGATGCGGTGAAGATGGAAATTTAAAGGTGTAAGGAGAAACGTCGGCCAAATGATTCTTTAGCTCTTGCTTTCTCTTATTGATTAACTTTAAATGAAGACTAACATCTTTGGAAAACCCCACAGAACCAGTCTCAACCCACTTCTGAGTTATGACTTTATAGCCCTTATTATCCAAGAACTTAGCTAATAAACCGGTTACAATGGTTTTACCTATACTAGTATCAGTTCCGGTAACAAAAATCCCTCTCATTTAACACCTCGACAAAAAAACATCTGATATGTAGCTACTATACTTTTAAATCTCTTCTTATAAATCTCCTCTATTGAGGCTATCGTCCGAGGAGTCCAAAAGATTTCTCTTCTTAAACCGTTACCTCTTGTCCCGGTACATCTTAAGCTTTCCAGTAACTCTAATAGTGACTTATAATCCTGGTTACAAATCTCTTCTTTCACCTCAACCTCTTTAAAAACACCTTTTAATATCTCCTTTACTTCTTTCTTGTTAAGGAAATTGCTGGCACTTATTGAAAGAGGCTTGCCGAAAAACTCCTCTAGACAACTATGCAACTGGAAAAAAGTCTTAGGCCCAAAAGTAGAAAATAAAATAAAGCCTCCTCGCCTAAGAGCTTCCTTGTATCTTATTAAATCTGACTCTAAATCCTGGAACCACTGAAAACTAGCATTAGAGCTAATAAGATCAAATTCTTCTTCTAAGCTAAGATTTTCAGCATCAGCAACAATTAATTCTACTCTTTTATCCCCTAGCTTCTTCTTTGCAACTTTAACCATCTCCTCGGATATATCTACAGCCTTTATCTTAGCTTCTGGGAATTTATCTCTTAGAAGCTTGGTATAATTTCCTGTTCCACAGCCAATATCTAAAATATTCGAAAATTCATCACCATTAATTTCTTTAATAAGTATAGAAGCACAGATGTTCTGAACCCTTGAATGCTGATCATAATCCCGAGCATACTTTGAAAAGTTCTCTTTTATTATTTTTTTATTTACCATATGTATTTACCTAAATCAGCTTCTAAAAAAGGAATGTGGCCGGAATCTTTAATAATTATTAATTCAGAATTAGCTATAGCTTCTTGAACCTCTCTAGCCTCATTAATAGGTGCTATTCTGTCACTATCTCCGTGTACAACCTTGATTCTTTCTATCCCGGATAACCTTTCAGTATTTATCTTTGCTTTTGCCAAATAATCTAAAGTTTTGAGTAAATAGTTTAAATTACAATCTTGACAATAAGTTTTAAGTAAGTTTTTCTTAAACCAACTTAAGCTTATCTTTTTAGAAAAACACTGCCCATAAAATTTATAAAGATAACCTTTCTTGCTTTTCTTTAGAAGTTCTCCTATCCCAGCTATATCCTCCTCTTTATATTTCTTCCTTATACTTACCAAGATAAGCTCCTCAACTAAATTAGGATATTTTGTGGCAAATTCAGCTGCCAGGAATCCGCCCAAAGACCAACCCAATAAAGAAATCCTATCTATACCCTTCTCTCCTAAAGCATTAAGAATGTCTTCTTCAAAGGTAAAAGGAGAAAAATCAAGGGGTAATAAATAATTAAATTTTAGATTTAAAGAGTCAAAAATCCTATAGTCAGTGGCCCAACCCGGAATAAGTACAATACTTCTTTTATAACCCTTATCCAAATACTTAAACATAAAATTTACCCATATGAAATATAATTTATGTCTATAATTTTTAAAGAGAAATAGCCCCGCATTGGCGGGGCGTAGCCTGCTGATTTTGATGAAAAAATTAAAGATATAAATTTAAATACAAGCATAAATTTCATAGAAATCTTTAATTAGTTTTTCTAATATTTCTTTTGAATGGTGATAAGTTAAAGAAAATCTTAACCGAGCCTCGCCTACTGGCACAGTAGGCGGCCGTATCGGAAGAACCCAGTAACCTTTCCTTTGCAACTCTTCGCTAATCTTAATTACCTTCTGGTTATCACCAATAATCACCGGCACTATCTGGGATGATCCCTTTACTTTAAATCCTGCTGCTTTTAATCCTTTGCGAAAATAATCAGCATTATTGATAAGGTCAATTCTGCGTTCTGGTTCCTCTTCTACTAATTCTAAACTAGCTAGATTAGTTGCAATTACCGAAGGCGGAAGAGCAGTAGAATATATAAAGCTTCTAGCAGTATTTACTAAGTAATCAACTGCCATTTTTGAACAAGCAACATAACCGCCAAAACTTCCCAAAGCCTTACCAAAAGTTCCGATTATTAAATCTATTCTTTTAATCAGTCCTTCTTCTTCAACTACTCCTGAAC
>CAZWIR010000043.1:0-1522 GCA_964634315.1 uncultured Planctomycetia bacterium | reverse complement strand
CCGATTATTAAATCTATTCTTTTAATCAGTCCTTCTTCTTCAACTACTCCTGAACCATTCTTACCAAATATACCGGTTGCATGAGCCTCGTCTACCAGTAATTTACAATTGTATTTTTCTTTTAAGTTAATTAACTCTTTTAATTCCGGCTTATCGCCATCCATACTAAATACACTCTCAGTTATTATTAAGGCTTCTTTGAACTTATGTCTTTTCTCTTTTAACAATTGTTCTAGATGGTTTGAGTCACAATGTGCAAAACGGAAAAACTTTGCACCGGATAAAACTATGCCATCTATTATGCTGGCATGATTTAGCTTATCGGAAAAGATAACATCACCATGGCTATAAAAAGCACTTATTATGCCAACATTAGCCTGATAACCGGAGTTAAAAACTAAGGCTTTTTCTTTACCTTTAAATCGAGCAGTTTTCTCTTCTAGCTTATGATAAATATCTAAATCTCCGCTTAAAAGTCTAGAAGCTGATGAGCCTACACCTAATCTTTCTACCACCTCTTTTGCAGTTTGCTTTAGCTTATAATGGGTTGAAAAGCCTAAGTAATCATTAGAAGATAAATCGATGTATTCCTTACCCTCTGAAATTCTTAGACCCTGGCCCCGAGAAGTTGCCGGTTTTAAAGTCCTTAACAAATTATTCTTTTCCCTTTTTTTTAAGAATTCTTCTATTCTTCCCATAATTTTTTTACTTCTTCTATAAGCTTATAGTCAGCCTCGAGCTCTCTCCCTTTAACGGTTAAATAGCCTCCGATAAGCATTCCATTAGCTCCAGCCATAAAACCTAAGCCTTGGAAATCTCCTAAAGTACTCTCTCTTCCGGCTGCTATCTTTATAGGTTTATTCTTTAAAATTACTCTAAAAATACATAAAGTTTTAATAACATCTTTACAGGAAACTGGCTTTAAATTTTCTAGAAGAGTTCCTTTTATTGGAACTAGGATATTTATTGGTACTGAATCTACATCTAACTCTTTTAAGAGTAAAGCCATATCAATTCTATCTTGCCAAGTCTCACCCATCCCAATTATTCCACCACTACAAACCTCTAGGCCAACTGCTTTGGCAGCTCCTACTGTATCAACTCTCTCCTTAAAATTATGGGTTGAAACAATTTGTTTGTAAAATCGTGGGGAAGTTTCAATATTATGATGATAACGAGTGAGGCCGGCGTCTTTTAATCTCTTAAGATCTTCCCCCTCTAAGGCGCCTAAAGAAGCACAAACATCAAAACCAATATCTTTTTTAATTTTAGAAACCGCCAAAGCTACTTCTTCTAGCTCCTTAGAATTTAGGCGATTGCCGCTAGTAACAATGCCAAAACTTTCAGCGCCAATATCTTTTGCCCTCTTAGCAGCTTCCAAGATTTCTTCTTTTTGCTTTAAAGAATAAGTAGCTATGTTGGCAGAGTGACGGCTAGACTGAGCGCAGAATTTACAATCTTCGCCACAATAGCCTGATTTAGCATTTATAATGCTGCATAGTTCAAGCTTGGAGCCTAAATA
>CAZWIR010000042.1:5151-6557 GCA_964634315.1 uncultured Planctomycetia bacterium | reverse complement strand
CCGACAGACTTTGAGAGTGAGAGGATTGACTTTAACTCCACTGAATATTATTATCCCGAGATGGGTAAACCGCTTAGCAGAAGATTTCTATCTTTTAAAAAACTACGTAAACCAGATCAATTTGTAACAATTAAGCTCGATTGTATAAAATTAGAAAAAAAGTTTGCCCTTAACTTACATCGGAAGATAAATATCGATCCCGGCTATATCAATGAAGCTAAGTTAATCTTAACTACTACTAAAGACTTTGCCCATCGAATATATCTGGGTAAAGGAATCTATGCTGAGGTAACCCTCACTTTTATTAAAGATCACTTCTCTGAAACCGCAACAACCTTTCCAGATTATCGAACCCAGAAATACAAAGAAATCTTCTTTAATATCAGAAAAATTTACCGCCAGCAAATACGAATAAATAAATAATTAAAGGTTTTAATGAGTTTAAAAGAAGCTTAAACGTGTAGTAGCTTTTTTATAGCCTCAATCACTTCTTCGGTTTGAGCAGTTTTGGCAATAAAATTGTTACCACCTATCTCTTTAACTGCTTTGACTCCCAACTCTCTTTGAGTAACTACTGCCGTAAGAAATATTATTGGGATTCTTTTAGTTTGAGGATCATTCAAGAGGACGCTGGCAACATCAGTGCCTGAGATTCCCGGTAAAACGATATCAAGCAGAATTAGGTCAGGGTGTTCTTTCCTAGCTAGATTAATTCCCTCTTGGCCTTCGTGAGCAATTATTACTGAAAACTCTCCGCCAGCTTCAAGATTGCGCAACATAAAGTAGCAATAATCTTCTTCATCATCAACTAATAAAATTCGTTTCTTCTCAACCATTATTTTTTCTCCCGGTTTAAAATTACCTGTAGTTCTATTATAGTATGATACAATAGGTGCTGGCAACTAAAATAATCATTTTTTTATGGCAGAAAATTTAAAAAATAAAATTGAATTAGTTAAGAAATCCGTTAATTACCTCGGGAAACGTCTGAAACGATGCGATATCTGTCCTCGAAATTGTAAGGTAAACCGCTTAAAAGGTGAAAAAGGTTACTGCGGAACCGCCAAGGAAATGGTAGTTTACAGCAGTTTCTTGCATCAGGGAGAAGAGCCGGTAATAAGCGGGCAAAAAGGAAGTGGTACTATATTCTTCTCTGGCTGCAACTTAAAGTGTATCTATTGCCAGAATTATAAATTCTCCCACACTGTAGTCGGTAAGAAAATTTCAGAGATTGATTTAGCTAAAATCATGCTCCGCCTTCAAGGAGAAGGAGCTCACAATATAAATCTGGTAACTCCTACCCATTTCGTGCCGCAGATATTAAACAGCTTATCTTTAGCTTTTGAAGACGGGCTTACTATTCCCATTGTCTACAATACCTCCGGATATGAAAAAAAAGATATCGT
>CAZWIR010000042.1:3992-5051 GCA_964634315.1 uncultured Planctomycetia bacterium | reverse complement strand
GGCTTATCTTCATCCTCAGATAAATCGACCAATAAACTATCAGGAATACCTTGAAATTAAGAATTTTGTTGATGAATTAGAACTCGGCGGATGGGTTCAAGACCATAGCCCAAAGGAAGATATGGCTGGACATTATTTTGAACCAAATATTTAGAATTATGATATAATTACTCGTTGATTAATGGCAATCGCTTAAATAAAGGGAGAGAAACGAATATGAAAAAGCTGATTAGTTTTTTAATTTTCGGTTGTTTTTGTCTTTCAGCAGTCGCTATCGCTTCTGATGGCTTTTCAAGTGTCGGCAAAGAACTTCGAGCTTTCGATAAGGAAGCTGTGGATAAGGGCGTGACTGGTCTTTCCCGAGAAGAATTAAAAGTTTTAGTCGCTGAAATTATTGAAATATCTCTAAAAAAATTCGAAAAAGAATTTAGTAGCGATCCTAACTACATGTCAGTTTCCGAAGAAGAAAAAGAAACCGGAAGAAAAGAAGTCATGAATATCCTCATTGCCACCCCTGGTTTACTCGAGCAAGCCAGAGATGAAAATGGAGAAGTCAGCGCTAAAAAATTAGTAGAGATACTGAAAGCTCAAGGCAGAGCTGAAACAGAGCTTATTGTAGCCAAAACTAATATAGACATGCTCGAAACATCCTTAAGATTGTATGAGCTTGATAATGGGTTCTATCCCAGCACTAGCCAAAGCTTATCAGCATTAAAGGAGAAACCAACTTCAGATCCAAAGCCAATTGGTTGGAACAGCCCTTATCTAAAAGAAATACCCGAAGACCCTTGGGGAAACCCTTATCACTATGTTTATCCAGGCATTCAAAATAAAGAGAAATTTGACCTATCATCCTATGGTCCGGATGAAGTTGAAAGTGATGATGACGTCACTAATTGGAAGTAAGATAAGTTTATCTAATGCCTAGAGAAAAAATAACTAGAAGGCAAAAAAATATATCTCGCCTGTTGCGCGAAAAGAAACAGGCTCACAAAAGCAAGTTAAAGGCTTTGAAGAAAAAATAGGAAAATGAAAATTTTATTAAGGTTTTTAATCGGG
>CAZWIR010000042.1:2333-3892 GCA_964634315.1 uncultured Planctomycetia bacterium | reverse complement strand
TCTGCCCGGGAAGAAGTAGATAAATCCCGTAAATCTAATTCTGCTATTATCTTTAAAATGGGACACCACTCAGTTGCTGAACATGCTGTATTCAATTTAGATATTTTGGGAGTCTCAAGATATGCAATCGAGGAATTAGAAAAATTCAGACTTTGTGCCTACACTGAAAAGTCCCAGCGTTACATTACCCTTGATAAAGACCATGTCATCCCCAATGAGCTTAAAGGGAGTGGTCTGGAAAAGATCTTCGGAAATATGATTCAAGAACAAAATGGAATGTATTTTAAGCTTTATGAAAGGTTAAAAGAATATGTTTTTAATAAAAACCCTGAATTAGCTAAAGATCCTAAAAACCATAACCTCCTAGAAGGTTGGGCTAAAGAAGATGCCCGCTATATTGTAGCTTTGGCTACTGAAACTCAAGTTGGCCAGACAATTAACGCTCGCAACGCTGAACTGTTACTGCGAAGATTTGCCTCACACCCCTTATCTGAAGTTAAGAAATTAGGCCAAGCAATATATAAGCAGATTTCTAGCATTGCCCCCTCGATTGTGATTTTTCATGAGGCTAATGACCGTGATAGCAAAACCTATCCCGAATTAAAAGAACTCGGTGATAAAATATTGGACAATACTTCTGACACTAAAGGAAGGGAAGATGTGGAGCTAGTTGAATATACTCGAGATGCTGATAACATTACTGCTGCTTCTCTACTTCATGCCTCATCAAGGCTTTCTTTTAATAAGTGTAGAAATAAAGTAAATAGTCTTACCCAAGAAGAAAAGCTGGAAATTTTTAAGACTTCTTGGAAAAATATGCAGTTTTATGATTCAATGTTAAGGGAATTTGAATATGTAAACTTAACCTTTGATATCATTCTCTCATCTGCCTGCTTTGGCCAACTTAAGCGGCACCGGATGTCAACGATTACCTCGCAAACCTACGATCCTGGACTGGGAGTTACTATTCCTGAATCAATCAAGGAAATTGGCGCAGAAAATGAGTTTAATAGCATTATTGATAAAACTAATCAGGTCTATGCTCAAATAAATAAGGAAATCCCAATAGCCGCCCCTTACATACTAACTAATGCCCATAGAAAGAGGGTCTTGATGCGAGTAAATGCTAGAGAGCTTTACCACATATCACGATTAAGAGAGGATGCTCACGCCCAATGGGATATCCAAAATATCTCAAAGGCTATGGCTAGTGAGGCAAAAAAAGTAATGCCTCTTACTTTTGCCTTTGTCGGTGGTAAAGACAAATATAATCAAATTTACCAGAGCCTCTATGGAGAGCTACCTAAGATAACTCAGGTGGCTTTACCGGGAGCTAGAAAATTAAAAAAGGCTGATTAACATGATAAAAAGCCGGAGAGCTGTTAGTATTATAATATTAATCAGAAATACAAAAAAGGAGGTAAATCATGTCTGACATCATTCTAATCGGAGTAGCTTTGCTTATAGCCCTTGAGTTAGCGGTAATAACCCACTCCAGAAGCATTACCAAAAAATTAAATAAAATACAAAAAGACCTGGACGAAATAAAAGCCCAGCGA
>CAZWIR010000042.1:0-2233 GCA_964634315.1 uncultured Planctomycetia bacterium | reverse complement strand
ACAAAGAAAAAAATAGTAAAGAAAAAAGTAAAAAAGAAAGTTAAGAAAAAATCAGTTAAACCCTTAAAAAGTTCTTTTGAAAAAAAAGAAATTGGTGTCATAACCCATTATTTTGGAAAAATATCAGTAGGGATAATTAAACTCAAATCTACTCTTAGAGTCGGAGAAAGCATCCACATAAAAGGAGCTCATGACGATTTCACTCAAACGATTAAATCAATGCAGATTAACCATCAGGACGTCTCAATGGCTGGAAAGGGAAGCGAAATAGGCGTTATAGTCCCTCAACCTGTACATGAAAATGATCGAGTCTACAAAATTTAAAAGGAAAGTTTGAAATACTTACCAATTACCTTTATTAAATCTAGACGGGGACTATTGTTTTAAATGCTGGTGTTTTAAAAATAGGCTAACTATGCTCAAGAAAAACATCTTGTTAGTTAGGAAGGTATTATTCTTAGCAGTTCTTATTCTTTTTTCCACTAGTCTCTCTTCTTTTGCTGCATCCCAAGCCTTAGAAAAGATAGACGTTCCTCAATTATACCAATATCAAATCGAAGAATATGTTGAAAGTAAATTTAAATGGGATGTGCCGAAAAGCGGAGTTTCCAATGAAGAAATAAGAATAACTGCTAAAAAAGCCGGCTGGAATGCATTTAACCAAAATTTTGGGATATATGGAGCCTCAGCCACTATTATCGAAGAATGTTTAGGCACTGTTTTCTTAAACAGCACTAACAGTGCTCTTAGTGAAGTCGGCGGGGTTTTGGTTTTAATGCAGCTTATCATTGATCTCAGCCAAAAAGATTATAAAGCCGCTAATATAAATTTCGGAAAGGGCACTATTGGCTATGTAATCGGCAAGTGGGGAACAAAAGCTATGAAAATTGGTACAGTTGGAGCAACAGCGGTTGAGCTATTTCTTGGCACCGTTGCCAATAAATTGAATCGAGAACACGACGACGCCTACTATTCTGCCCTTAGGCGGTACTTTACAAAGTGGACCACCGGCACAAGAAAAATCGGGGAATGGTTGAAGATTTTTAATGCAAGTAAAATAGATACTCCCGATGATATTTTAAAAATTATACACGCTTATGTAGAAGAACGTATGAACTCTGAAGATTTCTTAAACTTTTTAGCTGGTGAAAAAGATTCCTGGGAATCAGGAGTAGCTGTAAAATCTGGACGATACGATGAATATAAGGATCATTTCAAGGATTACGTTACTCAAGTAGTAATTCTCTCTAACCTACAACCTCTTTTTAAACGGCTTAACGAAAATAATTTAAAAAGGCGCGCAAATACAATTATTAAGAAGCTTAAGGGAGTGGCGAAAGAACTTAATAGAGAATACACAATTGACGGGAAGGTAACAGGGCCAAAAGATAAGATAGGGAACCTTCAGGTAAAAATACCTGGATTTTTAGAGACAAGGACTAATTCTTCCGGGCGTTTCAAGTTTAGGTTTACTCTTTACTCACTCCTTAAGTCTAGCATTATTCTGCCTTCAAGAATTGAGCTCTGGATTCCTGAAAAAGATAGGCGTTCCTACATTATGTACGCTAAGAAAAACTTTAAGATCAAAAACAAGCATAGAGAAACTGGAATAATAAAAGGGGGATTTAAGCTGCCTCTACTTGATGTTCAGGAAGACTTGAGTGAGAAACCAAACCTAACCGGTGCTTTCTATGACTGTGTAAGGAAAGCTTGCTTAGGGGCAGGTGGCCAATGGATAACTTATAAAGAGAGTGAAAAACTAACTAAAGAAGTATATGAAACTTTAATAAAGCCGGGAATTATGAACCTCTCTCGGAAAAAACAAATAGAAGCCGCTTTCCACCGAGGACACGATGTAACCTGTTTTTATGGCCTTCCACCTTTGTACAGAAAGTATCGTGATAAGAAAGGGTGTCATTTTAATACCTGTAAACCCAATGGGGTAGGTTTTTTAAAAAAGGGTAGCGCAGCTACAGGAAAATGCAGAGTGGATGCTGGACTAGATGTGCTTGAGAAATTAGAAGAAGATAGTACGCAAAGATATTAACCTCTGGAGATTTAAGATGAAAAAAACAGTTGTATTTAGTATTCTTGTTTTCACTTTTATTTTATCTACTCTTAATTCAGATTAGAATCCATGTATACCACACCATGAAATATGTTTAGGCCGGGCTTAAACACCAGGCCCAAACAGGACTTAGCCCAACCGCAACCATCTCAAATAAAATAATTG
>CAZWIR010000041.1:0-6571 GCA_964634315.1 uncultured Planctomycetia bacterium | reverse complement strand
TTTGATACCGCATTTCTGAGACTATCCCTGCTGCGCATTAAAAATCTGGACTTTGGACTCTGAACACTATTGTCCACCGGCGAGCTAGCATTATGATCTTGGTCAATTCCTTCCCTTATGATCTCTTCAAGAAACGGATAATTGGCAATCGAATCTATATCAAATGAGTCCTCCGGTAGGCTATCAACATTTTCATGAGGGCATATATACATCTTTCCTCCGTTTTGCCAAACTTTAGATAGAGTAAGATTAACCTCATTATATTCTGTCGGATAACCCATATTTCGAGGATATAACTGACTCCAGGCATTGATTGCCTCCCATGGAATATTTGCATAGACAACAAGAGGAAAACCTTTATTTAAAAAACGTCCTTCGTGTATAGCTTCCTTAGATACCACTGCAAAAACTTTCTCTTCAGGATTAAAAGATCGATCCCGTTGCTCGCTTGCATAAGTCCCTCTGTAGAATACCGGCTTCCTCTGATGACCTTGAGACGAAAGTCGTGATTCAAGAGACTGCCGAATTAATATTTTATAACGGCTTAAAAGCTCACTATATTGATAAGCTATCTGGTCTATCTTAAGTAATCCCCTCATTTTGCTATCTAGATAATCCTCATTAAGGAAACGGTGTGCTATTGCTTCAAAACCTAACTGGTATCTATAGAACAGAAAGAAAAAAACATGGCCTGGAAGAAAATCATCCAAATTCCTAAGCTTTTCCGATATATCTTTCTTTATTGATTGAATCTCTTGAACTGCTAAGCGCCCTTGCGACCATCTCAAAAATGTTGCAGGTTCAACAGCAAGTATGTCTACCGCCAATTTCACAAAATTTTTCTCTAAGCTTTCCTTTTGAAACTGCCCTTTCACCGACAAGCTGGAAAAGGTAGATTTAGCTATCGGACTATTAGCAAAGTTCCTGCCTTCTTCTTTTTGGCTCTTTTCTATTTGATCAAAACTTATAAAATGTTGAACATTCTCAATTCTTAATATTGGTATTAGTATCGGCATCGATAATATAATCCTTTCATCTATCAAAAACCGAACTTTCGCACCATAACCCCATGCTCGATTCACATCAGTAGACAACCGCGGTAATCCAATATTCCGACACGCTTTGATAATAAGCTTCTCAATATTTTTAGCTAATTTGTTAGCCTTTGCTGAATCTGGTTTTGGCCTTAAAATAACTGTTATAATATTGTTCTCCAGATATTGTCTATTTTTCAAAGGGATACCGATTCGGCAACACGCTTTTCTTATCACCTGCCGAGTAAAGGGACAGGAAAGATCATTAGTAATATGTATGAGGGCACTGTTATTTTTGGCTTTATCCAAAATAACAAAGTAATTACAAAATCCAGCCCCCTCTTCAGGAATAATCTGTCCCTGAGTTGCAACAGTAACTATCGCACCAACTTCGACATCAAGATGCTTATATAGCTCCACTGATGTCCATAAGTTACTATCACCAAGCCATAACAGTCTACCGTATCTTCCCTCTAATAGCTTAACATCCAATTTGCCCTTTCTCTCGACTAGGCTTGACAATAAAATAAGAGGCTCGTTCTTCATACCTAGTTTCCCCACCGACGAGCTGGAACATTTGGAGATACTACTTAGTAACTTTTCGTGACGTTCAATTAATCTTGCGGGATCAAAGTTATCCAAAACAAAACTTCTACCTGCTTGGCCCATTACGTTTCTTTGCTTAACAGGCATCTTTAACGTTTTTTCTATCCCTTTAGCTAAGACAACACTATTATAAGTAACAACCTTATCCCTATTCTCTTTAATTCTGTTAAGATCAAAATTTACAACTAAACCTGTCTTGTGATTAATCATCGTCTCAGGAATACCGCCGGCTTGCGTTGCTAACACAAATCTTTCGCTCAATTCCGCTTCTGCTATTGTTAAACCAAAACCGTCTGTATAACTTGGTAATACAGTCATATCCGAAACAAGATACCAGATAGCAAGATCTTTATGGTTCATCTGCCCAAGAAACGTAACCTTTCCTTTTAAGTTGGCATTGCGGATAAATTTATCTATTTCCTTCCTAAATTCTCTTCTGGATTCCCCAATCAAAACAACTCTTACCTTTTCGTAACCTTTATTGATTAAAATATCTAAGGCTCGCAATAATTCCATAGCGCCCTTATCACGCGCTATCCTACCGGGAGCCAATATAACAAATTTACTTTCAAAGCCATATTCCTGCCTTTTTATCATTGCTATTCTTAATCGCTCTTTGGAAGGGCCAAAAGCATTTATGTTACACATCGGGCCAACTAATACAGCATTCTTTGCGCCGATTCTTTCCGCTGCCCTTAATCCTGCCTGAGATACAACCGCAACTTTATTGGCAAGCATTAAATTCAGAGCAGTCAAAGTAGAAACATCATCCAGTAGTTTTCTTCTCCTTACCGGATCATCTGCGCCATGATAATACACAACCGTAGAAATATTTCGCTGCCTGGCTATAGCTAAGGCTACGGCAGTTTCCTCTTTCGGCGGAATCAAAGCTACAATCTTATCAATATTCCCATTCTCAACAAGCGCATCTATTATATTTTCCAAATCACTAATATCAGCTGCCGCATAATATTTTATTTCACCCCTCATAACACGGCCACTTAATCTTTCTAATTCCAAAGGATCATCCCAATTATTAAGGAATGTTAAATGTACAGTAATATTATTACGCCGTAATAAATATTTCAGTTGAGTCAACGCATAGGTTTCTCCACCACTACCTATTGCTACCGGATTAGAAATAATAAAAATATACTGCTTACCTTTTTCTAATGTTCCTACGACTACTTCCTCTTCTTGCATAGCAGAAAACGCCATTAATCCTCTGGCAATCCTAGTAGCCACAGAATGACTGTCGGAATTTATTGTATAATTTGGGTCAGTTTTAAAGATAGGTAAGTTTTTAACGGTAGAAGTTATTTCTGAAATAAAAGGAGGTCCAGTAGGTAAAACCGTTCTATATTCCTTTCTAATAAATAAAAGCAAATAATCTATGCCGAACTGCTCATTATCCAGCATGTGATATAGCTGCCCCTGATTTCTTGCTAAATGTTGCCCAACGCACCAGAATCCCACCATATCCTTTGAGCCCACAATCTTGGTAAATTCGTTCTTTTTTTCAGAGAGGAATACGATTGAGCTGGAAACAGATCTGGAACTATCCGAAGGGGAAAAAGTTTTCTTAACAATCTCTTTCGATTCAACCGGCGAGCTGGAGCCAAAGAATAATGTTTGTAAGTTTTCTATTACGGGCTTTTCTGCATGGTTTTGAGGATTATCAAGAAGGGTGTTATCAAGGTAAGGGATATTGTTGCGGTAAGTTGCGTATATATAGGTAAACGGTCCGGCTCTGATTTCTATAGTATTCTTTAACACCTTCCGGTTGAAGACTGTCCTCAACCGCTCTTTAAGTTGGCCGACTGGCTTTAAAGAATGTATTTTTTTAAAAGAAGGGACAGGCCTATCCGCCAAAGAATCAGCAAGCTTATTAGCGTTTGATTCTTCCACCGGCAAACTGGAAAGGCTTGAAGAAGAAACAAATAAGTTATTCACCCCTCTAATATTTAATTCTTTTTCAAGTTTAGCAAAATAATCCATATTCGATGTATCAATTACCATACTCCAACCAAAGTCCTGAGGCATGCATCCAATATTACTTCTGAAAGTTCCATCGAAAACAACTCTATTTTCAATAAATATCTCAAGCTTCTGCGAATTATATATTTCTTCTCTTTGCTTTTGGTCAAAACTAAACAAAACTGAGATGTCTGGGTTAAGCCCGCTTTCTTTAAACCAGATTGGAGCATAACACCCTTCAGCCACTACTATACGCACATGAGATAAATTTCGATAGTTCTCTAAGAAATTATTCGGACCTTTTTCAATGTAAGCGTCTACCTGACTCCGTTTTACCCCTCCTATGCCGCAGTCTCTTATCAATTCTGAAAACTTACTTTTACCAGTTCTAGGGTACCCCCATATAAGTAGCCTTAGTGCTATATCCTTTTCTCCAAAATAGGCTCTAATCATTTCATTAAGCTTAAACCAACCATCGTAAATATTATTGGCCATAACCGGTGTTTTTGAAAAAACTAATTTGGGGTCAACCGGACTATTGGGAATAGAGCCCCCCACCGGCGAACTGGAACGGTTAATAGCGCTTTGATCGCCGGATGCTATGTATTTCCTCTTTTTACTCTTTACTTTTGCGATTATCTCTTCAATTCTGTCTTTGTTTAGCTGGCTCCTTTGAATCATTCTATATATCGTTTGGCTAGAAATTTTTACTTTATGATCTTTTAAATAACGCACAGCACCCTGAATGCTACCATTTATCTCCAAGGCAGTATAAAACTTTTCCGATAAATTCCCAACTGGGCCCTCCGTACACTCATAAGCATCCACAATATCCTTGTATCGTACAGTAAAATCAGTGACAGACATCCCTACGGCTCCTGCTGCCTCTTCAATGGTTTTACCTTCCTTAAGTAAAATCAAGACTTTCTCATCCATCGAAGCTTTAACAATACTACCATGCTGAGAGTACAACGTCCCTACTTCTACGCCCAAAGTTCTGGCAGCATCGGAAACTCCAAAATTCTCCTTTAATGCCCTAGTTACATATTCCCTCTGAATCTCCTCGATTGAAATATCGCACAGTTTCAATTTTTCTCTTAAAGTACGCAAGCTTATACCCAATATACCTATAACCCGCATCTTCCAACCTCTTTTTGGATACTGGGGATACAGTGGCATTAAAGCCAATAACTTTCCCTTTAGTTTTTCTTGCTTTGCTTTTTTGGAACGATGGATGATCCGATCAATCTTATCTTGATCTAGCCGGCCTCTTGTCAACATATCCTGTAGTTTATAATAATTAATCGGCTTGCCTCGAGCCTTTAATCTTTGTCGTACAGCATAAATACTTACCTCTTTTTCCAATGCAGAGTAGAAAGCTTCCGGGAGCATTTCAACGATTTCTTTTAACTCAGGATTGCTTCTTACAATACTACCCAGCAAAGCTTTATCTATATGCAATACTCTATCGGCAATATACCTTATTCTCGGACCATATTGAGAAACTAACTGCTCAAAAAAGCCATTTTTAATTAAAGTAGTCTGAGCCCAATAGTCTACTGCCTCATCATAAACAATCCTTAAACTAGGATATTCAGCCAGCAATCTTATAAAATGTGTGGCTTTCATACCTAAAACATCATATATTACCTCACGGTTCGGTCCAGATACAAGAATGATTTTACGGAGTCTATTTGACATCGCAAAAAGTCCGATTTCTTGGTATATTTTCTCGAAATCCGGTTTATTGATGAATAAATCTGACAATCTCCTCTGTGAAATACCTAACTGTTTAACAAGGGTTCTTTTATTAAAGCCCACCCTTTTCACAGCCTTGGTAAACTCATCTTCGCTAATTGAGCTTAGTTTTCGCCTAGTTTTCTTAGGTCCGGAATTATTGGATGGTTTACTTGATTCTGCAAGAGCTGGATACATTCCTCTTTTAAGCATTTCCTTACAAACTTTTATATGATAGCTAACATTACCAGGCTTCAGATCTAATTCGTTAGCAATATCTTTAGCGGTCATTCTTTCGACAAAATGCATCTGCCAAATTGTTTTTTGCTGATCACTAAAACTGCTAACGGCCTCTGTATAGCGGCCGTTTAGCTCACCCAAATAAGTAAAAGTATCTGGGCGCATATAATGGCCATTTTGCGCTTCACTACCGGATATTACCTCTTGAGCGTAAATAACGTCAATATTACTATCGGGATAGAACAATACCTCTAGATATTCCTTTAATTCTTCTGAGGTCATAAAAACACCCTTTTTCATTAACATTTCTGTTAATAACTCTAAATCGTCACCATTAGGATTTCTACTAAATGTATTACTGAAACCTCTTAGGACTGATTTAATAATTCTTACCTTTTTTCCATTGAATCCTCTTTTGCCATTATTAGAATACGCATCAAGAAGAGCGAACTTTACTCTATAAATTACATAACCAATGAGATTCGGCGATCGCTGAGGATCAAAGCCTTCCACAGCGTTTTTCATGACACAAAAAACTTCATAGTAGTATTTTCGCGAAATACGTATTGTAGCTGTCACCTCTTTCCATAAGGCTTCCATATCCACCTTATTCTTTGAATAACTGCTAACATCCACCAGGCTGCTTGCCGAATTATTCTGATTATTTTTTTCGACGACTTTGGGTGTCAATATCGGAATAGAAGATATTGTAATCTCTTTATACCGCAATGCCTCTAACCCCTGTTGGTACGGCATAAACAATATCTGATTGTCATATTCTCTATTATATACGTTGGCTGCTCCATCAATGAGATATACCTCTTGTGACGTTAAACAAAATTTAATACAAATATGCTGTCTTAAATCACTCTGCCTGCCCTGATAAATCGCAGTTCTCACCGACTCCCACAGGCATTCACCAAATCCCCCGGTAAATTTAACAAAAGCAAACTTGATCAAAGGTTTTTTTGTTTCAT
>CAZWIR010000040.1:1599-6583 GCA_964634315.1 uncultured Planctomycetia bacterium | reverse complement strand
CTAAAAAAGGCATGGCAATAGTAAGCTTAAACGCTAACGGCAACATTACGATTAAGGATAGCAGAGTTGCTTCTAGAATTTTGGCTAATGGTTATGCAACTACCAAAATAAAAAGTGCAAGCGGCGACATTGATATTACTGATAGTTCAGTTTTAGCTGCAGTAATGAATGATGGTAATGCAAAAGTTTCCATTGAAACAGGAAATGGCAGCATAGAGATAGATCCGAGTATCATTAGCGCTTTTGTTGGAGGAAACGGAAATGCTGATGTATATGCTTACGCTGAGAATGGCGGTTTAACCATCATAGATAGCGAAATTAGCGCAATTGTATCTGGAAATGGAGATGCTACAGTTGACCTTAGAGCTGACAATGATGTGCTGATAGATCCTAGTAGCATCCTCGCTTCTGTCTTAGGAGACGGAAATGCATTTTCTGTAGTAAAGAGTGAAAATGGTGCAGTGGATATTAAAGATAGCACTGTTAGTGCAACTGTATCCGGAGTTGGAGATGCTCAAACCTGGATTGAAGCAAATGGTGAAGGTAATGATGTAACTCTTGTAAATTCTACTATTCAAGCTTCAGCTGCAGACAGCGATAGCCGCTCAGAAGCAAACTTAATAGCTTGGAATGGTGCTATTAATTCTGATGCCGATTCGTTAGTGTCTGCACAATATGCCTGGTTTTTAGCTAAGTATAATATCGGGGCAAGTGATTCTCCGATTAAAACCGAGGTAGATTATTTAAGTGCCTACTCTTGGTGGGAAGGAGATATTTACATTGATGAGTTAGACGATATTACATTAGGAGCCTTAATAGAGTACGAAGACACTTTTTATGGAATACCGGTTGCTGCTAATAATGGAATAATCAATATTAGCAGTGGGGGAGACATGACAGTCAATTCTGTTGTTTCGCCACGCGGAGGTGTTTTCCTAGAAAGTCGCGAAGGTTCAATCTATGCCGGGCAAGGTTGGTGTCCAGCAGGAGAACAGGAAGAGATTAAAGGCCTTCCGGCAGTAGCGAGTATTTTTGCAAGTTTTGGAGCTATGAATGTTTCCGGGACTCAATGGGCTGATGCCGGAGTAACTGCTTTTGCGCCGGTGGTTGTAATTGATGATGATTCTGATGTTGGGCCAAATGTTATTGCTGGCGGGTACTCTTATTTTTCCGCTCCAAATGGAACAATAGGTGTAGGTAAAGCTTCAGGCGCTTCTGGTCCTGATGGAGATGATCCTGCTACACTGCTTAATTACAATCCGCTGAAAGTATGTATTCAGGTTTTATCCGGAAATTTAGGTGGTAATAATTCAGCTGTTCCGGAAATTATTTACGGAATAGGAGCCATTCCTATTGCCGGTTTAACTTTGGATATTGGCGGAGTTGTTCCTTCTAGCGAGTTTAATGATGGCTATAACGGACCTATCGGAGTTAGTGGTGCCATTGAAGGTATTGTACGTCCGGGAACAACAGCAATAACCGGAGTATATCCTTCACCGGCGCTTGTTAATACTATTGATACCAATGGAACCGGTCCCGGGGCAGAAAGGCCTTCAGGATATGTGTTCTATGATGATACAGATGCAAATTGTTGCCCGGTTTTTCTCGGTTCAATACCGGCTGATAATACCGGCCCTAAATATATATGGCCTTCCGTGCCTGTTGGTATGTCAATGCTATTACCTGAAGATTTCAGGCTTTACTATGAATTATCGAGTAACTTTAGAGTAAGCATGACTCCTGCTTTAAGAGCTACTGAGTTCTTTGCTTATCACCCATTATCTTCTGCCGATTATACAGCTTTTGATGATATTACTTTAGAGTTTGAGGCCTATGAGTTCATTCAGGACAGCATTGACCTTAAGAAGAAGAAAAAATTATCACCTTTCTTTGGAGCGATAGAAGAAGAGGATGATAAAGAGCTCGTTAAACTATAAAAGGACTGTTGCAAAAAGCAGCAATTCTTAATTTCAGAGATTAATTAAACAGGAAGGTCCTTAAAGCCTTCCTGTTTTTTATTTTGAGTTCTTAGTAAAGGATAGTATAATAAATGAAAAGAATGAAAAAAGGAGGGATAAACTATGAAAAAATTTATTGTTTTAGCATTATTGGTTTTATTAGTTTCAAGTTGTGCTGAGTTTAAAGAAAGCGAAAAACCGGCTATTAAAATAGGTAAAATCAAGATAAGCTCCGAACGATTTCAGCAAGAATTTAAATTGTCTGGTTTTGCAAAAGAAGTCAAAAAGAAAGACTTTCTAGAGACATTTATCTCAAGAAAGCTTATTTTGCTTGAAGCAGAAAAGCTAGGGTTAGATAAAGATCCTGAATTTTTGCATGATGTACAAGATTTTTGGGAGCAGTCTCTTCTCAAGCTTGTTATTGCTAAGAAAATAAAAGAGTTGGTTGCAGATATAAGTATTAATCAAGAAGAAGTCAGGTCATATTATATGAAAAATAAGGATAAAGAGTTTATAGATAAGGAGTTCGTTCAGATATATGATCAAGTAAAAGGTATGCTACTAAGAGATAAGCAGCAAGCTGCTATAGGAAATTGGGTTAATTCTTTAAAAAACGATGCAGAGGTTATTGTAGATTATAAACTTTTAGGCATAGAGCCTAATTAGGGAGGATAGTTATGGAAGAAAAATCTAAAAGAAGGAATTATTTTATTGATAAAACTTTTCAAACTAAGTTTATGATTAAGTTTTGCATAATAGTTATAATCTCATCTGCGTTAATTATTGGTCTGGTAGTTTTTCTTTCTAAAGGTTCAACAACTGTGGCTATAGAGAATACTGAAGTAGTTGTTAAAAGCACCACAGATTTTATTCTACCGATAGTAATTCAAACTGTGCTTTTTACGTTTTTATTTTCGGCAACAGCTGTGTTACTTTTGACAATGTTAGTTTCGCATAAAGTGGCCGGGCCGCTTTTTAGATTAAAGAATGAGATAGATGTTTTAAAAAAATTGGATTTAAGTAAAAATGTTGATATTCGCGGCAACGATCAGTTACAAAATTTTGCTAAATCGCTCAACGAAATGCGTATCTCATTGCAAGAAAAGCACTTACATCTAAAGGAAAGTTATAAAAAGTTAAAGGATTATCTAGAGCGTAAAGATTATCTTTTGTCGCCAGAAGACAAAGTCGAGCTTATTAAGACTCTACAGGCATTAGAACAAGGATTAAACGAATTTAAAACTTAATGAAGAATTTTTTTCTCTTTTTTATCTTTGCTCTTATGTCTTTTTCTGCTTTTGCGCAGGAGGAGAGCCTTTCTCTTTGTGCCCAAGGGAAATATTTTTCAATATACGGCTACAGAGGGTTAGATAATAATTCTTTGTTAACGAAGGTAAATTATTCTTATTTTGGGAATATTGATACTATTTTAGGTGAAGATGACTTTGAGAATAAATCTTCTTTAGCCGGGGCAATAGACGGCCTTTATTCAGAAGTTTCAGATATCTTAGATATACATATGTATAGTTTTCATGGGAAAATTATGATAGTTCCTGACAGAAACCACATAAGTGCTATAGCTAAATCGTATTTGGGGATGGATTTTCCGGAAAGGTCTTTTTATTTGTTTGGGGAAAATACAATATACATATCTTTTTCTGACTTAACTGTTGGTATGCTTGGTCATGAGATTGCCCATGCGATTATTTCTCATTATTTTGTAGTTCCGCCTTCGGCAAAAGTCCAGGAAGTCTTATGTGGTTATGTAGAGTATAAATTACAGAAAAATACTGGAAAATAATCTTTGACCCAACCCTAAAAATTTAAATTGAGTATTTTTTAAAATCCCATATAATAAAATAAGATAATAGAAGACGATGAGCGTATATGGTGTTATGCTTGTTTGCTTTTAGATTAATAACTATTTAAAGAGGGGGGATGATAGAGACGATACAGATTTAAGGGTTTGTGATTTTATTTTGGAAACTGTTTTTAGAAACTAAAAAGGTGAGTGTAAGCATGAGCGAAGAAAACAAAATTTATGTAGGCAACTTAGAGTATGGCGTAGACGAAGCTGTTTTAAAGAGTTTTATCGAGGGCAAAGGTTTTCAGACAAAGGATGTAAAGGTAATAAGTGATAAGTATACCGGCAGATCCAAAGGATTTGGGTTTGTAGCCTTTGAAACTGACGAAGAACTTCAAAAAGCAATTGAAGCTTTAGATGGTCAAGACTTAAACGGAAGAGAACTAAAGGTAAATAAAGCTAGACCACCCAAAGAAGGGTTTGACCAGGAAAGACAACCTAGATTCTAAGCTAGGTTTAGATAAATTAAACAGGGGCACACTCCATTTAAGGAAAAGCTAATAAGTGGGATGTGTCCCTTTTTTTTAATTTTCTCCCTTTTTTTAAGGCTTGACGCATTTTAGTCAATATGTTAATATCTTATCTATGTTAGCAGTAGTTGAAATCAACAAAAAACAATATTTGGTGGAAAAGGGTGATACCCTTGAGGTCCAAAGAATAAAGGATGCGAAGGATAAAATCGTTTTCGACAAGGTTCTTATTCTAGCTGATAGCAAGAAAATAAAAATCGGGACTCCTTATGTCGATAAGGCAAAGGTAGAAGCCCAAATAGTGGAGGAGAAGAAGGGCAAAAAAGTCATAGTTTATAAGTACAAACGTAGAATAAAGTACCGCATAAAAAGAGGACATCGTCAAATTTACACTGCTATTAAGATTACCCGCATTGCTACATCACCTTCTCAAAGTTCATCAAAGTGATAATCGATAAGGTAACAATTTATCTTCGTTCAGGCAAAGGTGGGCAAGGATGCTCGACTTTAACCAGTCTCTCTTCACGTAAAGTAATCGCTGATGGTGGAGACGGAGGTAAAGGCGGAAATGTTATTTTAAGGGTTAGCCTTCATCTTCATGATTTAAGTAAGTTTAGAGGTAACAAGAAGTTTATTGCTTCTGGTGGTGAAAAGGGAAGGAGTAGAAATCAAAAAGGCAAAGATGCCGAAGA
>CAZWIR010000040.1:0-1499 GCA_964634315.1 uncultured Planctomycetia bacterium | reverse complement strand
CGTAAGGTAGCAGAGTATGCCTTTACCACTACCACCTGTTTTTGGGCCAATAGCGATTATGAGTTTGAGAGATTCGTGGTCTTAGATACTCCACCGTTTAAGAAGAGTAAAGATCCCTTCCAGCCAGCGGAAAATAAATTTTTAAGACATATTTTTCGTAGTAAAATACTCTTATTGCTGAGTGACCAGACATTGGCCGAGGATGACTTTAAGAGCTTAGAGAAGGAAATCTCGACCTTTGACCAGTCTTTATTAGGGGTGAAGAAAATTTTTTACTTGTTGAGTAAAGTTGATACAATAGATAAGAAGAAAGTTAAGAAAGAATTTTTGACAATATCAATGAATAAGCTCGGGACTGTTGAGGCTATTAAGGAAAAGATAGCTAAAGAGCTTAGGTGATTGATATTTTAAAGTAGATGTTATGGCAAAACAAGCAAAAAAAATTGTAATAAAAATCGGTAGTAGCGTTATTGCTCCTAAGGGGAAATTAGATTCAGGCCTAGTCTCGCGATTAGTCAATGATATTCTTCTAGTTGAGAAAAAGGGTTATAAGGCTATTGTAGTTAGCTCAGGAGCAATTGCCTGTGGCCTAAACCAAGTTAAATTAAAAAAGAAACCTAAAGATATGCATTCACTTATGGCTATTTCTTCTTTAGGCCAAATCATGTTGATGGATGTGTTTAATACTAAGTTTAAAAAGTATAAACGGATATCTGCTCAAGTTCTTCTTACCTGGGATGATTTTGATAATCGTAACCGTTTTGTAAATATCCGGAAGACTATAGAAAAGCTCTTAAGCTTTAATGCTATACCGATAATAAATGAGAATGATGTCATTTCACACGAAGAGATTGGCATTGGTGATAATGATCGTCTCTCAGCTTTTGTAGCTGATTTAATTGGAGCTGAGCAGTTAATAATTCTCTCAGATATAGAAGGCTTACTCGATGGTGAAAGATTGGTTAAAGAAGTCACTCAAATAGACGATAAGATAAGATCCTTAGTTAGAAGGCAAGATAAGACTTACACTAAGGGTGGTATGGATACAAAGCTCCAGGCAGCAACAAAAGCTAATCTTTCGGGAATAAGAACAATAATTGCCAATGGTAGGAAAAAGAATGTTATTTCAAGAATAGTAAACGGTGATGGCATTGGCACTTTGTTCTTGCCAAGTCAGAAAATCGAAAAATCGCGTAAACGCTGGATTGACAGTAAACAGATAAAGGGTGTTGTTACTATAGATGATGGAGCTAAAGATGCTCTATTAAATAAAGGTAGGAGCCTATTAGGGGTTGGGATTACAAAAGTTACATCAGGATTCAATAAAGGTGATGCAGTCGTTGTAGCCAATAGCCAGGGAGAGGCCATAGGTTGCGGTTTAGTTAATTATAGCTCCGGTGATTTTAAAACTAATAAAAATAAACGCTTTGAGAAAGAAGTAATTCATAGAGATGACTTTGTTAAGGTAGCCCAGGGCTGGTCTTATCATAAGAAATAAG
>CAZWIR010000039.1:3235-6587 GCA_964634315.1 uncultured Planctomycetia bacterium | reverse complement strand
GAGGATGTTGTTGAACCGTATTTACTTAAGGAAGGATTTATTGTTCGTTCCCCCAGAGGTAGAGTAGCCACACAAATTTCCTACCAGCATTTAAAACTTCCCTACAAGGATAAGTCTCAGGAAAAACTTTTTTAAAAGATAAGATGTTTAAGCTAATAAGCCAAGATCAAGAGACCAAGGCTCGTACAGGAGTTTTTAAAACCAGAGTCTCCCAAGTGCATACCCCAGCTTTTTTTCCGGTTGCAACTCAAGCAACGGTTAAAGGACTTTCTCCTGCGCAGCTTCAAGAAATTGATGTAGATGGTCTGCTAGTTAATGCCTATCATTTATTTTTGCGGCCGGGAACTGAGATAATAAAGAAGTGTGGAGGCCTACACTCTTTTATGGGTTTTGATAAGACAATCATTACTGATAGCGGTGGATATCAGATTTTTAGTTTAGAGAGATTACGCAAGGTTAATGATAAAGGTGTGGAGTTTCAATCGCATATTGATGGTGATACTTTTTTTCTGACTCCCGAGGAGGCAATCAGGATCCAGTTAGATTTAGGCTCAGATATTGTAGTTCCTTTAGATGAGTGTGTTAAATACCCTACTTCTCTGAAAAATGCGCATAAAGCAATGGAGCGAAGTCTTGATTGGGCCAGAAGGGGTAAGGGTTATTTTGATAAGCATAATGAAAAGAATTGTATGTTTTGGGGGATTATTCAAGGATCTACCTACGAAGAGCTGCGAGGAGAGTGCATTGAAAAGCTTCTACCTTTAGGCCTGAAAGGCTTATGTATAGGTGGTTTAAGTGTTGGCGAACCCCCAGATTTAAGGTATAATATGCTCTCTTTTATCAATGAAAAGGTGCCTAAAGAGGTGCTTCGTTATTTCATGGGTTATGGAAAACCTGGGGATATTCTCGAGGCAGTAAGTTTAGGGGTTGATCTTTTTGATTGTGTTGTTCCTACGCGGTTTGGGCGTGCGGGTACAGCTTTTACTAATCAAGGGGAAATTACCGTAAGAAATGCTGCCTACAGCCAGGATACTGAGAGTCTGGATAAGGAGTGTTCTTGTTATACCTGTCGTAATTTTTCACGGGCCTATTTACGACACCTTATAAATGTAAAGGAAATGTCAGGAATTCAATTGGTTACTTATCATAATGTATTTTGGTATAAGAATTTTATGGTAAAAATTAGAGAAGCTATAAACCAAGGAAAGTTCTCCCAGCTTAAGAAGGAGTTCTTGGATAGATTCAAAGAAGAAAAGAACAATGATAATTGATGTAGTTACCATTTTCCCTAAGATGTTTTCTCCGGTTTTAGGTGAGTCAATGGTCAGAATCGCCCAAGATAAAGGGTTGGTTAAGATAAATGTTCACAATCTTCGTGATTTTGCGTCTAGACCGCAGAGAAAAGTAGATGCTCCTTCTTATGGAGGAGGAGGAATGGTTTTTACGCCAGAACCTTTATTCGGAGCAGTTGAGTCAATTTTAGGCTATAAGGTTTATCCAAAGAAGAAAAGGGATAAGAATAAGAGGATTATTCTTCTTACTCCTCAAGGCAAGACCTTAAACCAAAGGAAAATAAAGACGTTCTTAAATCTGGAACGTTTAATTCTTCTTGCCCCGCGCTACGAAGGCGTTGACGAACGGATAAGAAAGGATTTAGTAGAAGAAGAGATCTCTTTAGGAGATTATATCTTAAGCGGTGGAGAATTAGCTTCTATGGTTTTTATTGATTGTTTATGTCGTTTAATCCCTGGCGTGGTCTCTAATAAGGAGTCGATAATCAGGGAGAGTTTTGAAGGAAATAGTCTTGATTTCCCGCACTATACTAAGCCGGCTGATTTTCGTGGTCTAAAGGTTCCCGAGGTTTTACTTTCAGGAAATCATCAAAAAGTAGAGCAGTGGCGAAGGAAAAAGGCCTTAGAGGCTACTAAAAAAAGAAGACCGGATTTATTAAAAGGATAAAGGGAAAAGGAGTAAGGATAAACTGAAATACAAGATGAATGGAGGTGTAGAATGGATAAGTTAGCAATGGTTGAGAGAGAATTAAAACAAGCCCTGGAGAAGGAGTATCCTGAGTTTAAACAGGGGGATGCTATTAAGGTTTACTACAAGATCAGAGAGAAGGATAAAGTGAGATTACACCCTGTAGAAGGAGTTGTGCTAAAGATCCAAGGGGCAATGCATCGTAAATCCTTTACAGTAAGAAGAATAGCTTATGGAGAGGCATATGAGGTGACTTTTCCTTACTATTCGCCAAACATTGAAAGAATAGAAATGGTAAAGAAGGGGCGTCGAAATCCACGAAGAGCCCGTCTGTATTACCTAAGAGGTAGAGTAGGTAAAAAAGCAACTTTAGCTTAATTGATTAGCCAAGTATGATAGTAGGGCTTGATGAAGCAGGTAGAGGGCCGTTAGCAGGAGTGGTAGTAGCTTGTGCCCTGCATTTGAAAAAGGAACCCCCCTTTACTGTTAAGGATTCGAAAGTCCTCTCGGCCCCAAGGCGTGAGGAGATATTTTCTTGGCTAACTCATAGTTCAGTTTTTGCAGTGGGTATTGCTAGTAATCAGGAGATAGATAAAATTAACATTTTAGAGGCAACTTTCTTAGCCTTTAATCGGGCAGTAAAAAAGCTTTTAAAAAAATCTCCAAAATTAAAGAAAGCGAAATTCATTGTTGACGGTAATCACTTCCGTAGTGATTTAAAACTAAACTATGTTTGTCAGCCTAAGGCGGATACTTGCATCAAAGAAGTCTCCTGTGCCTCAATTGTAGCGAAAGTGGTAAGAGATTATTTGACGACTTCAATGGATTTTTTATATCCACAGTGGAATTTTTCGAAACACAAGGGGTATCCTACAGCTGAACATTTTTCTTTGATAAAAAAGTATGCCTTAACGCCTTTTCATCGTCGAAGTTTTTCTCCTTGTAAGAAGTAGGAGATATAATGAAGAATTACCGAACTAGCTTTAAAAAATATTTAAATGATTTAGGAAAACGTAAGCCTTCTCCTGGTGGCGGAAGCGCGATTGCTTTAATTTTTTGCACGGGGCTTAGCCTAATTGAGAAAGCAATCAATTTTTCCGATCCTGCCAATTCCAAAAAGCAATTAAAAAAACTACATGCTTTAGGTAAGAAGATTTACCCTAATATTGACAAAGATAGTCTTATTTTTGCCAAAATCATGGGTTCAAAGGCAGCAAGAAGAGCCCAATTTATAAGGCAAAGTGAGAGTTTGATTATTGACTTAGCTAAAGGGGCCCAAGAAGTATTTTTTCTTGCTAAAGGGGTAAAACCTGGTATAAAAAAGAGTATAATCAGTGACTTCAATATTGGGTTGGAGTGTGCAAGAGTAGCT
>CAZWIR010000039.1:0-3135 GCA_964634315.1 uncultured Planctomycetia bacterium | reverse complement strand
AAAAAAGAGTATAATCAGTGACTTCAATATTGGGTTGGAGTGTGCAAGAGTAGCTTTCTTGGGGTGTATTTTAACCTTAGAGGCAAATGAAAAAATGTTTGGCAAAAGAAGTAAATTCATTGGCCCCTTTAAAAAATCCTTAAAAAAATGGCGATAATCTTCGATGCCCAAAAAGAATATGATTTTTTATTAGCTGACATTAAGACTAAGCTGGCGGATATGCCTAAGCTATGCTTAGCCTCAGTAGCTGTTGGTCAAGATCCTTCTGCTAAGAGTTATCGCTTGGCCCAGGAAAAATTAGCCAAAGAATTAGGCATCGAGTATCGATCTATAGATCTTGGATTAAATAACTCCTACCAGGATTTTAAAACTGAAATCAAACGATTAAATCAAGCTAAAGAAGTAACTGGAATCATTCTTAACAAGCCTTTTCCTCCAGAGTGGAATGATGCTGATGTTTTTTCATTACTTAGTGAAGAAAAGGATATTGAAGGAATGCATCCAGCTAATCTTGGAAGATTTTTTCTCACTCAACCACGTTTTACATCCCCAACAGTATTAAGTGTTATGAGAATGATTGATGAGAGCAAAGTCCAGCTTCGCGGCAGGAGAGTAGTCTTGGTAGGTTTTTCCCCACTTATTGGCAGACCACTAGCTCTTTGGCTTGGTAGTAAACTTGCAACAGTAAGTATAACCCATATTGGGACATTTGAAGAAGGTGATCTTCCTTCTTATATTGAGCGCGCTGATATTGTAATTTCAGCTGTTGGTAAGCCTGGCCTTATAAAAGGTGATTGGATAAAAGAAAAAGCAATAGTTATTGATGTTGGGACAGGATATAACGACAATAAGATATCCGGTGATGTAGAATTTGATAAAGCTAAAGAAAAAGCAGCGTTTATCACTCCTGTTCCGGGAGGAGTAGGTAAACTGACAACAATGTTTCTTTATCGTAATTTAGTATTAGCATACAAGTTGAGTTTGAAGAGTTAGCCTTACTATGGAAAACATCACTATTTTAGGTGCCGGTGTTTCCGGATTAGCTTTAATTGAAGAGATTAGAGCAAAAAACATTTCCTGTAATATTGCCCTGATAGATAAAGATACTTATTTTTTCCCCAAGAGAGAGACAACCTATTCTCCTGGTGACATTAGTAAAAGAGTGGAGATAGCTGAGTGGGCTAAGGCAAGGGAAGTCGAGTTTATCTCTGCTTGTGTTGAAAAAATTAATCCTCGGCGCCGTAAGATTTATTTTAAGGAAGACGAGCCTAGAGATTTTGATAATTTGATTATTGCTTCAGGCCTAAAGTCGAAGAAATTACCAATTAAAGGGGAACATCGAGAAGGTTTTTTTTATCTCTCCGACATTGACCAGATTAAGCTAAAGAATCTTCTAAGAATATCAAAGGAAGCTTGTGTTTATGTCTCAACTTGGTTGGGTTTAAGATTAGCTATTTCATTGGCAAATTTAGGAAAAGACTTAAAGATAGTTAGTGATAATTTAAATTTCTTAGGAGAAGATAAAGAGAAAGTAGTTAGTGTTTTAGGCCAAAAAAACATTGGCTTGTATTTAGATGCTTTTATTGAAGAGGCTGTAGGTGAAGGAGTAGTTAAGGCAGTTAAATTATCGCCATTGATGGTTTTTTCTTCTCAGTTAGTTTTTATTGATAGTGGGTTTACGCCGAATTTGAAATTTTTTGAAGACGAGCTTATAATTGAAGATAAATTTTTTACGAACTTTGAAGGGATTTATCTTCTCGGGGATGTAAACCGAAAAGATATAGATAGGGAAATCTTTTTTACCTTTAATTATGAAGATACTGAAGGACAGGCTCGTATCTTTGCTGAATTTATTGAAAGTGGAAAGAAACCGGATTTTAGCAGCCAGGGTATTATAGATAGAGATTTAAGAGTAAATACTGAAGATGTTTTAAAGGAGGTAGAGTCATGGCAGAGTGGATTGGTATAGGAAAACGGGCACGTAGATGTTATGGGTTTGATGAGATTGCTCTTGCTCCGGGAAGAATCACTATAAATCCCGAAGAAGTAGATACAACTTGGGAGTTAGGAGGTAAGAAGTTTGCTGTTCCAATCTTAGCTGCGGCAATGGATGGAGTCGTTGGTGTTGAGTTTGCTATTGAGATGTCACGTTTGGGTGGAGTCGCTGTTTTAAATTTAGATGGAGTCCAAACACGTTATGATAATCCTGACGAGGTTCTGAAGGAGATTTCCAACTCTGGGCCTAAAGAAGCCACTAATTTAATTCAAAAAGTATACACTACTCCGATTAAGGAGAAGCTGGTTGCTAAGAGAGTCGAGGAGATAAAAAAGGGTAAAGGATATGCTGCAGTTAGTTGCATACCTCAGAATGCTGATAAGTTTGCTGCGATTGCTGAAGATGCTGGAGCAGATTGTTTCGTAATTCAGTCGACTGTAACTACTGCCATACATATTGCTACTAAATATAAACCTTTAGATTTACATAAATTTTGTAAGCAGAGAAAAATCCCGGTAATTATTGGTAACTGCGTTACTTATGAGGTTACTTTGGAGCTTTTTGAGACTGGTTGTTCGGGTATCTTAGTTGGCGTTGGTCCGGGAGCAGCCTGTACTACCAGGGGAGTTTTAGGCATCGGTGTTCCTCAGGTAACTTCTACTATTGATTGCTCAGCGGCTAGAGATTTTTATCACCAGAAGACCGGAAAATATATTCCGATAATTACTGATGGCGGAATGAGCCGAGGCGGCGATGTTTGCAAAGCTTTTGCTTCGGGAGCTGATGCCGTAATGATTGGTTCAGCCTTTGCCAGGTCAGAGGAAGCGCCAGGAAGAGGGTTTCACTGGGGCATGGCTACTTCTCATGGTAATTTACCACGCGGTACAAGAATAAAAGTAGGTGTAACCGGGAGTTTAAGTCAAATTCTTTTTGGACCGGCTACGGTTGATGACGGTTCCCAAAATTTAGTTAGTGCTCTTAATACTTCAATGGGGGCTTTAGGTGCTAAAGCAATTAAAGATATGCACTTTGTCGAGATGATTATTGCTCCTTCTATTCAAACTGAAGGCAAAGTATTCCAAGCTACTCAAGGTGTAGGAATGGGGAAGTAATAGAAGTCTGGTTTAACTATGGTAAAG
>CAZWIR010000038.1:0-6603 GCA_964634315.1 uncultured Planctomycetia bacterium | reverse complement strand
TTTAAATAATATAGCTACATGGACCGGCGAGAAGAAGTATATTATAAATGATCTCCTAGATACAATAATTCAACGCTGCAAAGCTTTAGAGCTTTTCTCCGATCAATTGGAGTCTTTAGTGGTATTAAGAGTTTCTACATACATTACTGCTTTAGTTATGAATTATCTTTATACCGGAGGGTTTAGCCGAGAAAAATGAAAAAGTTAAAGGTTCTTCTGCTTTTTGATAGTCCTTATTTTACACCGCGTGGTTATGATTTTAAAAAGGAGTTTAAAGATTTTGATTGGGGTTCTGAATCTGACATTTATAATGCTCTTATAGCTAATGGACATAAGGTAAGCCTTTTAGGTTTATTTAATGATATTAATATTTTATTGGAGGAGGTTAAAGAAAATAAGCCGGACATTATATTCAATGCTGCTGAAGTTTTTGATCAAAAGTCTTATTTAGACAAGAATGTTGTTAGTGTGTTAGAGTTACTGGGAATCCCTTATACTGGTGCTTCGGCAACTAGTTTGATTATTTGTGGCAATAAGGCCTTATGTAAGAAGATTTTAAGTTTTCATAAAATAAAGGTTCCCAATTTTTATACTTTTTACAAGAATCATAAAATATGGTTACCTAAACGTCTTAAGCTTCCTCTAATTGTAAAGCCTCTTCGTGAAGAAGCTTCTCGAGGTATATCTCAGGCGTCGGTTGTAGATAGTGAGGAAGCTATGATTGAGAGGGTAAAATTTATTCACGATAGTATAAAAGATGATGCAATAGTTGAGGAGTATATTGACGGAAGAGAGTTCTACGTAAGCGTATTAGGCAATAAAAGGGTTAGAGTATTTCCTATACGGGAGATGAAATTCGGAGACTTCGGCGAGGATGAACCAAGAATAGCTACCTATAAGGCAAAGTGGGACTATGAATATCGCCAGAAGTGGGGAATAAAGAATGAATTTGCCGGAAGGCTTCCCAATGGCTTAGCCAAGAAGGTAGAAGAAATCTGTAAGCGCGCTTACAAAGCATTAAATATGCAATGCTATGACCGTTTTGACATAAGGATTACATCGGATTCTAAAATATATATTATTGAAGCTAATGCTAATCCTTGTTTAGATGAGTATGATGAGTTAGGTCAGTCAGCGATTAAGGCCGGAATTTCTTACAATAAGTTGATTCAGAAGATAATTAATATGGGTTTGAAGCGAACAAGCTAGTAAAAGGAGAGTTATGGGTGCAGAATTTTCAGTAAAACAATTCCATAATATAGGCGGGGTCAGTTCAGTTATTACCGGAGTTGTTGAGTCAGGCGAGCTCGTTGAAGGTGCGGTAGGTGTTACCTCACAAAGTAAGAAGTTTACCGTAGTAAAAATTGAAAAAGATGGCCAGAAAATCAATAAGGTTGGCCGAGGCGAAAAGGTTAATATCTCAGTTAAGTACCTCAGTCGTTCCGATGTAAGGATCAATGAGGTTTTTCATTTTTAATTAAAATAAAACATAAAAGAAGAAGTAGTGATGTATAGAATCATCCCTTTGTTCTTGTTTTTCTTCTTTCTGCCGATCTGTATTTTTGCCCAGGATATTAAAGAAGCTGATTTAGTTGGTTCTTGGTATCCGGGTGAACCTCAAGCGTTGAAGAATGAAATAAATAATTACCTGAATTCAGCAAATGTACCATCAATTGAAGGTGAGGTGGTAGCTCTTATATTGCCGCATGCTGGTTTAGTTTATTCCGGAAATACAGCAGCTTACGGTTTTAAAGCTCTTAAGGATAATAAAATTGAAAAGATTATCTTAGTTGGGCTTAGTCACAAGATCGATTTTGACGGTATAGCCGCCTTTTCTTACCAAGGTTTTAAAACACCCTTAGGAATTCTAAGTATTGACCAAGAATTAACCGAAAAGATAGCTTCATTTAGTATGAAGATTTTTACTTACCCTAAAGCCTTTAAAAACGAAAATTCATTAGAGTTAATTATACCGTTTATTCAGACATATTTTAAAAAGCCAAAAGTCGTGTTATTAGCTTTAGGCTCTCAGAGTTGGGAAAATATTCAGATTTTAGATCAGGCTCTCGCAAAGTCATTAAGCGATGAGAATAATTACTTGATTATTGCTAGTACGGATATGAGTCATTATCTGCCCTTAGCTGAAGTATTAAGGGTTGACCAAGAAACTGTAGAATTACTTGAGAAAATGAATCCCAAAGCTTTGTTTACGGTTGCTAAGGAAAAGAATCGTATGTGTGGTCTAGGTGCAGTAGCAGCAGTAATGGCTGCGGCAAAAAAATTAGGAGCAAATAGATTAAAAGTCTTGAAGCAGTCAACCTCAGCCCAAGCTAGTGGTGATGATAGTAGGGTGGTCGGTTATTTGAGTGCGGCAATGATAAGAGATAATAACCAAAAAATCCAGGAGAGTGAAAAAATGAAGGAACTTCTTAATGCCAATCAAAGAAAGGAATTGCTAAAGCTAGCTCGAGATACGATTACTTTTTATCTTGATGCCGGAAAACCCTTAGAAAGTAATACCGACGATGAGACCTTAAAAACGGTGATGGGTGTTTTTGTTACCTTGCGCCGAAATCAGCAATTGCGCGGCTGCATTGGAAATATTGTCGGTACTAAACCACTTTATTCTGGGGTAAGAGATATGGCTATCGCTGCAGCGACACAGGACCGTCGTTTTAACTCAGTAACTAAGGATGAATTAGGAGATATTCATATTGAGATATCAGTCCTCTCTCCTCTTGTGCAGATTACTAATACTGATGAGATAGTTTTAGGCAAGCATGGAGTTTTGGTAAGAGATGCTTATCGGAGTGGGGTCTATCTACCGCAAGTAGCAACTGAGACCGGTTGGAGTAAGGAAGAATTCATGAATAGCCTTTGTAGCCAAAAGGCTGGGATGAAACCAAATGCTTGGAAGAGTGGAGAATGCGATATCTATATTTTTAGCGCAGAAGTATTTGAAGAATAATTTTTCCTCCTAGAAATACAATAATTCCTCCGCAAAGAATTCTAATCGCGACTTTTAACTTATTGTTTCGTGAGAGAACCTTGGCGAGTCTGCCTGAGAGCATTACTATGACGAATAACGGTGAAATAATTGTTCCTAAGCCAAAGGCTATACAGAACCCGATTGCGCTAAATGAAGAGTCAGAGATAAGGACAATGTAATTTAATATCCCTAAAAGCGGCAGACAGGGTGCTAGCCCGATTAAAAGACCTAAGGTACCGACATTTCGGATGTTTCCCTTGTGTATCCAGTTACAGGCAGGGTTAAAGCTACCTCTTCGATAAAAAATAGCTGTTATTCCAATTAGAACAATGAAGCATCCGACAATAAGGTAGATAAGGTCTAAATACTTTTTACCGAGAGGACTAGCTATTATTTTAACTCCTAAGGTGCAGAGGACTCCTAAAATGCAGTAGCCTAAGAGTTTGCCGGAAGAAAATATCAAATAAGAAAAAAATGAATCCCTGAAGGTTTTCTTCTGTATAGCGCTATAGCTTGCCAATATCGGAGCACATAGGCTCAAGCACGGCCCGGAACCTAAGATCAAACCACTAATAAATAAATAGTATAGATTTTCTTTCATTCTGTTATAAAATAATATAAGAGACAAATAGCATCTTGTAAAGTGGAAAATACCATCCTTGCACACCCGGTGTGCAAGGAAAAGCTAAAATGGTTAATAAAAACTTGAGACTAATGATATCTGTGTAATCTAAATTTAATCTGAGTAATCAGGCATAATCTTTGATTATTCAAGGGGTTGTCTATGTTTATCTTTATTGCTTTAGGAATAGTTTCAGCGATATTTCAATTAACAATTTTTAGGGAATTTACTTATTCCTTAGCCAAGAATGAGGTTAGCCTTATTTTGGGTATTGGAGTGTGGCTTATTTCCTGTTCTTTAGGGAGTTTTCTTTTAAGGAATAAAAAAACTCTAAGTCGAGCTATTGTTCTATCGCTTTTTGCTTTAGTTTATCCTCTGGTAATTTGCGCTATTCATTTAAGTAAAACTTTAGTCGGTCTAGGTTACTACGAAGCAGCAAGTCTTGGTTTTGTCTTTACTGCATCAATTTTTCTTATCAGCCCGGTTGGCTTTTTAATTGGCTACTCATTTAGGGTTTTTAGTCAGCACTATTTGGATAAGCACTCAGCAAAGGCAGGTACCTTTGGAAAATTCTTTGCTTATGAGGCAATTGGGTTTTTTATTGGCGGGGTTGCTTTTACTTTTCTTTTTTCTTCATATGCAAATCCTTTTATTTTTACCATTCTAGTTTTCTTATTATTGATAGCCTCGGATTTTAAGTTTAAACAGAAGCTGATACCTTCTTTGGTAATAATTGCATTAACTCTAGTTTTTTTCTTTAGTTTTACGTTGATTTTAAAGCTTGAATTAAAAAATGCCGATATCATTAAGCTTAAGGGTTCAAGCTATGGGCCGGTTATATTAGCCAAGAAATTTGGCGTTGAATCTTTGTATGCAAACGGTTCTTTGATTGCTACCAGCGAAGACTTAGCGGGAAATGAGCAATTTATCCATAGCGTCCTCATTGGTAATCCTCAAGCTAAGGATATTCTTTTTATCGGGCCATGTTTTTCCGGGCAGATTCAAGAGATATTAAAATATCCGATTAAAAGCTTAGATTGTGTGGACCTAAATTCGGTTATTGCATCTTTGAGTGCAGCTAAATTAGAGCCCAATCAGAAAGGTAAAGTTAATTTTATTGTTACCGATCCGCGTCTTTACCTTAATAAGACTAGGAATAAATATGATTGTATAATTATGAATATTCCGGCTCCTTTCAGTATGGCCTTTAATCGTTATTTCTCTTATCAGTTTTTCCAACTGATTAAAGAGCGTTTGAACGATAAGGGTATTTTTTCTTTTCGTATTCCTTCTCGAGCTGACATATTAAGTCCGCAGTTTGTTAGGTTTAATTCCTGCATTATAAATAGTTTAGATAGTGTCTTTAACGATCGATTGCTTATACCTTCGGACTCAATGATAGTTATTGCTAGCCTCGGCGGCAGAATTAGCCCAGATGATCTAATAAGAAATTTTGAAAGTTTAAATCTCTCAACTGATTATTTTACAAGTTATCACCTCAGAGACTCTCTTGATCTTAGGCGTATGGGCTATATCGAGAGGATGCTTGATAGAAAAGTTGATTTAAACAGTGACTTTAACCCTCTGGGATTTTTGTATTATTCTTTAATTGAACAGGCAAAGTTTTATCCACGGATATCAGTAAATATTTCTATGATAAGGGCTGTAACGGTTATTATTTTTATTATTGCAGTCTTTATCGCCAGCGGTCTTGGTTACTCAAGCCGAAGGCCTTTACTATTGCCTAATGCGTCAGTAGTAGGTTTTGCATCAATAGGCTTAAGTGCGATAATCTTTGTTCTTTTTCAGGTTTATTCTGGTGCTCTTTTTCAGAAGTTTGGTATTTTAGTGGGAATTTTTATGGCTGGCTTAAGTGCCGGAACTTTTTTGGTTAACTCATTGATTGATAAAATATTTAAAATCAAAAGGCCTTTGCCATTTCTTTATTTTTTTTGGTTTATTTTTTTAATTGGCTTTTGGGCAGGAATAAAATCATTAAGTGGCCACAATTCAGTTGATCTTGTTTTTTATCTGGGATCATTTTTATCAGGAATGCTCACTGGCTCTATATATCCTATACTTAGCAAACTTATTCTTGCCAATAGAATTAATCCTAAGGATTTAGCACCCTCTATTTATATGGCTGATTTAGCCGGAGCTGCTATCGGGACTTTTGTTTTCTCGATTCTTTTTATTCCCTTTTTAGGTTTAGGCCTTAGTTTACTAATGATTATGTTTTTAGTCTTTACCTGGGGGCTGGCGGAGTGTTTTAACTAATTCCAGATACCGGGAATCTTAGTTCCGCAGAAGGGGCACTTACCGTCTTTTAGTTGATTTTTAATAATATTATATCCAACCCGTTTGATAATTGTATTGCCACATTTAGGACAGATAGTATCTTCGCCGACTTGTTGGGGAACATTACCAATATAAACGAATTTTATTCCTTCTTTTTGAGCAATTTCTCGGGCCCTAAGTAGTGTGTTTAACGGGGTCGGGGATAGGTTGTTAAGTTTATAGAGTGGGAAGAACCGGGCAAAATGAATTGGAGTTTGGGCACCTAGATTTTCCTTAACCCAGTTGCAAAGCTTAGCAATATCTTCATCGCTATCATTTGCACCGGGAATAAGTAGATTTGTTATCTCAATCCAAACCCCTTCTTCTTTAAGTATTTTCAGGCTGCTTAAGACAGCGTCTAAACTTCCCTGACACATTGAGGCGTAGTATTTATCGCTAAAACCTTTTAGGTCAATGTTGGCTGCAATGAGATATTTAGCAACCTCCCTTAATGGTTTTTCATTGACATAACCAGCTGAGTGCATAACGCATTCAATTCCTTCAGCTTTAGCTATCTTTGCAATATCTAACATATACTCATAAAATATAATCGGTTCAGTATAGGTGAAAGCGATAGTTTTACAATTTGTTTTCTTAGCTAAGGCAACTATTTTTTCTGGAGGAACCGGTTCTACTTTTACGCTTTCAGGATCCA
>CAZWIR010000037.1:4342-6660 GCA_964634315.1 uncultured Planctomycetia bacterium | reverse complement strand
ATTAAAGGGGTTTGGTAAATGGAAAGTGGAAGAGGTTGTGGTGAATGCAAGGAAAGACATTCATGCTAAATTAAAAAAGATATGATTAGTGATAAAGATATAAATACAATAAGAGAGAATTATCATGCGCGTGACCATAATAATGATTACAATGAAAAGAATCTTGGGTTTGGGTTAATCCACTATGCTTTCATAAGAAACATTAAACCAGATAAGGTGTTGGCGGTTGGTTCTCAACGAGGATATATACCCGCTATTTTGGCATTAGCTTGTAAGCACAATGGAAAAGGAATGGTGCATTTTGTTGACAAGGGGTGCGAGTTGGAAGATGAAAACGCGTGGGGGGGTATTGGAGTATGGAAGACGGCTACTAAGGAGTATTGGAAGCCGTTAGGTGTAGAAGAATTTATTAAGCTACACAATGAGTCTACTGAAGAGTATGAAGCAAAGTTGGCCGTAAAAGACAGATTTAATTATATCTACATAGATGGTGACCATTCTTACGAAGGTGTTAAACGTGATAAAGATTTATTTTGGGAGCATCTAGTTAAAGAGGGGTTGATGGTTTTTCATGATGTAAATACAGACAAGATGACAGATTATGGAAAATGTGGAGTGAAAAAGTTTTGGAAGGAATTAGAAGGAGAAAAGATTACTTTTAGTCAAAGTGCGGGGTTAGGAATTATACAAAAAAATGGATAAACACAAGACAATATTAGTGATAGGGCCTGCGCGTAGTGGTTCGTCAGCCACAACTGGTGCGTTGCAGAGATTGGGTGTTAATGTAGGAGAAGAATTGAGAGTTGCGGATGAATATAATCCTTTGGGATTTTTTGAAGACTTGGAAATGATGAAGATTAATTCTGAAATTACCAACTCTGTCGGGGGAGATTATTGGAACCCGCCTCATGATAGTTGTATAGAACACGGTTTTAAAATGAATTCAGAAAAGGTGCACAATGCAATAAACAAGAGAAATGTGAATGACGTGTGGGGATGTAAGGCCAACATGACTTTGACCTACCAGTATTGGGTTCCGCTTTTAAGAAACCCTAAGCTGGTGATTACATTTAGGAACCCTATTGACATAGCAGAGTCGGTTATGAGAGCGAAGGGAATGGAGTTTGGCAGAGCATTGCACATAACCAATTTCTATGTTAATCTTATGGTTGAACTATTGGAGAAAAATGAAATAGAAAAACAGTATGATATTACTGTTGTTAAGTTTGAAGAGTTGGTGAGTAAACCAAAAGTGGTGGTGGAAAGATTGATAGACAATATTGGATTAGAAGTGAGTGAAGGGCAAAAAGAAGATGCAATAAAATTTATACAAAAAAGATGAGCAAATTTAAAACCAGTTTAAAGAAGAAATTTAAGGTGTTGGGATTGTCAATGGCATGTGATAAAATTATTTCATGGAAAAAGGAAAGTGTGTTGAGTGTGGTGGGGTTTGCGACAGAAGAGCCAAAAGGTGTAAAAAATGTTTTGAAAAAGCTAGTGGAAAGAAAATGCCCACAGGTTGGAAGCGGGGGAATAAATTTGGAGTTAAGTTTAAGTCAAAGGAAAAACACCATGCGTGGAATGGGGGATATAAATATTATAAATCAGGAAGCGGTAGGGTTACTTATCGCAGAATAAAAATTAATGGAAAGTATATAGCAGAACATAGATATAAAATGGAACAACATTTAAAAAGAAAATTAAGCACAAAAGAAATTGTCCATCATAAAGATGGAGATGGTTTGAATAATGATATTGATAATTTGAAAGTAGTCTCTTGGGGAGAGCACAATAGATTACACAAGAAAGGTGGTGTTGCCACCTGAACACCAAAGAAATAAAGTATAAAACATCTATAAAAAAGAAGCTTAAAGTATTTGGTGTTCCGTAGTGTCCATGGCATGTGGCGCATCAATACGAATTGGCAAAGCTTCCTTTTGTCGATAGTTATGATTTATTGATTAATCCGTACAGAAGGTGGGGTGCTTCTTCTAGACCTTTTCCTGAGAATATGAAGTGGGTAAGTTCATTTAGGAAGAACACGTATGATTTTGCCATTTTGCATTTAGACCAACAGAGTATTTACAATCCAGAAAAAGATGACAGAATAAGCAAGGGTAAGATTTTTCAAGAAGTTAGGGAGAGTATTGGGGATGATTGTCCTGTGATTGTTATAAACCACATGACCCCTTTCCACGATAAGTACGCTTCGCCTTTTGTGGTGGAGTGGATTAAGAAAATGGTGGGAGATGATTTTATGATTGTCAATTCATTTGAGGCGGCAAAGCAATGGGGTTGGGGTCATACATTAACGCATG
>CAZWIR010000037.1:0-4332 GCA_964634315.1 uncultured Planctomycetia bacterium | reverse complement strand
ATGAGTGGTGGGATTTACCTAAAGAGCCAAGGGCGGTAACGGTAATGTCACCTGCGGGAATGGAGAAGGCGTATAGAAGGGTGTTTTTAACTACTGTTAGGAGAATGTTGGGTGAGTTGGGGGTGCCTTTTACTTGGGTTGGAGTAGATAAGAAATTGCACAATTTTGACGAGTACAGAGAATATTTAGGCAGAAGTTTAGTGTTTTTCTTTCCAGCATGGCAATCACCAAGACCAAGAGCTAGAACAGAAGCTATGTTGTCTGGTGCGTGCGTAGTTACAACACCATATCAGGATGCTAGTGCATTTATTGAAGATGGCGTAAATGGATTTTTAACAAGCAAACAGGAGATAAAAGACCCAAGAGTTATGGACAACCCAGAAGCGACTGCAAAATTAATTAAACGCCTAGTGCTTGATGAGCCTGAGTTGGCTATAAAAATCGGTCAGGCGGGAAAGAAGACAGCCCAAGAGTTGTTTAATTTCCAAATTTTTTCAGACCAATGGGAAGACGTTATTAAAAAAGTAGTATTAAAAAAATGAAAGACATAGAAATGAAAGAGATTATTGATGAAGTTCTTAAAAAAAGAGAAATTCGCCTAACTGAAAAGCTAGAAGTGCTTGTTACCATTTATAACGAGGTGTTAGAAAAAGTGGTGCGTATAGAAATAGATTATGGCCTCACTAATTATTTGACAATTACTGAACCCATGAATAAAGAGCATAATCAGAAGAAGACACAATTAGATGTGGTAAAAAAACAACAAGACAAAGTGTTGAGTATCATTAAGCAGTTAATAAGTGAAGAAGTGAAAGGAAAAGATGGGAAAAAAGACTGATTACAAAAGATTGTGGAGGAACGCCAAGGGAAGAATAACAGATTTGCAGAATAGCAATTTTCAATTGGTGCAAATTGCAGAACAGAGGGGACAAATTATTGAGGACATAAAATCTGGTAAGATTAAATTGGCAGATATAAACAAGGAGCTGGTTAGTAAGCATGATTTTGAATTATTAAAAAAGGAAATAAATAAATGAAAAAGAATATAGGGTTTTGTGGCATGGAGAAGTTTGACAACCGTAGGAAGAATTCTGTTGGCTCGTCAAGGATAAGAGTAAAGTGGCTTTTGAATTATTGGCCAGAGGCGGAAGATTATCAAATGGGTGGGCAATATGACACCATAGTTTTTCAGAAAGTCTACTGGCGTAATATGCTTGATGAATTTAAGGGGAATATGATAATGGATTTGTGCGACCCCGATTGGTTAGAAGGAAAGCCTGTTTTTGAGTTTATAGATAAGGTTGATGCGGTCACAACCTCTACCGAACCCTTGGCAGAGTACATAAGAAAAATGCGCCCTAAGGCATTGGTGCAATGTGTACCAGATAGAATTTATATTCCAGAGCACAAGCCTGTTAAAAAAGTCCACAAGGGAAGAATGTCAAAAGTGGTTTGGTTTGGGTATGGACAGAACGTGCAGTATATAACTAGAACTTTTGATGAATTAATCCAAAAAGGGTTGGAGCTAATTGTGATTTCTAATGAGCCCTATAATCCTCCATTAGCCTATAAAAATTTACAAGTTACTAATGTGGCGTATTCTTATCCAGGGATTCATGCGGAGCTTGTAAAGGCTGATGCGGTGTTAATGCCAGACCCGATTGGTGATGAAAGAGGGAAGTATAAATCTAACAACAAGACCCTACAATCTTGGGCGGTGGGCATGCCTGTTATTAATCTACCAGATGATATGGATAGGTTTATGGACCCGATTGAAAGACAGAAAGAATCAGAAAAGAGATTGGCAGAAATAAAGAATAAGCATGACGTGCAGTTGAGCGTTAAGGAAATGAAAGATATAATAAAGGAGATAGAAAAAAGAAAATTAAAAATTAAATAAAAATATGGAAGTAAAGCAAGTAAAGTTAGAGTTATTAAAACCAGCAGAATATAACCCAAGGGGTATGGATAAGAAAGAGGCGGCTCAGCTTAGAAAATCCATAACTGAATTTGGCATGGTAGAACCAATAATTGTAAATGAAAATAAAGATAGAAAGAATGTTATTGTTGGAGGACATCAGAGATATTATATTTTAAAAGAAATGGGAAAAAAGTCTGCACCAGTTGTGTATGTTGACCTTTCAGAGAAGAGGGAAAGAGAATTGAATCTTAGGTTAAATAAAAACTTAGGACATTGGGATTTTGATATGTTGGCAAATTTTGATGAAGAAGAATTAAAGGAGGTTGGATTTGATGATAAAGAGATGGAGAAGATGTTTCAGGTAGATGAACCAGTAGAGGGAGATGAGGAGTTTGCGTCAGAAATATTGGAGGCGCAAAATTATGTGATTTTTACTTTTGACAATGTAGTTGATTGGGGATTTGTTAGAGAGAAGCTTGGTTTAAAAATTGAACAGGTGCCAGGGAATAAATCGGAAGCAAGAGGAGTTGGGAGAGTTGTAAGCGGTAAGAAGTTGATTAAAATATTAGAAAAATGAAAATAGTAATTCCTTCATATAAGAGGGCAGATAGTTTAGTAACTTTAAAATGGGCTACTGGAGCTATTGTGGTTATTCCAGAAAGCCAAGAAGAAGAGTATAGGCAGAAGAACCCAGAAGCTAATATACAAACCATTCCTGACAAAAAGGATGGAAATATAAGTAAGAAAAGAAATGCTGTATTAGACCTTTATCCTGGAGAAGATGTAATTATGTTAGATGACGACATTAAATGGGTTGGGTATCATGAGGGGGGAGCGCACCATAAAGTAGATTGGGAATATTTTTGTTTATTTGCCGAGAATATGTTTCAAATGTGCAAAGAGGCGGGAACAATAATGTGGGGAGTAAATTTGCTAATAGACCCAAGAATGTATCGTGAGTATTGTCCATTTTCGTTTACCAATGTTGTGTTAGGCCCATTTACTGCCATAAGAAATATAGACCCAAAAATAAGGTATTCAGTAGATTTACACATGAATGAAGATTATGACATGGCGATAGAGGTTCTTAGGAAGTATAGAAAGATTTTAAGAAATAACAAGTGGGTTTATAACTGTGGACACATAACAACTCCTGGGGGATTGAGTTCGGTAAGGAACTACGATTTGGAAATGTTACAGAATAGTAAGTTGGTTAAGAAGTGGGGAAGTAGAATAGTTAGCTATAAGAAAAGAAGTGCAGAATTGGTTATAAAGAAGGTTATGGGCGGGGTGTGAAAAGAGAGTGCGCTACTATTTTTTTGGAAAATAGCATATAATGTGAATATGGCTAAGTACAATCAAGCAATGAGAGAGGAGCTTTATAAGCATTTGGAGAGTGGTATGACTAAAAAAGATGCGGCTATGTTGTCTGGCGTGGTGGAGGGTACTTTCTACAGGTGGCTAAATGAGGATAAAAAATTTAAATTGAAAGTTGAGAAGAGTATAGCTAAGTACAAGAGGAAGTTGATAATGATTGTTAACATACAGTCAAAGGAAGATGGAAGATTGGCTTTAGAAGTATTGGCAAGAAGGTGGCCAGAGGAATTTGGCACTAAACAAAGATTAGAAGTTATAAATCCTCATGAGGAAATTAATAAAATTATACATTTAATAGATGGTGAAGAAGCGGAAGTTGAACAAATATCAGAAAATGGCAAGAGCATTCTTCCAGAACAGACAGTCGAAACCGTTCGAGCTGACTGAAGGGCAGGCTGAAATATTTAAGGCTATTTATGAGCCAGATATAACTCGCGTGGCTGTAAAGGCGGTTACTCAGTATGGAAAATCGGAAACTACCTCGATGGCGTTAATTATGGCGGCTGTTTCTAGAAGAGAAAAGATACTTATTGTTGGTCCTTCTGGAAAACAGGCTGGAATTATCATGGGAATGGTAATTGACCATCTTTTTGATAGCAACATAATTACTAAAACTATTGAGTTTTCAGGTTCTTTGGAAAGATTGAAGCAAGAGAGAAGCAAAAACAGAATTACTTTTATTAATGGCAGTGAGATATTTATTCTGACCGCCAATGCGAGAGAGGTGAAGAAAGAGGCTAATGCGTTGATGGGATTTGGTGCTACTATGGTTGTCATTGATGAATCTTCTTTGTTACCCGATGGGATGTTTTCTAGAATTTTGAGAATGGTTGGTGGAGTAGAAAAAGGTAAGTTGGTGCAGTTGGGAAATCCATTTGAAGACAATCATTTTGGGGCGACATTTAGAAATGATAGATATTATAAGATAAGTGTTGATGAAAAACAGGCATTAAGAGAAAGAAGAATAACACAGGATTTTTTAGATGAAGCAAAAGAAGAGATGTCAGAGTTGGAGTATTTAATCTTTTATAAGT
>CAZWIR010000036.1:0-6675 GCA_964634315.1 uncultured Planctomycetia bacterium | reverse complement strand
TTTAGTTGTAACAAAAGCTTCTTCTGAATCTGCCAATTTGCCCAAAGCTCCAACTGAACGAGCTTGTACAATCTTGTCGTCAAAAGAAAATGAAGTGTTTGGCAACATATAAGTAGATGCTGCTCCAGCACCTCTTGTGCCTTCTTTTGCAATTCCTAACTGTAACAATCTTCCAACAAATTTAGCCATATTAATTCAGATTATGAACGCTAACCCGAGTAAAGTCAAGTTACGTCCACACTAATTCTTACTCCCACAGTTAATTCCGCCATTATCAATTCTTCTTGCACAACTTGACCCCATGCTCCAGGCGTAGCCCATATATTCAAATAGGTATATCCCGCAGGTAAGCCTATGCCAACTGTTCTTGTCGTACCTCCCTTTTGGTCCTCTTGGTCTAGTAAATCCAAAACACTATCCACAACCTCTTCCAATGCTTCCAAAGCACCTTCCACACCCGTATTTTTAGTTTCATAAAACAATCTCACCTTAAAAGCATAAGTTCTCACATTTTCCGTTGTTGTTTCATAATCTGCAGAATTTTCAGAAGGTATGACATGAGCCGCTGGATAACCGTCAAACTTTATTTTTGGGCTACTAGAAACCTCCTGTATCGTATCTACAGTTTCTAACAATGTTGCTATTTGTGGTCTAATTATTTTAAACGACATATTTTTACCTTATTTTCTTATTTATAAACAATTCTACATCTTTCTCAAATACGGGGTCAAATCTACTACTAGCCGAATCCGCACCCCAAAGCATAAAAGGTCTAGCTGCCATAAACCTAGTTCCCTCATGAACAAAATAATCATAATTTACATGTGGGGCAATAATAGCCGATAGGGGTTGTAACTCAACAGATATACTTGACCGCATCCTCCCAGTATCTACTGGTGCAACTCTCTTAGCTTCTCCCTCAACCATAAACGATAATTTCTTTACTTCTTCTCCCAAAAAACTAGTAAAATCAATAGAGGCAAACTTCTTACTTAATTCTTCAAAAGATGGATTTAGGGTAATTGTTATTAAACTAGACATTAAATTCCTCCAATATTACTTCTCTGTTTTTTATTCTTTTTAGCATAAAGTAATTATAGCACGACCAACTCAATTCCCATATGGCCCGTGACCCTTGCCTCCATAATTATCTGTCTTTTTATGACACCCTACACACAACGTTCTTCCATTATTTACATCCCACAATTCTGGAATAGCATAAGCCTCCCGCATACTCCTTGGATTAAATCTTTTTAACAATTTCGCAAAACCCGCTATATGGTCCGCATTTAAAATAACCCTTTTTCCTTCCCCATTTTTTGCACCACACGTCTGGCAAGTATACTTGTCTCTTTTAAAAACCGCCTCTCTCCATAATCTATATTTCATAGACCTTCTAAGATAAAGATTTCTACGCGAAAGGTATCTTTCTGAGCGCCCTTCTCTATCAAATCTACTCATCTGTGACTCACTCATCTTCTGTCGTATTTCTTTGGTAAAGGGATTCTGACAATTCATAGGTTTTCCCCGCATACTTTTCCAATAACATTCCATAGAACAAAAAGAATTTTTTGCCCTCTTTTCCAAAGACTTAATTCTATAAAACTTTTTCTTACAAATCGGACATGCCATCTCCCTCTTTGTTGTTCTTCCTATTCTTGTACACTCCAAAGAACAATAATGAGCATTTGAATTGTCACTAGGATAAACCCTCACTTTCTTACCACAAACACCACACAAACAAAAAATATATTTATGCGTTTTACTATTCCTACCAGTTTTGTGTAAATAATAACATTCTCTAGAACAGAATTTTCTATTTTTAAACGCCCTCTTACTTTCGTTACACTTTTTAAAAAACTCTTCTCCACACTCTTCACAGAACTTACTATTCATAAGTTTATTGTAATACTACATCAATATTAGGTCAAACATTAAATTCTTCTAAAATCACCTCTCTGTGTTGATTAATGCCATATGCCTTAGTCACAATTTCTCTTATGCTGTATCTAACATCATTCTCATCAATTAACTGGTCGCCTTCCTGAATTGGTGCATCAACCGCAAACCAAGCCTTCCATGCCTTCTCTTCAATAATACCTAAAGTTTGTCTTGCGTCTACATCTAAACTTTGAATATGCCCAGCCACAGTTGCAGTAGTCTGTAAAGCTTTCTTGTTCCCACTCACAGTCCTCAACCTTTGTATTACTACATTCTGGTCAAAAAATCTTCTAATAGCCATTTTTTAATTTTGTAAAGGAGTTAAAGCACTTCCAAATTCACTCACATCTGCGTGCTTATCTAATATATTTTTTACTGTTTCATTCTCTAACATAGATGGACCATATTTGACGCTATAATCTCCTATTGATTCTGATTCAATTCCAGCCCCTCCGCCACTTCTTCTGCTATAAACCTCATTAACCATCATCCAAATTGCCATTTCTAATTCTCCAGCTTCCGTGTCTGATAAAAATGTGGTTACATTATCAAAATCATATCCTGCTGTGTAAGTAACTCTATATCCTTTTACAGACCTAGAAAACATTAATCCACTAGCACCTTTTATTATTCCTGTCGCATTATCAACATTGTAATATTTGCTTTCTACCACTCCCCAATTCTCCTCATTTAATCCTGACGCCCTGCTATCTAATGTAAATGTTTCTCCTGATACTACTGGACAGTGCTTCAACACAAGTACATTTGACCTTTCCGAATCATATTCCTCATTAGTATAGGATGTCTTCTTAATTCTCTTGCCTATATAACTCTCACAATAATCTGTTAAGGCATTAATCAATCCTTCCATAACAGTTTCATTGGTTCCAGTTAATGTGCCCAAACCACCAAAATTAGCAGCTCTCTCCACGGTAGTCCAAGCGTAACTTTTAAGACTCATACTTCTATGTTACCTTATTTTCTCTTAATTGTGTATTTTCTTTTTTTCTTCTCAACCTCTTTTTTAGGTTTTGCGGGAGCAACTTCTCTAGAAGCGGTCATTTGCCTTGTGGCATAGGATTGCTTTTCTTTAAACAATTCTGCCTTTCCGCTTTCTATCAACGCATGAGCCTCATTAGGAGTTACCACTTTTATCTCACTAGAAAAAAACATTTTAACTTTAATCATGTATACACTTTACCACAGTAGGGCAACAATAAAAAAAACCCCTCGGTAAAGAGGGGTCTTAGTGGTGTTTAGGTCACCATCCTTGTATTGAGTGCGAAACTGATACAATAGTTCCTTTTACTTCTAGCTAAACTTAAATGTTAGTAATCTTAGCGAAAGGTGAAGTGATAACGGCAGTACCGTCAACACGTTCAACAGCTTTGATTTCCATAGCATTCCTACGCCACGCGTCTCCGCCTTCGGTAGTAGTTCTCACGGATACAGTTTGTCTGTCTCCAATAATGTAGTTTGACCAGTCGCCAAAGTATAGTTCACTTTGACTTATGTCATTCTGCTCGTAGAAAGGATAACCATAAAGGGTGCTAGGTAGTAACCTGGACTCGTTTCCGGCTCCTGGTCCTGTTCCTGCATCTCTCCAAATATAGTTGTTGTTTCCATCTTTAAGCGTTCTAAGTATTGATTTTACAGCTCTGTGTCCTACAAACGCGGTTTTCTTGGATTGAGTAACTCTTTGAGGAACTTTATCCATTAACTGGATAATGTTGTCAAAACTTACTGACCCACCTGCATCAACTTCGGAGATTGACTCCTGATTGATTCCGTTTGGTTGACCACTGCCTGAACCTGTGAAAAATGCCTTGTCTTCTGCTACTCCAATAGCCTCTGCGAATAGTTCAATGATGAACGAAACGAGATTGATGTTAGCGTCAGCTAACAATTGGTCGGAAATAGGAAGCAAACATACTAAGTCATTAGGTGACAAAGTAACTTGGTCGAATTCCGCTGATGTAGTAGATTTTGAAGCATATTCCCCAGTCCAATAAGCAACTGGTCTAGCCGCTAAGCTATTAAGTTTCAAAGTATCAGTACTCATAGGTATAACCCTAGCGATTTTACGCATGATGGTCATATCAGGGAGAATTCTAAATACTTCTGCTCTTAACTCTTCTGGAACTAAGTAACCACCTTGGTCATCTGTACCTTCTACTAAAGCCCTTAACACCTGGTTAGATGCTGGGTCTGCCTTGGCGTAAACCAAAGCTTTGAAGAAGTTTACGATTTTCTCATCTTTGGATAAATCCGCTAGATTCGAAGGGTAGCTAATCTCTTTTATACCATGAAAGTTTGTGAAAACTTTGTTACGTATGTGAGTGTCTAAGCTTTTCTCGGTTTTTTTGTCATAATTTTTATTTTTGACAATAGCATCAGTCAATTTCTCGGTAATGCTGTCAACCAGATTGGCTACGACCTCAGATTCTGAAGCCTTAACTTTTTTAGTTTTGGAAGTTGGTTTTGTGGACTCGGAGTTATCCTCCGCCTTTTGCCCGTGTTTCTTTAGCAATTTTGCTAAATCTTTTTCTAAACTCATAAATTCTTGATTAATTTAATGACACATCCGTCATCGCTCTAGGGTTCACCAAAGCACAAAAAGTGTTTGGGGTCAACCTATATTTTCACCGCCTTTCTAATGAGTCTTAATTGTTAATACTGATGTAGCTTTTTCTAAAATCTTTAACGCATTTACTAATGCATCAGATTTATCTTCTTTAGTCTTTTTAGTTTCTTTGGTTTCTTGTAAAACTTTCTTTACAAGCCTTACTACATGCTTTTCTTCTCTATCTAAAACTAAGGCATGTATCTCTTCTTCATAGCCAGACAATACCTGCTCTTCAACAGCTTTAAATTCTGGTACTTTCTTTTCAAATTGAGCATAATGCTCTTTAAGATGGTTATAAACTTTCTTCTTATCTCCATCAGACAATTTAACACCACCCCTAGCCCCTAACAATGCAGCCATAGCCGCCGCCACGCCTCTCCAAACTGCTTTTTTGTCGGTCTGCCTGTGATGAGGTAGCTTGTATGCACCCTTTTTATTTTCTCTTTCGAAATCATACCAAGTACACATCTTCTTTAAATCTTCTACTTCTGCCTTAGCAATCTCTCCTGGCCCATCCCAACTCTCTGACTCTGGGGCAATTCCCAAAACTTTAAAAGATATAGCTCCCTTTATTTCCTTCTCTTCTTTCACCTTTTTTACCACCTTTTTCTTTTTAGCCACTTTCTTCTCCACTTTCTTTTCTTCTACTTCCTCTACTTTCTTTTTTATTTTCTTAACCTTAGACTTCACTACTTTTTTTACCTTCTTTTCTTTAGTTTCCTTTTGTGGGTAAAGCTCTTCAATCTCTTTAGGTTCAACACCCATACCTCTTAAAGCTACTATTGCTTCTGGATTGGCTGGAACTGGTACAAACGATAATTCAAGCAACTCTTGTTTAAAATATCTCTTTCCTCCAAATGGTTCAGCCTCATCTATTGCCTTTGCCTCTTTAGGTGCAAAACCAACTGATACAGTATTAATAAATCCTTCTTCTATTTTTCTATAAACTTCAGCCGCAAATGTGTCTCGCAAATCAAACTTAACATTAAACATTAATTTTGCTTTCTTGCCAGCACCATCAACCCAAACCTTTACTGCCTTACCAATTGGTGGCTTTTCTTCTTTTACATTGTGCCCCCATAATATTACAGGGTTTTTTTTGTAATTTTTAATATCCCAACCATTTTGGTCAATAGAATCTCCCATTCTGTCAATAACGCTACTTGAACCGACTATAGGTCCAACAATCCCTTTTTCTTTTGGTTCAGTCCCCTTTTTAATTACTAAAGCCGTTGTGTGAAATACATCTTTTTTCGCCATAAGTTACTTTACATTATGACTTTCTTACAATTCGTTGTCAAGTTATTCTACCTCGGTTAGCTGTAAAGTCACATCTGCTCGATAATCTGAGCCTGGAGTTGAATAGCTTATATTACTTATATCTACCATCACATCTGTGGGGTTTATAACTAAATTTCCATCACTTACTTCAAACTCAACCGCGCTGTTTTCTGCCACAACATCTAAAATCGTATGTAAATTCATATAACTTAAATCTACCCAAGAAAGAACATACCTCTCTTTTCTTCCATACAAATCCATTCCCCTCTTACCGCTTATCGCTTCAACACTTTGTCCTGTAGTTATAAATTGTCGGCTGAATGACTTTGGTCTTGGTAAAGTTCTCTCATCTAAATAATAATATAAGGGCCCTATAATAATATCCATTGAGAAAGATTCTGTGAATGTATCTCTTACAAGTGCATCTGTCGTAATAGCTTCTGTAAAAGTGTCTCTTACAATTCCATCAACTGTAATTGATTCATTTTCAACTACCATAACTATTCCGTCTACTGTAACTGTTTCAGGCAATCTTGCTGCTACAATCCCATCTACTGTAAATTCTTTTCCCGATTCAACCAATGAAGAATCTTCTGTATTACTAAATGTTGGTGTCGTTGTTCCTGTTATGGTTCCTGAATGATGAACTGCTATACGACCCACAGTCCCATCTCCTCCAGAACCAGGACCTAGGTTATTAGCCCCACCTGTACCCTTAGCAACAGTCCATGTAATGGTTCCTGCATTCTCGATGGTCAGTTGATCAATCAACATCTCGGTAAATACGCGGCTTACGATATCATAGTTAGCCATGTCGCAAGTCAACC
>CAZWIR010000035.1:0-6841 GCA_964634315.1 uncultured Planctomycetia bacterium | reverse complement strand
AATCAGGATAAAAGTAATTCTTACGTTCAAAGTATATAGACTGATTAATTTTACATTCCAAGGCTAGAGAAACTCTTACTGCCAACTCTAAAGCCCGCTTATTAAAGACCGGCAAAACTCCCGGATAACCACAACAAACCGGACAAATATTGCTATTAGGCGGACTCTGGAACTTTGTAGAGCAGGAACAGAATATCTTTGACTCTGTTTTTAATTGAGTATGAACTTCGAGACCGATTACAATTTCAAAATTACTCATGGTTAATCTTTGGTATCTGGTTATGAAAATCAGTACAATTTTGGAAAGCTGATCCTAGCTTTATCAGTGTAGACTCGTCAAATTCTTTTCCAATCAATTGTGCTCCAATCGGTAACTTCGAGGAAGAAAATCCACAAGGAAAAGACACAGCTGGTAAACCGGCTAGATTCGTAGAGATAGTATAAATATCTGATAAATACATGCTTAAAGGATCACTGGCCTTCTCACCGATTTTAAAAGCAGTTGTCGGAGAAGTTGGAGTAAGAATAGCATCAACCTTTTTAAAAACCTGATCAAAATCCCTTCTAATCAAAGTTCTGGCTTTAAGAGCTTTTAAATAATAGGCATCATAATATCCACTAGAAAGACTATAAGTGCCTAGGAAAATTCTCCTCTTAGCCTCCTCACCAAAACCTTGGCCTCTGGAGTTAGTATAAAGCTCTTCTAAGCTCGCACCCTTTACTCTTAAACCATATCTTATTCCGTCAAATCTCTGTAGATTTGAACTAGCTTCAGAAGAAGCAATAATATAATAGGTTGCTACAGCATATTCAGTATGGGGTAAACTAACTTCAATCACTTCTGCGCCCTTTTCTTCAAAAATCCTCTTAGCTTCTTCAACCGCAATTTTAACCTCCTGATTCAATCCTTGGCTAAAATATTCTTTAGGCATGCCTATTTTTAATCCCTTAATATCACTATTTAAGGATTTAGTAAAATCAGGTACATCTAAAAAAGCTGAAGTAGAATCTCTATGATCATGTCCGCAAATTATATTAAGTAGGTGAGCGCAATCAGTAAAATCTGTAGTTATCGGACCAATCTGATCTAAGCTTGAACCAAAAGCAATTAAACCAAATCGCGAAACTCGACCATAAGTAGGCTTAAAACCTACTACTCCACAAAGACAAGCTGGTTGACGAATTGAGCCTCCAGTATCTGAGCCTAGAGCAAACGGAACTAAGCGAGCTGCCACTGCTGCTGCTGAACCGCCACTTGAACCGCCAACAACTCTTGTTATATCCCATGGATTTTTTGTCGGGCCATAACAGGAATTCTCTGTAGATGAACCAAAAGCAAATTCATCCATATTTGTAGTTCCGATGATACCTAATCCAGCACGCTTTAATCTTCCTACTACTCCAGCATCATAGACTGCTATATGTTTGGCTAAAATTTTAGAGGCACAGGTAATCTTCTTTCCCCTTATACAAATATTATCCTTTAGGGCAATTGGTAACCCAGAAAGAAAAGATTTACCTTCTCCGCTAACTGGTTGATCATAGCTTTCCACAAAGCTACCTAGGAAAGGGTCAACTTTTTTTATCCTATCATTAAAGAAAGAAAAAACCTCTTCTTTGTTTAATTCTTGGGCCGTGAGTTTTCCTGCTATCTGACTTGCATTAATATTAATTAAATTTTCCATTACTTTAATAATTATTCAATAACCTTGGGAACCTTAAAGTAATCACCTTCCCGAGATGGAGAATTTTTTAAAATCTCTTCCTGACAATCAGATGAGATAACTTTATCCTCACGAAAAACATCTCGAGTAATGTGTGCCCCTCTTGAAGGCTCAACCCCTTCTACGTTTAATTCTTTCAATTTATCAATGTAGCCAATAATCTTAGAAAGCTGCTCTTCTAAAGAGCTCTCCTGCTGAGAAGTTATCTTTATCCTAGCTAGATTAGCTACATACTTTACATTTGCCTTATTTTTTTTCATTATTTCTCCTTTTTTAAGAAGAACGTAACTTGCCTCTAAAGAGAGTAAGTTCTAAAAATGTTTGGAGCCGACGCGAACGGCTGGGACGTCTTAATTTCTTTAATGCCTTGGCTTCAATCTGCCGTATCCGTTCACGAGTAACTTTAAAAATAGTTCCCACTTCCTCTAGGGTTTTTGGGCTACCATCTTCAAGGCCAAACCTTAAAGTAAGGATATTTCTTTCACGGTCAGTTAAGCTATCCATAGCCTGTTCCAGCTCTTCTTTGAGCATAGAAAATACAGTAGCATTCGCCGGCGATACGGCCTTTTTATCCTCAATAAAATCACCGAAAGAAGTATCGCCATCTTCACCGATAGGGGTATGTATAGATATTGGCTGCTGAGACACCTTAACAATATCTTTTATCTTAGTAACCGGGAGCCTTAACTCTTTTGCTAGCTCTTCAGGGGTAGGCTCTTTTCCTTTTTCTTGGATGAAAAGCCGCGAAATTCGAATTATCTTATTAATAGTTTCAGTCATATGTACAGGAATTCTAATTGTCCGAGCCTGATCAGCAATAGCTCGAGTTATTGCTTGTCTTATCCACCAGGTCGCATAAGTGGAAAATTTATATCCTCGCTTATACTCAAACTTCTCTACTGCCTTAATAAGACCAATATTGCCTTCTTGGATTAAATCGAGAAAAGAAAGACCTCTGTTTACATATTTTTTGGCTATACTCACTACTAATCGCAAGTTTGCCTCAACAAGCGTGCTCTTAGCATAATTATATAAAGAAGTCTTGTTGAGAATAGTCCGCATTTTATCTTTTACTCCTTCTTCTCCAAAACCTAATTTTCTTATTATTTTATTTCTCTCTCTTACTAGGCACCTTTTTTCGGTAGCTTTATTTTTTCCTTTACCTCTTATTTTTTCAATACTTCTTCTTAACTTCTCAGATTCTCTAACAAATTCTCGGGTCTTAATAATAATTTTTTCAATGATCCCAATAGTAAAGTTAAATTGCTTCAAAACTTCTCTTTGACTTACAATTTTTTTAATTCTTGATAGTTTTCCGTAAAGGCCTTTTATTCTTTTGACCTCTTTCTCTTTGTTCTTAATCTCACCCTTAACAAAATCGTCAGGATTAAGCTGCTCCTTTATCAATTGTTTAGATATGTTGATAAAAGTATCTCGGGCTATACCCGTAGAAAATACCTCATCACGCAAAACCTCTTCAGCATCTTCAATCTTCTTCGCTAATCTTATTTCTTCATCGCGAGTAAGCAAGGGGATTTGACCCATCTGCTTCAAATACATCTTAACCGGGTCATCTATAGGTTGTGTAGTAGAAGTAACCTGTTTTTTCTTTTCCTTCTCCCACTCCGAAACCTCTTTAGTCTCCAAAACACTTATATCCTTACTATCTAATTGTTCAAAAATAGTGTCTAGAGACTTGGCATTTATTATCTCCTCGGAAAGGAAATGGTTTATTTCATCATAGGTAAGATAACCTTTTTTCTTCCCCAACTCAATTAATTGTTTAATACTTCTTTCTAAAAGTTTTTTCTTAACCATTCCTTACCTCACTATTAATTTTTTTATGCTTATTCATTAGCTCTATTTTTCTTTCTTCATCACCATTAACTTCGGCTTCTTTTATCTCCTCACGCAATCTTTTTTTTAATTGTTTCACGCCGCCGATGCACAACTTAGTAAGACTACTTTTAAATTCCTGATTATTCAATAGTATATTTTCGTCGATCATAATTTTAGAAACAAAACCACTAATTTCTTTATCCTCTATTACTCCTAATAACTTCTGCATAGAACCATTTCCTTCGGCAGAATAATTATTAAAAAGAAAGGAAACGGTCTTTTGTGATAAATGCGAACTAAAATACTCTTTCTTTAACTTCTTTTTTGCTAACACAAATGCTTTAGAACTAGTAAGCATACCCTTAATTACCACTCTCTCTGTTATTGGTACAAGTTCATTATTTATTCTTGAGCTAGCCGGCACTACTGAAGAGGCTCTACTTCTGTCATAGCTTTTATTAGTTTTTGATAATATATTGCGAAACTCTGCAATTACAATCTCTTCCTTAAGACCTAAATTATTAGCAAGTTTTCTGATATACTCGTACTTCTGGATCTCGCTGTTTAACTTATTTAAAGTAATCAGCATCTCTTTGGCAATCTTTGTTTTGCCCTCTATGGAATCAATATCATAGGCTCTCTTTAAACTATCTAATTTATAGTCAAAAAAATCAAGCTTCTCGTCAAGTAGCTTTGAAAAAGCTTCTTTGCCGTGCTTGCAAACTAATGAATCAGGATCATAACCTTTAGGTAAATGAACAACTTTAACTTTCAAGTCATTCTCAAGGAGGAGATCTATTGATCGAGTTGCAGCAGTTTCTCCCGCCTTATCGGAATCATAGACTAAAACCACACAGGAAGCATACCTTTTTATTAAACGAATTTGCTCAGAAGTTAACGCTGTGCCTAAAGAAGCAACAATATTTTTTACCCCCCTCATAAAAGGCGTAATCATATCTAGATAGCCTTCAGTTACGACCACGCTATCCTCTTTAATTATTCCCTCTTTAGAAAGATTAAGACCGTAGAGATGCTCCCTCTTACTATAAAGAACATTTTCTAAAGAATTAATATACTTGGGAGAGTTAGGTATATCTTTCCAAGTCCTGGCTCCAAATCCAACCACACGGGCTCGAATATCAAAAATTGGAAAAGTAATTCTGTTTATAAATAAATCACGAAAACTTCCTTGGCTTGATGTAACCAAAGATGCTTTTTCCAAAACTTCCAAGGTGAAACCGGATTTACGCATATATTGGATAAGAGAATTATGACCCGGGGCAAATCCAAGTTGAAATTTTTTAATCGTCTCCGGACCAATCCCCCTCTTTTCCAGATAAGTACGAACAATCTGGCATTCTTGGCTGTTGTTTAGAATATTATGGAAAAAAGAAGTGGCTTTGCTAGTAGCTTCATAGAGAAAATTCTTGGTTTGCGCACTCTTGCTCTTCTGGTATGGCATAACCATGCCCAAGGTCTTAGCCAGCATCTCTACAGCTTCAGGAAAAGTTACCTTCTCAATAAGAGTTAAGAACTGGAAAACCCCTCCACCTTCGCCACACCCAAAACAATGAAAAATTTGTTTTTGTGGACTTACAATAAAAGAAGGGGTTTTTTCGCCATGGAACGGACAAATAGCTTTAAAATTTCTGCCGATTTTTTTCAAGGATATATAGCTAGAAATTAATTCTGTGATATCTGTCCGAGATTGAACTTCTTCTATAAATTGTTGAGGGATCATAGCCAGACCAGCTAATTAATTTTACTGTTTTGTTAATTGATTAAGTGATTAATTATTTCTTCCTCTTGAACCTTCGGAATCCTGAGAATTCATAAATTTTGAGCTTTTCTTTACCCTCGAGATAATCAAGCATAACGTTAATGCCCAAACTATCAGAAGCAATATGTGAGGCGAAAATTACGTTTATCTTAGATTCTTTGCACTTCTTAAAGTGCTCTTCAGATTGATGCATGGCAATTATGGTATCGACTCCTTTAGCAGCAAGTTCTTTGTAAATACCCTTTGGTCCTTCTGTTCCTCCGGTAAACTCAAGATGAATATTCTTACATCGAGAGCTTTTATTCCCTACTACTATCCGAGGAGGATTATTATTCTTTGCAGCATCGAAATATTCAGGAATATCTTGAAGGAAATCAATTATCTCACCTAATGTTGTAGGTTTGTTTTTATCTACTACTTTTCGCAAAAATTGATAGGCAAGATTATCACAAGGCGTGTGGGCGCAGATAAAATTTATATCAAGTAGGCGAGCTATATCAACACTTCGAGAATGATTAGCTGAGCTTACTCGTCTAGCAACTTGAGATTTTCTCTCCTCAAGAAGCTTCTCGCAAACCCCTAAAGCTATCCCTTCTTTAGCAAAAACATCGATTTGCAAATCCATCACGTCATAGAAATTAGCGTAAGCTCGTCCTTGGGGATGATGAGCCACTACTAAATCTATTTTCTTGCCCTTCTCTTTTAATTTATCAACAAGGACCAACTCTCCGCCCTCAACGTCTACGCCGACAATCATAGACTTTATATTGCTCTCCGAATCACCAACAAGAATACGAGTATCGGCAAAAGGATTAGATAGTGAGTCTTGATCAAACAGCTCTTTGTCCTTCTTATTTAATTCACCTAATTTTTTCTTATTTTTTTCAAGAATCGCTTCAATTTCTTTACGACTCCGAATATCAGCATCAATACCTTTTTTTACTATTTCCTGGTAAAGGTTTTTCAGCTTCATAATACTCTGCTACCTCCTTATTCACTAGTATCTTGGGACTAATCTTATCGTAAACTTTAAAGGCTATCAAGTAGATCTTAGGCCCAACATTCTTAAATATACTATAAGATATACTATGGCAAAAACGCGTTGAGTCAAGGGGAGATAAGTACAATGAAAAAAAGACTATACTCCCTATAAGAGAAACTCTCAAAGCCCCTAAAAAAAACAACCCAACCCAATTTTTAAAGCATACTCCTTCTTTTTTAAAAAAGAAGGTCACTGCCAACCTGGAAAGAGTAAAAATTAACCTTATTCCTAAGAGAATTAAGAGAAAAGAAAAAAGTAGAAAGTATTCTCTACTCAAAAAAGGTATTTTATCACTTATCTTATCCGCTAGGAAAGAGTAATAATGAAAAGCAAAAAAAGACCCTAAGAGAAGTCCAACCAGCTTAAAACTTTCACTGACAATCCCTCGAGAAATTGCGATGTAAACAACTCTCAGACAAAGAATTAAAAAAATTAAATCTATAAAAGTCTGACTTC
>CAZWIR010000034.1:0-6925 GCA_964634315.1 uncultured Planctomycetia bacterium | reverse complement strand
TCGCCATACACCTTTAAAGGTTTAGAAAGCCTACTATAGTACTTTTTATTCATCAGCTTTTTGAAAACTGCAATAATTTTTTCTTTATCACTACCGACTAGAAAACCTAGTCCAGCTTCCACTATTTCCGGCCTCTCAGTAAAATCCCGGCAAATTAAAACCGGCTTACCTAAACTTGCAGCCTCTTCTTGAATTCCACCGGAATCAGTTATTATTAAGTAAGCTTTAGATAAAAGCGAAACAAAATCAAAATAATTAAGTGGGCTAGCAAGCTTTACCCTGGATACGTTTTTAAATATTTTTTTTACCGTAAGTTTTACATTAGGATTAGGATGTACGGGAAAAATAATTTCGATTTCCGGATAAATTTTAATCAGCTCCTTCAAAGCTTTACAAATACTTATCAGTTCTTTACCGAACTTCTCTCTTCTATGCAAAGTCACGATTACCAGTTTTTTTCTCTTGTTAAAAGCTACAGTCTGTGAATTTGATTTTTTTCTACTCTTTAAGTATTTTAGAGCCATAGCTAAAGAGTCTATTACGGTATTGCCAGTTACGATTATATCTTTCCGGGATACCCCCTCTTTAATCAAATTATTCTTTGCTTGTTTTGTCGGAGCAAAATGAAAATTACTAAGGCGGGTGATTAACTGTCGATTTATTTCTTCGGGAAAAGGGCTGAATCTTTGATAGGTTCTTAATCCGGCCTCGACATGAAATACCAGAATACCCTGGTAATAAGCGGCTAAAGCCGCAGAAAAAGACGTAGTGGTATCTCCTTGGATAATAACGACATCGGGCTTTTCTTTAATAAATATTTTTTCTAATCCCTTTAAAGCTAAATAAATGATCTTATTTATTTTCTGATTATCGCTCATTATATTTAAATCATAGTCAACTGAAAAACCAAAGGAATTAAGAACTTGATCAGCCATATCTCTATGTTGAGCGCTAAGGCAAACAATAGTATCAAAACGCTTAGGGTATTTCTTAAGTTCCTTAATTAAAGGGGCTATCTTAATGGCTTCTGGACGGGTTCCGAAAACAACAATAATCTTCATAATTTTAAAGACAATTTTTGATTTCCCTGCAGACATAATCAATATCTTGATTGTTTAAACCGGGATAGTTAGGAATACCCAAAAGGTTGTGGCTCAGAGATTCTGAAATCGAACAATTTTTGGTTTTCGACTTAATAAAACTTAACTGGCTGGAATCCTGCATGGCTTCTCTTTGAGTGCCAATTCCTTTGTTAATTAATTTTTTTCGCAAAATATTCCCGTTTAAAGTTCTAATTTTATAGTTTGAGTAAATGTTCTCCCGCCCTTTGGATTTTCTTAAGTTTAGACCCGAATCACTTAAATTTTCATAAATTCTTTGAGAATTCTTAGTTGCTATCTTAATATCAGCATCCAATCTTTCTAACTGCTCTAACCCTAATGCGGCTTGGAAATCAGTCAGTCTATTCTCTTTCTTCATTAGATACTCTTTGGCTATAGCTTTTGGCTTTTCTCCAAATATTATATCCACTATATTCTCCTTCCAGAACAAATAACCTATCTTTATTAAAGGTAGCACAAGTGTGCTGAATACTAAACGCTGAGTGGAAAAAGAAATTGCCCAATGTTTAAAAAACTCCCTAATAAGTATGCTTTTCTTAGGTTCAGTTGAGCCTCTAACTTCTTGTTTAACCTTTTCTAAAATATCAGAGTTTTTAACAACAAGCATTCCTCCTCCTAAACACATTATAGATTTACCAACGCTAAAACTAAAAATACTCACATCACCAAAAGTTCCACATTTACTCCCCTTATACTCAGCACCTAAACTCTGAGCACAATCCTCGATTAAAAATAGATTATGATAATTTGCTATTTTAACAACTTCGCCAATATTAGAAGTCCGACCAAAAAGGTGAGTAACTATGATCGCTTTTGTATGGAGAGTAATCCTCTTCTCAATAAGCTTAGGATTAATATTCCCAGTATCCTCTTCCACATCTACAAAAACTGCCTTTATCCCCAGAGCTTCAATTACTGCCGGTATAGCAAAGTAATTAAGGCTAGCCAAAATAACTTCATCGCCCGGCTTTAAGCCTAATGCTGTCAAAGAAATTGCCATGGCCCTTCGAGCCGATGATACCCCTAGACTGAATTTTACACCAAGATAATCAGAGAATTCTTTTTCAAATTTATTCCGGCAACCCTTATAATTGTTGCTGAAAACAATAAAATTCAAAAATATCTTTATCAACCCCCAGCTAATACTTATGCGGCGTCGAGGAATAGCTAACATAGACAAACCTATTTTATATCCTATTATTTTTCTTTAACCACCTGAGAATCTTATTAGTAAAATTAGGACTTATTCTGTCCAAAAGATAAAACATATAATTCTTCCAACCTAAAATCACAAATCTTTTATTACTCTTTACGGCTTTTAAAATCTTATTCGCTGCTTTATCAGCCCCCATGCCATTAAACCCCAAGTTTTTTGCTCCTCCGCTATAAAGAAGGTTATTTTCAAAATTTGTAATTGTTTTTCCCGGAGATACAAGAATTACCCTGATATTATCTTGTTCTGCCTCTATCGCAAAAGCATCACTAAAACCTCTCAAGGCAAATTTTGTTGCCGAGTAAAAAGCCTGGTTAGGAATAGCTTTAAGCCCGGCAATTGAAGAAACATTAACTATAACACCTCTACCCTGCTTCTTCATATAAGGATACACTTCTCGAAGACAATAAACCGCACCGTAGAAATTGGTTTTCATCATCTTCTCTAAAGCTTCTAGCGGAGTAGAAATAGCTAAGCCCTTGCTGCCTATCCCAGCATTATTTATTAATATATCAATTCTGCCAAAATAAGCTACTACTTCCTTTACCATAGCTTTCACATCTTCGATATTACCAATATCAGTAAGCCTAATAAGTGAAGAACCCGCGGATTCCTTACAAAGATCATGGACTTTATCCAATTCCGCTTTATTGCGAGAAACTAAAGCTACTTTAGCCCCTTCTTGGATTAATTTATAAGCACAGCTTTTTCCAATGCCACTAGAAGCTCCAGTTACTATTACTACCTTATCTTTAAAGGTGAATCTCATATTAAAAATTCTTTAACTTTTCCACCAATACTGGCATCTGCTCAAAATTGTCTATTGGTTTCAAATACTTATCAATAAACTCCTTATCTTCTCCGGCTAAACATAAATCCTTTGACTGGTTAAACATTCCTAAATCCCGTATCTTAGCCCAAATGCTTTTTAAGGAATCACGCCTTATATTACCAAAAGAAATTTGTACTACTGAACAAGGTAAAACATCGCCATAGGTAGTGATATAAATCTGTTCCCTTCCTGCAGAACACTGACTACGAAAAAGACCGGTTTGTGTATCCCTGATAACATGAGGATACTGTACTAATTTGCTTAATATTTTCCTTTCTTCCTCTCCTAAAAGAACATCGTAATCTTGAGCCCAGCCTCCACAAACTGCCGGCACAACTAAACCTAAAATTCCTTCTTTTTCTTGAGCCATCGCAACTAATTCCCAAATTTTTCCGCTGGTAATACTTTCTTTCGTTACTACCGTACTTAATTCATATAACAAGCCTTCAGATTTAATAAACTCCAGGGAACACATTATTTTTTTAAACAATCCCGGCCAACCACGCTTTTGATCATGCTCAGCTTCTAAGGGACTATCTAAACTAATTTTTATATAATCTAAACCTGCTTTTTTTAATTCCTTAATTTTTTGCTCATCTAAAAGAACTCCATTGGTGCTAATACTTATAAAAGTTTTTTTCACTTTAAAACATTTTATTATCTCTATTAAATCTTTACGAAGCAATGGTTCACCTCCAATAAGATTTACTTGAAATATTCCTAAAGAATAAGCCTGAGCAGCTATACTTCTAATTTCATCAAGAGTTAATTCCTTAAGTTCTGAATTTTTTAGTTTGGAAGAAGAACACTTCTGGCAGCTACATTGACACTTATAGGTTATTGATAACTCTAGTTTTCTTAATATCGACTTTTTAAAAATCCAAGCTGCAACAATACTTTTTGTTACACTTAAAATTAAAAAAGGTTTTCTTTTTATAAACTTAAAGTATTTTTTATAGCGTCTTAAATTCATAATCTAGACTCCTACCCTTAGTATGATTACTCTTAGCCAACATTTTCATTAATGATAGGCCCCCTATAAATAAACTGCGTAATTGGCCCAAACTTTTAATTGAAAAAACCCGTTTTATTATATAGCTAGGTCTTAAGTAAAACTTTTTGTAAATCTGCTTAACTTTTTTTCTAATGTAACTTTTATCAAATCGATCAAAATCACAAAGTCCTTCATACACCTTAGGAATTTCCCTAGCAAAAATTGACTTTTTGTTTTGGTCTGTAATTGCTGAGTAAAATCGCGAACCTGGATAGGCAATTGTAGCAGTAACAGTTAGTATATCCGGATTAAGCTTCAAAGCAAAGTCACTAATATCTTCAATATCGCTATGGTTTCTTGCCGGAGGTCCAACCATAAAGAAAAGCCTAGTTTTAAACTGATATTTTTTTAACATTTCCATTCCCTTGTAAACCTGCTTTTTGCTAAAACCTTTAACCCTTTTAAGTACTTCATCATTTGCCGACTCAACCCCAAGAGAAATCTGATAACACCCGGCCTTTTTCATCGCCTTTAGCATCTCTTCATCAAAAGAATCAAAGCGACTATAACAATCCCATTTATACTTATATTTATTTTTTATTATCAGACTGCATAATTTCATTACCCAATTCTTATCCAACGTAAATGTATCATCACGAAATTGAAAACAATCCTTTTTAAAATTTTTATGAAGATAGTTCATAAGAGATAAGCAGTATTCCGGCGAATGTTTCCTATAAATATTCTTCCAAAAACCCGGCGAGGTACAAAAATAACATCTTCCTGTACAGCCCCTACTCACAATAAGAGAAATCACTTTTCTCATTATTCCTAAATTGTTGCTAACATAATATCTCTTAAGAGGCAGTAAGTCATAGGCCGGAAACGGAAGGTTATCTAAATCTTTGATAAAACTCCTCTCCTCATTCAAAACTATTTTTTCCTGCTGCCGGAAGCCTAATCCTTTTATTGAAGAAAAATCACCGTCACCCTCCAGAGCCTTGCAAAGTTCAAGAAGGGTCTTTTCTCCTTCCCCTTTGATGATAAAATCAACAAAATCATTAGCTAAAACTTCCTGAGCTAAAAATGTAGGATGATACCCCCCTAGAACTATTTTAGTATTAGGTAATTTCTCTTTTAATTTCCAGCTAAGTGATAAAACCCTTGAATAAAGTGGTGAATTAGTGGTTATCGCGATAAGCTGTGGTCTTTGAGATATCGCTTCGCTGACTACCCCTTCAATGTCTAAACCTAAAGCCGGGCTATCAATAATACTAACATCATAAGAATGTTTTCTCAAATAAGCGGCTAGATAAGCTAAACCCAAAGGAGGTAGGGTTGGCGCGCTATCTGCCAAATAAGAAAAAACCTCTTCTTTTTTATAAGGAGGGTAGATAAATAAAATTTTCATTAGTTTTGAGTGTTTTAAGTATATAACGATTATACATAAAAATATAGAGAAAATAAAGGTAAAATATTAGCAAATCCGACATTTTATAAAAGGCAAAGCTCTTAAAAAATATGGTAAAATAAAGAAGTATAGTAATAAATTTGTTGTGTTTGAATATAGTTCTGATATTATAAATTATAAGTAAGTTGCAACCTAAATTTTTAAGGAAAAAATGGGAAAAAAAGATAATATATTCAGAAAGCCCTTAACAGCTAAAGACTTCAGCTTTAATGCTTCTGTGACCAAAGCTTTTGACGATATGCTTGGCAGAAGTATACCCCTGTATAGTGAAATACAAAACATGGTTGGGGACATCGCTAAGCATTTTGCAAAAGGTAAAACTAATATATATGACTTAGGGTGTTCAACGGGCAATACCCTAACAAAATTAAAAAAAGCCATAAAGCAAAAAACTGTTAGATTTATCGGGGTAGATAATTCACTACCGATGATAAATAAGGCTAAGGAAAAAATGAATAAATTCCCAGATAAGAGGGTCAAATTTATTAAGGGAGATATTGTAAAAAATATCAAAATTCAGAATGCAAGTGTTGTGATTTTGAATTGGACATTCCAATTCATAAGACCGATTCATCGCAATTTACTCATTAAAAAGATATATAAAGGACTTACCTCTGGAGGATGCTTAATCGTAAACGAAAAGATACTAAGCAATGACCCTATTTTGAACAGAATTTTTATCTCCCTCTATTATAATTTCAAAAAGAGAAATAAATATTCGGAACTGGAGATAAGCAGAAAAAGAGAAGCTCTAGAGAATGTTTTAGTCCCATACGGGGCCGAAGAAAATATTGAAATATTAATGAAAAATGGATTCAAACATGTCGATATTTTCTTCAAGTGGCATAATTTCGCTGGTTTCCTGGCGGTAAAAACAAACCGATGAAGCAAAAGCAACCCTCTTGCCCCTTTTGTTCTTTTAAAACGCAGAAAAAATTAGGAAATTATACTGAAAAAATAAGTTACACCCCCCCTGCTAATTTCCCCTTTAAAAATACCTCTATATTTGAATGCAAAAAATGTAATCTTGCTTATGTTTTCCCGCTTCCCAGCAAAGACAAACTAGAAAAATATTACAAATCATCACAATATTGGGAAAACAAGAAAATCGATTATCGTCAGCAAAAATGGGGTAAATTATTCGATAAAAATCCAGTTTTAAATTACAGGATATGGCGGGCAATCCGCTACTTTCACTATTTGAAAAAAGAAACAAAAGTGCTTTCTGAAAACACAAAAATTCTTGATATCGGCTGTGGATTTGCACCTTTTTTATTTATTTGCCGGAAAAATG
>CAZWIR010000033.1:0-7131 GCA_964634315.1 uncultured Planctomycetia bacterium | reverse complement strand
GTACGTTTTCCGGTACGTGTTTGAAGCATAAAAAGCCTACCTTCCTGTATGGTAAATTCTACATCCTGTATATCTCTATAATGCTTTTCAAGTTTTTCCTTTATACCGTCAAGCTGCTTATAAATTTTTGGCATTTCTTTCTTTAGTTCCTCTATAGGTTCAGGAGTCCTTATTCCGGCTACTACATCTTCACCCTGAGCATTAATAAGAAACTCGCCAAAAAACTTTTTCTCTCCGTTTGAAGGATTACGGGTAAAAGCTACACCAGTTCCAGAAGTACTACCCATATTTCCAAAAACCATTGCCTGAACATTAACTGCAGTGCCTAAGAGTCCTGTTATCTTATTTATTCTTCTATAAATTACTGCTCTTTCAATATTCCATGAACCGAAAACTGCATTGATTGCTGCCATTAACTGACTCTTAGCATCAGTCGGAAAAGGTTTCTTTACATATTTTTTGTATATATTTTTATATTCATGGACTAGTTCTTTAAGCTGAGTAACTGTAAGGTCATTATCCTGCTCTGCTTTATATTTTTTCTTAATAGTTGTTAACTTCTCTTCAAAATGATCATGGTCAACACCCATAACGACATTTCCGAACATATCAATAAAACGACGATAAGCATCCCAAGCAAGACGTTGATTGCCGGTTTTCTTGGCAAGACCAGCTACAGCAGCATCATTTAACCCAAGATTAAGAACCGTATCCATCATCCCCGGCATTGAAACTGCAGCACCGCTACGTACTGAAACTAGCAAAGGGTTATTAGAATCACCTAATTTTGCGCCCATAGTTTTCTCTAACATAGCGATATTAGCATCTATTTGTTTCTGTAATTGGCTGGGATATTTATTTCCCTGCTTATAGTAGTAATCACAAACTTCGGTTGAAACCGTAAATCCCGGAGGTACCGGAACCCCAATACTGCACATCTCAGCTAAATTTGCTCCCTTACCACCAAGAATGCTTTTCATTGTAGCGTTACCTTCTGACTTTCCCTTGCTGAAAAAATATACGAACTTCTTTGCCATTTCTCCTTTCTCCTTGCTATGAATTAATCAAACTTTATTCTTTGTTTAAGAAATTCTTTAACCTTAGTTTTATCAACTCTTTCCTGTTCCATACTATCTCTATCCCGAATGGTGACCTTCCCATCACTTAAGCTTTCTACGTCAACGGTGATGCAGAAAGGAGTTCCAATTTCATCTTGACGACGATAAAGTTTACCTATTCCCGCGGTATCAGCATAAAGAGCAGGCAATTTATCTTTTATATCATAAAAAATATTTTTTGCAAGCTCCACCACTTCCGGTTTATTTTTTAATAAAGGAAAAACTGCTACTGAGTAAGGTGCTAGATCCGGTTTTAACTTCAAAACATTCCTAGTTCTTCCCTTAACCTCCTCGCTAAAAAAAGCATCAGATAAACAAGCAAAAAATGTTCTATCTACTCCGGCTGAAGGCTCAATCACATAAGGAATAAACTTCTCTCCCTTTACGCCGTCAAAATAAGACAGGTCTTTCTTACTTACTTTAGCATGCTCACTTAAATCGTAGTCTCCTCGATTAGCTATTCCTTCTAACTCACTCCAGCCAAAAGGAAAATTAAATTCAATGTCGGTACAAGATTTAGCATAATGAGCTAACTCATCACCAGTGTGCTCTCTTAATTTCAAGTTTTCTTTTCTTAAACCAATTTTATCTATATAAAAGTTGAATCTATCCTTAACCCAGTACTTATAAAACTTATCAGCCTCTTTAGGATGAACAAAGTATTCAATCTCCATCTGTTCGAATTCTTTCATTCTAAAAACAAAACTACCGGTAGTAACTTCATTCCTAAAAGCCTTGCCAATTTGAGCTATTCCAAGGGGAAGTTTCTTAGAAGTAGTATTAAGGACATTAGTGAAATTTACAAATATTCCCTGGGCAGTCTCAGGACGCAAATAAGCATAGTTAGGCTCATCCTCAGTAGCACTCATGTTAGTTTTAAGCATCAGGTTGAACTTGCGGGGTTTATTCTTTCCGATATCGATCTCCTGTTTACATTCTAAGCACCGGTAGATATCACCTCTTACCTTTTCTAATTTATCAACTCGAAATCTCTTCTTACAGTTAGGACAATCAACAAGTAAATCAGCAAATCCCGCAAGGTGTCCGGAAGCCTCAAAGACCTGATCCTTCATAATTATACTGCTATCTAAACCAACAATATCTGAGCGCTTTTCTACATACTCTTTCCACCAAATATCTTTGATTCGCTTTTTAAGCCTCGCCCCTAAGGGGCCGTAATCCCAAACGCTAGAGAGCCCTCCGTAAATCTCCGAACCACCGAAGATAAAACCTCTCCTCTTACATAAAGATACTATTTGTGCTAATTTTTCCTGACTCATTTTAGATATTATTATACCCTAAAAACTGTTTTTTTTAAAAGAAATTTTAGGAAATAAAGGCCGGGCTATTCTGAAGATTTTTTACGAAAATCCTTTATCTTTGATGATGAATCTTCAGTGTCACTGCTGATAAGTTCCTTTATCTTGATATTTACTGCAGCATAACGATCCTTAGGCTTAGGGTGACTACGCAGGAAAACCGGCATAGCAGCAGAGTCATACTCTTTCTCTATCTCCTCAAACCGCTCAAAAGTAGCCAGTGCTGCTTTGGGATCATATCCGGCTTGATAAGCATAAGTAACTCCTAAAGCATCAGCTTGATACTCATCCTTACGAGAAAACCCCAAACTAACATACTTATCGACTTCGCCAATCAAATCACCAATAGCTTTTTGATCGGATTGACTAGATAATACAGCCATAAGTATCTGTAATCCAAAAGCAGCCTGAAACCTCTTTAGGCCATGACGAGCACAAACATGGCCAACTTCATGGCTAAGAACAAAAGCTAACTCATCTTCACTCACTGTATCGATTAATCCTTTATTTACAAATATATGACCACCTAAAAGAGCAAAAGCATTAATTTCTTCGCTATCTACAATATAAAACTTATAATCTAAATAACTGCGATGACTGACCTCAGCCACCTTCTCACCAATTTCCCTTACGTAAGCTAGAACTTCAGGATCGTCAACCATTTTGCTCTGAGAAATTATTTGCTTGGCGACGCTATTACCTAAATTAATCTCATATTTCTCATCAAAAAGATAAGACTCTTTTCTCCCAGTAGCGGGATTATATACGGTTACACAGCCAACAAACAAAAGTGTAAGTATGACTACTATCCAAATAACTTTCTTCTTCATTTTACTCTCCCTCCAATACTTCTATCTCGTAAGGGCTGTTAACAATAATCTCGGGTCCATTATATTTCCGGATCTTTCCGGTTACACGTACTTTTTTTCCATTATAAAAACTCAAAACGTCAATTCCCTTCCGCTTAAAAGCATCAAGAACATTATTAAAAATTACCACACTAAAATCGTTTCGATAATTCTGGCCAAAATTTAGAAACACACACCTTGCTGACTTATAAGTACCTACGACTACCCCCTCAACACTTCTTATCTGGTTGATATACTTGCTAGCCTGACTGTGGTTAATAACCTCGAAACTACCCCATAGGCCCTTTTGTTTTTCTTTAGCCTTTTTTTGTGAAGCTACAAACGAATCGACATACTTAACATTAGGCGGATAAGTGTAGAGAGCTGCATACCCCTGTTCTATTAATTCTTTATTTATAAAAGTTTCACCTACGAAACAATAACCGAGAAGTCGGCCATAGCGGTCAGTCCTCTCAATATCAAATTCAACTCGTACATTCTTTCCTTCGACTAACTTTCGATTGAACTCTTTCGCCTCTAAACTAAATGGTTGAGGTCGATAGTTAAAATTTCCCAATTTATCCTTTATTCGCACTTCAGGCGTATCTAAACCAATATAACGCAAAAGCTTTCCGTTAGAAAGCTTAATGGTATCGCCGTCAATAACTTCTAAAACTTTTATTTGGGAGTAATCAAATTGACCACAGGAAAGAATTAAAAGAAGACTTAAAAGAAATAATTTCTTTATCACTGAAGATCAGAAATTAATTTTAAAAATATTTTTTGAGCAAATTGTGCCTTTGGCATTAAAAGTTGACGTGCCGACACTTTTAGTCTCTGGGTATCAGTGCTAATGCTGCTTATCTTAACCGCTATGCCATGCTCAGAAAGATTAGCTTTTATTACACCCTTAGACTCATTACTAACTAATATCTCAGCCTCCATTGACTCTAGCTTATCCAAGCAAATATCCCATAATACCCGATATTCTACATTTACATTTCCCGAGGCAGTAGAATTGCTTAAACTATAGCCGGTTACTATTCCAGCACCGATGAGAACAGGTATACACCCTACTACTAACACTAAACCCAAAATCAAACCGATAATTTTTTTCATATTATTAGCTCCTTTATATTAACTATAGCAAAATTCTCTTATTTTGCAAGAACTGGTTGATAAAAATTCACCCCACCGGATTAACCGAAATGCCAAGGTTTTTTAAATCCTTAACTAATTGATCAAAACTAGTAAACTGCAAACATTGTAAGTGATAATCTTTAGCCTTTGTGATTAAGTCGTTACGATCATCAATATAAATTATATCTTCAAAATCTACTCCGGCTGTATCTTTTAAAGTCTGATAAATTGCTTTCTCAGGCTTAACTGACTTAATCTTATAGGAGAGAATTAACTGATTAAAGAGGGAGAAAACTTGTCTGTATCCCTTAAAAAGATATTCAAAATGAAGTTCATTTATATTAGAAATAAGGTAGAGAGGGTATTTTCCTTTAAGGTATCTTACTAGTTCAATCACATCCTGATTAGGTGCAAATATCTCACACCAGACATCAACAAAATATTGATAACTTAAAGTTGCTTTAAAAGTCTCTTTGAAACGAGTGTAAAATTGCTGAGAGCTAACTTCTCCTTTTTCAAAACTTAATCCAAAGTCATTCTCAAACAATTCCTTGATTACCTCTTCAATTGGCACACCAATCTTATCCTTTATCTTCTCTAAGGCAATATTATAATCAAAATCAAAGAGAACTCTTCCTAAATCAAAAGCAAGCACCTTCTTATCATTCATAAGCTAACTCCTTAAAAAAGATTCAGCGCTTTGATACAGGCTTTCCCTGGCTTTAAAAGACGCCTTAAATCCTAATGACTTTATTCTTTCTAAACTATAAACTCTGTCCTTAACAAAAAAACTTAATTTTCTACCAATAAGGGGAAGACTTATTGCTATTGTTTTTAGCCCTGCTGGAAGATTAGGCAATGGCTTCACTTTTAAAGCCTTAGCAAAAATATCGAACACCTCTCTAGCTGTTAAGGCCTCCTCATCACCAACAAAAAAAGAACCTTCCAAGGCTTCTTTTTTATCTAACAAAAAAATCATTGCTTCTGCGACATTCTTAACATAACCGAGGTGAAGTTTAGCTTTACCCTTATCGATTAAAGGAAAAAGTCTATATTTGGTAATGAAAAATAAAAATTTCATCATATGAGGCTCATCCTCTCCGTAAACCATAGGCGGGCGAACGATCACTATATTCAAACCTTTCTTTCTATATTTAAGAATTACTTTTTCAGCCTCAATCTTAGACTGACCATAAATATTGGTAGCTTTAAAGGCAAGATCTTCAGTAAGAGGCGTTTGAGAGTTTCCGCTAACTACAGCCACTGAGCTAGTATAAATAACCTTCCTTACTCCTAAGGATAAAGCCAACTCACAAACATTCTCACTGCCTAATACATTAGCTCTATGAAGAAACTTAGGGTTCTTACTCTCAACACAGGCAGCATTATGAAATATCACATCGATTTGATAATTAAGGAGTTTATCTAAAGAGGCTTTGTCGGTAATATCGCCATAGATAAGCTTTACACCAAAAGGTTCTAAAGCTTTGGCTTTTTGAGAATTTCTTACAAAACAAAAAAGGGTATGTCCGCCTTTATTAAACAGTCCTTGGACTAAATTCTTGCCAATAAACCCGGTAGCTCCAGTTATAAGTATCCTCATACTTTTTCTTCGATTCTTTCAATCGCAACAAGTCTCTCGACTAAGATATCATCTATTTTTCTTAAATCTTCTTCACTAATCTTCCAATCAGCGCTACCTAAGTTATCATATAATTGAGCTAACTTTCTGGTTCCGGCAATAGCTGAGGTTATTCCTTCCTGATTATAATTCCAATTCAATACTAATTGAGCTAGAGTTTTTCCATAATTATCAGCTACAACTTTTAACTTAAGTAGGGTTGTTTTATTTATTGAAAAACACGGTTCTTCTAACTCTTGACTCTTCATCTTACGACTAATATCACTGGGTATTTTTGCATCATCTAAGAAAAACTTCCCGGTTAATAGACCACTATATAACGGAGCATAAGTAATAATACTAATAGAGTTTTCAATACAGTAGGGTACAATATCTTCTTCAATTCCACGCTCAAACATACTATAGCAAGGTTGTAAACTATGAATAGGTGCGTATTTTTTAAATTCAGCTATTTGAGCCACAGTGTAATTACTAACTCCAATAGCCTTAATAATACCCTCTTGGTAAAATTTATGCATTATCTCAGCAGTCTGTCCAATCGGAGTGTCAGGATCATGCCAATGTACTTGATAGAGATCAAAATAATCTGTTTTAAGCCTTCGGCGCGAGAGGTCAATCTCATCAAACATCCTCTTTCTAGATAAATCATGAAGAATAATTCTACCATCCCAGCGCAATCCTAGCTTTGTAGCTAAAATTATCTTTTCTCTTATATTTTCCTGAGTAATAAATTCCCCGATGACCTCTTCAGAGTGCCCGCGTCCATAGACCGGGGCAGTATCAATAAAGTTAACTCCTCTGGCTAAGGCCTCTTCTAATACTGCCAAAGAATCCTTATCCTCTTGATGGCCCCACCACTTATCTCCTCCAAAAGCCCAAGTACCTAGACAAATAGCTGAAACCTCTAATGCAGAACTTCCTAATCTTCTATACTCCATAGAATGCCCTCCCAATATTGCCCTTATTGTACCACAAAATACTAAATTTTTTTCAAACTATGGCCACAATCTTTAGCAACTTCTCTGTTTAAAGATTTTATTAAAGAATTTATTTGATTATAGTTA
>CAZWIR010000032.1:0-7189 GCA_964634315.1 uncultured Planctomycetia bacterium | reverse complement strand
TTAGTTGATGAGTATATGCGTACTTCAGATTCCGATATTTTTGCTGTCGGTGATTGTTCCTGTAAACGTGATTTTTATACCAGAAAAGCTATTCCGGTTATGCTTGCTTCAACAGCTACAGCTGAAGCTAGAATAGCTGGTGCGAATTTATATCAAATAAAAGTTGTCCGAGAGAATAAAGGAACAATTGCAATTTATTCTACTTATATCAACGGGATTGTTCTAGGGTCAGCAGGGCTTACCGAGAAAACTGCCTTAAAAGAAGGTTTTGAAATAGTCTGTGGTGTGGTTGACGGTGTTGACAAGCATCCAGCTACTCTGCCGGGAACAGTAAAAAGTAAAGTTAAACTAATTTTTTCTAAACAATCCGGAATAATTTTAGGCGGACAAGTCAGCTGTGGTATATCTTGTGCTCAGGTTATAAATTTAATAGGGATTGCTATTCAAAAACGAATGTCTCTTACAGAATTGGAAACTCTTCAGATGGCAACTCATCCTTATTTGACTAGTGCTCCGACTGCTTACCCTCTTGTTTTAGCGGCACTGGATGCCTATAGTAAAATGTGAGTTGACAAAATAAATACGATGAAACAAATTGTTATTATAAGCGGCAAGGGAGGAACCGGTAAGACTGTAGTCACTGCGAGTTTTGCTGCTTTGGCTAAAAATTCTGTTTTTGCCGATTGCGATGTTGATGCTGCTGATTTACATTTGTTGCTGCAACCAGAGATAAAACAGCGGCATGAATTTAAGAGCGGAGTAGTAGCTTTTATTAATCAAGAACTTTGCACTCAGTGCGGTGAGTGTAGAAGGGTTTGCAGATTTGATGCTATAGGTGATGATTTTAAAGTAGATGATATCTCTTGTGAAGGGTGTGCTTTTTGTAAATTTATTTGTCCCCAAACTGCTATAGAAATGAGAGAAGAAATTTGTGGGGAGTGGTTTATTTCCGATACCAGGTTTGGTCCTTTAGTTCATGCAAAACTAGGCGTGGCTAAAGAAAATTCAGGAAAATTAGTATCCCTAGTTAGAGAAAAAGCAAAAGAAATAGCCCAAAAACAAAACAGTAAATGGATTATTATTGATGGTTCACCAGGCATAGGCTGTCCGGTTATTGCTTCTATTACCGGAGCTGATTGTGCTTTAGTGGTAACCGAGCCAACATTATCAGGATTACACGATGCCGACAGAGTTATTAAGGTTGCTAAGCATTTTAATATTCCTCTTAGGTTAGTAATAAATAAGTATGATTTGAACCTTGAGATGACAGAAAAAATAGAAAACTATTGTAATGATAACAAAGTTGAAGTTAGTGGTAAAATCAGTTTTGATAAATCTGTAGTGAAGGCAATAGTAGAAGGTAAGACAATTGTGGAATATAATTGTAAGAAAGCAAAGAATGAAATTGAGAATATCTGGAATAAGCTAAAGAGTAAAATAAGATGAGAACCTATTTAGATTGTATTCCTTGTTTTTTTCGACAGGCACTTGAGGGAGCAAGGATTGTCGGTGCTAGTCCTAAAGTTCAAAAGCAGGTTATAGATGAACTTGCCAATATAATTCCGGAAGTTTCGCTTAATTCCCCACCTCCGGAAATTGCCCGTTTTGGGTATAATTTGTTAAAAAAATTAAGTCGTAATAACGACCCTTATAAAAAGATAAAGCAAGAAAGTAATCGTCTTGCTCTCAAGATTTATAACAAATTAAAAAATAAAGTAGTTCATTCAGGCGATAGGCTTTTGACATCATTGGAAATAGCTATTGCCGGAAACATTATAGATTTTGGGGTAAAGAGTAATTTAAATATAGATGAAGAGCTAAAAAAGATACTGGTTAGAGAAGAAAAATATACCCATAGAAAAACCATATTTCATTATTCAGCGTTTAAGCGGGCATTGTCAGAAGCAAAGAATATTCTTTATTTAGGAGATAATGCCGGAGAAACTGTTTTTGATAAGATTTTGATAGAAGAGATCAGGAAGAAATATCCTAAAAAAATCATTTATTTTGCGGTTAAAGATGAGCCAATTATTAATGATGCTTTGTTTGAAGATGCGGAATATTGTGGAATTGATAAGTTAGCGGAAGTTATATCAAATGGTTCTGATGCTCCAGGGACAATATTGCGGCTATGTAATAGCAGTTTTAAAAAAATCTATCGAAAGGCAGATATGGTTATTAGTAAGGGGCAAGGTAATTTTGAATCTTTATCTCAAGAAAAAAGACCAATTTTCTTTTTGTTTATGGTTAAATGTCAAGTTGTAGCTAAACATACCAGTTGTAAACTGGGCGATATTGTATTGCTTTATAATTTAAATAAGAGATAACGGCATCGATAAAGAGGTATATAAAAATGGAAATTAAAATTGTTTTTAATAATGATGTTGTGAGTGATAAGTTTATCTCTGGTTGGGGGTTTTCTTGTCTGGTGGATAATCGGGTTTTGTTTGATACCGGAGAAAAAGGAGAGTATTTATTTAAAAATATGCAAAATTTGAATATAGATATATCTACTATTGAAGCAGTGGTTATTTCTCATGACCATTGGGATCATACCGGAGGTTTGTGGGAACTGTTGAAAAAAAGAGAAGGGCTTAAAGTTTACTCTTGCCCGGGTTTTAGCCAGGCTTTTAAAGAAAAAGTAAAAAAATTAAAGGCTGAGCTTATTGAAGCAAATAATATTGTTGAAGTTACAAAAAATATTTTTATTACCGGGGAGATTTTAAAAGGATACAGTGGTATACCTGAACAGGCGTTGGTAATAAAAACAAGTAGAGGTATTACAGTAATTACCGGATGTTCCCATCCTGGAATTGTGAGAATGATAGAGAAAGTTCAAGAAGCAAATCTTGGCGAAAAAATTTGTTTAGTTTTTGGCGGATTTCATCTGATGAATAGCGATAAAAGAGAAGTAAGGATTATAGCGGAAAGGCTTAAGGAGATGGGAGTTGAAAAGGTTGGGCCGACTCATTGTACAGGGTATGAAGCCCAGGAAATTTTTAAAGAAAGATATTTAGATAATTTTATATCGATAAAAGCAGGGCAAACATTTGAAATATAGAGAGAGAAAATGATGGGTTTCAAAGAGGTTGATCAAGCGAGGAAGATATTGGGTTTAGATGAGTATGCTACTTTAGAAGATATAAATAGTACTTTTCGAAAACTTGCTTTAAAGTACCATCCGGATAGATCCAAGAGCGAAAGGAAAAAGGAATCCGAAGAGATGTTTAAAAGAATCGCGCACGCAAAAGATATCCTGTCGGCCTATTGTGCCGGCTACAGGTATTCTTTTAAAGAGAAAGATGTGAAAAGAAATTCATTTGATAAAGATTTTTATAAGCATCTGCAAAGATTCTATGATGGCTTTTGGGGAGAAATTTAAACAGGAATGAGTGTGTTTGATCGTTATTATAAGGAATACGATGCTTGGTATGATAGAAATAAATTTGTCTACTTATCAGAACTTGAGGCGATAAGAGAAGTTTTACCTAGGGAAGCTAAAGGATTAGAGGTAGGTGTTGGGACTGGTAGATTCGCTCATGCCTTAGGCATTGCTATGGGAATTGATTGTTCAAAGAACATGCTTGATATTGCTGCGCAACGCGGAGTAACCGTACGGTGGGGATTAGGGGAGGATCTGCCATTTTTTGAAGATACCTTCGACTATGTAGCAATTATTATTACTTTATGTTTTGTTCAAAACCCGCAGAAAGTTTTAAGCGAAGCCGGAAGAGTTTTAAAGAAAACCGGAAAGATTATTCTTGGCATAATAGACAAGGATAGTTTTTTGGGTGAATTCTACCAAAGAAAAGAAAGTGTATTTTATAAACAAGCAAATTTTTTCAGCATTAAGGATATTAGCGAATTGCTTAAAGCTGTAGGGTTTAATAAAATTACCTACCGTCAAACTATTTTTAATTACCCCAATAGGTTAAATTCAATCGAAAAACCACGAAAAGGTTTCGGGAAGGGTGGGTTTGTTGTAGCAAGCGCCCAAAAATTCTCTGATAGATGAAAAGTAACGGGGGAAAAGGAAGTTAGCCCTTTAATTACTATACCAATATAATATTATGGAGGAAAAAATTAAAATTAGTTCTTGGTTCTCACAAATTTCTTTTAAACAACGTATTTGGTTGTTTGCGACTGTGGCAGGAATATTCGCGATTATGGCCATTGGAATGCGGACGAATTCAGCGGGCGTACTAATAGAAACAACTAACTTCAATGCTAATATGTCTATTCAGGATATCGCTCCAAAAATTGGAGTTACAGGTAAAGGCCTTGCGCGCGAACTTAATCTGCGGCTTAATATTTCCAATAATAAGCCTCTTAATTCATTTGGGGTGACGGATGATGATCTTGAGCATGCCATTGAACATATTCTATCCCACCGCGATTCCATGCTTAAATATTATATCTATGCGGCATTAGTGTTAGGTGGTCTTGTTTTTCTCGTTCGGCTAGGACGTCCTGATGACCTTGATATTAAAAATCGCCGTAACTGGTATCCGAAAACCCCATATATTATTACTCTTTTGTTTTCCGTAACAGTGGCCGGATTTATTCTTGGCAAATCGCCCAATCCCATGGAAGGGGTGGTCAAAGTATTCAAATCCATGATAGGCCTTTATCCTGACCCAATAATTAAAGTAATCGCTTTCGGTTTCTTTATTCTGCTTGCTGTTATTGGGAATAAGATGATTTGCGGCTGGGCCTGTCCTTTCGGCGCTTTGCAAGAACTTATTTATAGTATACCAATTTTGCGAAAAATTAAAAAAAGAAAACTTCCATTTGTATTTACAAATACAATCCGTGTATGTCTTTTTATTGCTGTACTTCTTCTTATGTTTGGAATCAGTGGAGGGCGTAGGGGGTTTATAATTTATCACTATCTTAATCCCTTTAATCTATTTAATCTTGATTTCGAAATATTCAGTATTCTGTTGACAATAACCATTACCTTGTTGGTGTCGTTTATTGCTTACCGCCCATTTTGTCAGTTCATTTGTCCTTTTGGCCTTGTTTCATGGATAGCTGAGCGGTTTAGCATTTTTCGTGTTCGAATTGACAAAGAAAAGTGTACCCAATGCGGTGCTTGTATTGAGGTATGTCCTTTGGAAGCTGCAGAAGGTAGGGTTAACGGCAAAACAATTCCGGCAGATTGTTTCAGTTGTGGGCGCTGCTTGAATGTTTGCCCAACAGACGCCCTTAAATATGGCTCTATTTTTAAAAAAAAATAAAAGGGGTCAACTCCCTTTTTTTGGCAATCACAGTTCTCTTCCCCTTACGGGGAGATTTCGCTCTACCTAAAGGTAGACTTCGCATTCATCCGGCTACAATTATTTCGTGATGGCGGTTTAGGATTCGCCTAAACTGGTTAGCAAATTCTGACCTTTTTGGTATAATATCTATCCTATGAAGATATATATCCGACCTTCGGCTGACCCTTGGTTCCTTCTTTACAAACTCTCCAAACCCTTCCTTTTTACTGTATTCCAGACAGAGCTAAGTGAGATTGCACAGCCTTGGCGAAGGCGGATGTAACTGCTTGCCTCTGAAGTATTTTGAAGGTAGAAAAACTTGACGAATTAAATTTTTACAGCTATAGTTACTATAGTAAGTATCATTAGAATAAGTCTTTATAAATTACATTTAGAGGTTGATTATAATGAAACAGAAGAAGAGAAATTACCATATCGCACAAGAGGTTTGCAATATGGTTGGCATATCCAAAAAGACCTTATTTTCGTGGGAAGACTAGGGTCCAATCTTACCTTCCCCAGAGACTGGCGTGGTTGGAGAATGTATAAGGAGAAACATCTTAAGGAAGCAAAAAGAATTATGGAGATAGGCTAATCAAAAAACAAATTTTTATAACAGTACTGGTTTACTTGTCCTTAGTTGTATTTGCGGGTAAAGCGTTTGCGGCAGACATAACCTGGAATTCCGCTGATGCTGGTATTTGGAATGATGATACGAATTGGGCAGGGGGATCAAAACCAGGGGCCGATGATACAGCAATCTTTGATGGAACGGGTGCAGGAGTTTGTACTGTCGATACAGACGAAGTTTGTACAGGAATTACTCTCAGTAGCGGAACTATAAGCGTTACAACCGGCAGTCTTGATTTAAGCGGGGATTTTACGATATCCGGCGGGTCTTTTACAGCACCCAATGCTGCAGATAAATTTTATGTTGGAGGTACCTGGACTAATAACGGCGGAACATTTAATAATGGCGGTACTTCAGCTGAAGTAACATTAGATGGCGCCAGTAAGAACATAACAGGAACTGCAACAACCACATTCAATGATCTTACCATAGATGGTACCTATACATTTCAGCCTTTAGCTAGTGTAACCATGACAGTTGTAGGTACTCTTCTTACAAATGATTCAGGGGATACGCTTACCTTAGATGCGGATACAGGAAATATAGATTTAGTGCTTGAGGCAGGAGCTTATGTTAATAACGGTAATATTGAAATTATATCTTCAACTGATGACAATGTTACAATTCAGGGCACAGATTCTACAGTAAGAGATTTTGGTGAAGATTCCGGAGATAATTTCATTGATCTTAACGCACATGGTGTATATTTGCGATATCTAGATTTTAAGATGAATGCTGTTTTGGATGAGGCAGGCGACGCAATTATCGTTACCGGACCATGCACATTCGTGAATGTCTCTATTACTAAAAGCCTTGTATCTTTTGAGGTTTCTAATGATGCAGTTGCTACTGTAAACGGCGATGTTACCATAGGTACTGGGTCAATTAGTGCTTGGTTTCTAGTCGGCGATACTAATACTGCATCCAGTGGCACAGTAAACGTTTCGGGAGATATCAGTGTTAATACTTCAGGGTTTTGGGCCTCTGGCTTACATGTGTCCGAGGATAATTCAACTATTACGGCAAACAACATAAATGTAACCGGGCAGAGTTTTTTTGTTTTAACGGAAGGTTATACTAATACAAAAATAGATGTAAGCGGCAATATTACTGTGTCTGGAGGTAACGTTAATTTTGTTAATCATGGAACTATCGAACTTGAAGGTAACTGGGATAGTTCAGGTACGGCTGTATTTAGTTCAGGATCAAGTTCCACTATCACTCTTGATGGCAGTACATCAAGTTCTACCTTTACAGCTAAAGCAGGTGATACATACAACAATATTACAGTAAATAA
>CAZWIR010000031.1:0-7230 GCA_964634315.1 uncultured Planctomycetia bacterium | reverse complement strand
GCTATTCAAGGAAGAATTAAGCAAATCAAGAATCAGGTTGACGCTAGTGATTCTGATTACGATAAAGAAAAATTACAAGAAAGACTGGCAAAGCTAGCCGGTGGAGTTGCGGTAATAAATATCGGAGCAGCCACTGAAACTGAGATGAAAGAGAAAAAAGCTAGAGTTGAAGATGCTTTGCATGCAACTAGAGCAGCTGTTGCCGAAGGGATTATCCCTGGTGGCGAAGTTGCAATTGTCCATAGCTTATCTGCTCTGGATAAACTTAAGCTTGACGGTGATGAGGGAACTGGTGTAGATATTATTCGCAGAGCTCTAGAAGCACCTTTGAACCAACTTGCTACAAATGCCGGCTTAAAAGGTGATGTAATAGTTGTTAAAGTAAAAAGCAGCAAATCACCAATGGGATTTGATTTAAGAGGTAACAGTGAAGAACTAACTGACATGTTTAAGGCTGGAGTAATTGACCCCACAATGGTGGCAAGAACAGCCTTACAAAATGCAGCATCAATTGCATCGTTGTTAATTACTACTGAGGCAGTTATAGCTGATAAGCCAGAAAAAGAAGGCAAAGCCCCTGCTATGCCTGGCGGAATGCCTGGTGGAATGGGTGGAATGCCTGGAGGAATGGGTTACTAAAAGTAGCTTCAGAAAGATATCTAAAGCCCCGTGCCGTAATTGGTACGGGGTTTTTTTTGTGGATTTTTCTATGCCAAGTGGTATAATAGATTCTCTTTGGAGAAAATTATGCAATTTATGAAAAAAAAGAAGAGTTTTTGCTTGAATATTGCCGATAACAACAACTTAAACATTGGACTTTTCCAATACTGCCTAACTCCTGAAGGTGAAGTAATCCAATCTAATCCAACTTTAGCTGAAATTCTCGGTTATCCTTTTAAAAAAGGGTTTATTAGGGAGAAGTTTTTTAACCTTTTTATTAAGCCTTTAGATCGAGAGCTTTTTTTAACAATTTTAAATAGAAATATGAATGTTAAATCCTTTGAAGTACTGTTAAAGAAAAAGGACGGTCAACCTTTGTGGGTGACAATTACTGCTCACTTAACACCTTCAGCTAAGAAAAAGGAACGTTGGATTGAGGGAATAATCCAGAATATTTCAGCTCAAAAACAAATTGCTGGTAGACTAACCATGGAGAAGGATTTCTTTGAAAACCTCTTAGACAATATTCCTGATGCTGTCTATTTTAAGGACCGTGAAAATAGAATCATAAAGGTTAACAGTTTCTATGCCCAAGGAACTGGATTAAAAGCTGAGGAAATACTCGGAAAGACTGATTTTGATTTTTTTCCTATAGAACAAGCTAAAGGCATGTTTAACGATGATAACCAAGTTTTAAATACTGGTAAGCCAATTGTTGGCAAAATTGAAAAGACCCTACTCAGCGACGGCCTTTGGAACCAGGTAATTACTACTAAAATTCCTATGCGAGATAATTTTGGTAAGGTAATCGGAACCATGGGAATAACTCGCGATATGACTGCTTACGCTAATCTCGAACAGCAACGCCTGGATATGATGATTAGTGCTCTAGAAGTCCTAGGTAGGGCTCTTGAAATGCGGGACCCTTACACCTTTAGTCACACTAGAAATGTAGCTGGCATTTCTGAAAAAATCGCTAATGTCTTAGGCTGGGATTCAAATCGACTTCTGGCTATTAAGTTAGCTGGGGAACTTCACGATTTAGGAAAAATAAGTATTCCCTTAGATATTTTAAATAAGCCTGGTAAGTTAAATGCCTTGGAGTATCGTTTAATTCAAGAGCATGTAGAAAATTGTTATAATTTGATTAAAGATATTGACTTTCCTTTTGCTTTAGCTGAAATTATTTATCAGCATCACGAACGTCTTGATGGTTCAGGCTATCCCCGAGGCTTAAAAAGCGATCAGATAACTTTAGAAGCCAAAATATTAGCAGTCAGTGACGTTTTAGAAGCCATGACTCATCATCGGCCTTATCGCGAAGCTAAAGGCTTGGAAGAAGCCTGCAAGGAACTTCGAAAGGGTAGAGGCATAAAATACGACGCCAAGATTGTAGATATCCTTCTTGACCTTATTAAAAAGGGAGGAGATAAGGAATTTTGGCTTACTAATTAACTTTTTTCTTGATTTTTTATTCTTTTGTGGTATAAAAAGTATCTTATGGAACAAACAATAACAAAAAAAATTCTCGAAATTCGTTGGCATGGGCGTGGTGGCCAGGGAGCAAAAACTGCAGCTCAACTTTTAGCCGAAACCGCCATGGAAGAAGGTAAATTTATCCAATCTTTTCCCGAATATGGACCTGAAAGAGCCGGAGCACCAATGAAGGCCTTTACTCGAATATCCGAAGAACCAATAAATCTCCATTGTGGTGTAACTAATCCGGAAATTGTAGTAGTTATTGACCCAACTATTCTTGACGTAGTAAATGTAACCGAAGGTCTTGATGATGCTGGCGTTATTCTAGTTAATTCCCAACAATCTCCTAAGCAAATAAGAGAAAAACTCGGGTTTAATAAAGGTAAAGTTTTTACACTTGATGCAACTAAAATTGCCTTAGATACTACCGGCTTACCGTTACCAAATATGCCAATGTTAGGGGCTTTGATAAAAGCCGTAGGAATAGTCTCTTTAGAGAAGGTTGAGGAAAAGATAAAGAAAAAATTTCTGAAAAAAATTGGCGAAAAGAAGACTATGGGAAACATTGAAAGTATTCGTAGAGCTGCTAGTAAATTACAGTCAGAATAATTTTCTTAAAAGAGGAAAGAAAAAATGAAAGAAAAAGGTTGGAAATCCATACCAATTGGCGGATTAATTACCGAGGCTGGAAACGCTCAAGAATACAATACTGGTAGTTGGAGAACTTTTAAACCAGTTATTGATAAATCTAAATGTATAAATTGTCTTCAATGTTGGATCTACTGTCCTGATTCAAGCATAAAAGTAAAAGACGGTAAAATGGACGGTTTTGACTATGACCACTGCAAAGGTTGTGGCATATGCGCTCGCATCTGCCCGGTTAAATGCATCAAAATGGAGAAAGAATAATCTAATGAGTAAGCTCATTCCTTTAACCGGCGATCAAGCAGTAGCAGAAGCTATGCGTCAAATTAATCCTGACGTAGTTCCTGCTTATCCGATAACACCACAAACAGAAATCGTAATGGCTTTTTCTCAATTTGTTGCTGACGGTTTAGTAGACACTGAAATGATTACCGTAGAGTCAGAACATAGTGCAATGAGTGCCTGTGTCGGTGCTTCAGCTGCCGGAGCAAGAGCTATGACCGCTACTTCTGCTAACGGCTTAGCTCTTATGTGGGAAATTGTTTATATTGCAGCATCTACCCGACTACCGATTGTAATGCCTGTAGTAAACAGAGCTTTATCCGGGCCAATCAATATCCATTGTGATCATTCCGACACTATGGGAACCCGTGATTCAGGATGGCTACAAATGTACTGTGAGAACGCTCAAGAAGTTTACGAGTCCACCATAATCGCTATGCGAATTGCTGAACATCCTGAGATCCTCTTACCGATTATGGTATGCCAAGATGGTTTTATTACTAGCCATGCCGTAGAAGGCGTAAAATTATTTGATGATAAAATAGTCAAAGATTTTATCGGAGAATATAAACCAACTTTTCCTCTTCTAAACGTTAAGAAACCTGTTACTTACGGCCCCTTAGATTTACAGGACTATTATTTTGAACATAAAAGACAGCAATCCGATGCTATTGAAAAGTCAAAAAAAATAATACCACAAATAGCAAAAGAGTTTAAAAATATATCCGGAAAAGACTATGGCTTTATTGAAGAATATAAAACCGAAGATGCTGAAATTGCAATTGTTGCACTTAGTTCTACCTGTGGAACCGCTAAGGTAGCTGTAGATAGACTGCGAGAGAGGGGTGTAAAGGCAGGATTACTAAAGATAAGATTTTTTAGGCCGTTTTCGGCAGAAGAAATCGCCGCTTCTCTTTCAAAATTAAAAGCTGTGGCAATATTAGACCGTAGTGAATCTTTTTCTAATCATGGAGGACCGGTATTCGCCGAGGTAAGATCAGCTCTTTATGAATTACAATCTCGACCGTTAGTTACAAATTACATTTATGGATTAGGTGGAAGAGACATGGATATATCTCAAATAGATTTAATCTACCAAGACTTAGCAAAAGCTGTAGAAGAAAACAAAGTTAAAAATTTGATAAATTATCTAGGGGTTAGAGACTAAGTTGGCGAATTTAAAACAACTTTCAAAAATACCTGAACGACTTACCGGCGGACATCGTCTCTGTGCTGGCTGTGGCGCATCTATAGCACTGCGTCAAGTATTGCTAGGAGCAGGGGAATCACCGGTTGTTATCGGCTGTGCTACTGGTTGCCTTGAGGTTGCTACTACAATTTACCCTTATAGTGCCTGGAACATTCCTTATATTCATAACGCTTTTGAGAATGTAGCCGCTACTATGAGTGGTGTCGAAACTACATATCGAGCATTAAAAAAGAAAGGAAAAATAAAAGAAGATATAAAGTTTTTAGCCGTAGGCGGAGATGGCGGTACTTATGATATCGGATTGCAATCTCTCTCTGGCATGCTAGAGCGAGGACACAGAATAGTTTATGTATGTTATGATAATGAAGCCTACATGAATACTGGAATACAGCGTTCCAGTGCAACCCCTCATGGTGCATCTACTACTACAGCGCCGGCAGGAAAGGTTAAAACCGGAAAGGCAGAATTTAGAAAAGATCTTACCGCAATTTGTGCTGCCCATCATATTCCTTATGCAGCTCAAGCTACTATTTCTAATTGGAATGACCTAGTTACCAAAGCTCAAAAAGCCTTTGCAGCCGAAGGGCCGGCGTTCTTAAATATTTTGGCTCCTTGTCCAAGAGGATGGAGATACCCTCAAGAAACGGCGATAGATATATCTAAATCGGCAATTGATACAGGCTTTTGGCCGCTTTATGAAATTGAAAACGGAGTATTAAATATTACTTATAAACCAAAAGAAAGAAAACCAATTACTGAATGGCTAAAATCACAAGGACGCTATAAACATCTCTTTAAGCCAGAAAATAAGTCTCTTATCGATACTATTCAGAATAATGTAGATAAAATGTGGGAAAAATTAGAAAGTGGACACCTTATTTAAAATTAGACCCCTCGGAAATACTGGGGATTTAATTCCCTCGATTTTGTTGAGATAATTAAAGGAGGAAAGATGGCAAAAGTTATTATTGATGAAAATGCTTGCGTAGGTTGTGGTTTGTGTGTAACTGCTTGCGCTGCTGTCTTTGAACTAGGCGATGACGGAATCGCTAAGGTAAAGACAAGTGAGTGCCCGGAATGTGATCTTCACGATGTTGCATCTCAATGTCCGGTAAACTGTATCACTGTAGAAGACTAAAAGAGATTACTAAGTACTTTCTCGCTACAGATAATTTGGGGAAAGTACTTTTTATTTTACGGAAGGTATTTTGATTATTATCTCTTGATTCAGCTTGGTAATGAACTTTAGCCGTTCAATGAATAGTTTTCTTTCTTCGATTTTATTATAATACTCTTCTTTTTTGTTTTGTAAATCTGACCTATCAATCGGAGTTTTATCTTTCAGCTGTAAGATGTAAGCACCCTTATCTAAAGCTATAACTTTAGAATGGACTTCATCTTTAGCCAGAGAGAAGACTATTGCACTTACCTGGTTATTTAACCCCAGACCATCTATATAGTCAAAATACTTAAAGAAGTCTGTCTGCTTAAATTCAAGATTATTTTTGTTTGCAAAAGTTTTGAGATTTTTTGTTTCCTCTTGATTAATCTCGATTAAGAGATCAGAAGAAAATCTATTGGTCTCTTCTCTTGCCCGAGAAACAATTAGTGCTTCTTTAACCTCAGGTTTAATCTCACCTAAGGAAGGAATAAAGGCCGGTTGCTCGTCTTCCTTGCCAACAATTATAAAATTTTCACCTAAGTCTATTGGCGGGCTTATTTGGTTTAACCCTAAACTAAAGGCTAATTGGGCTATTTCTTGTGTGACCTCAACTTCTTTAATCAAGTCAGCTCTTTTAATTAAGCCGGTTTTTTTAATTTCAAGAGAAGTTTTCTCTTTGAGCTGATCGAGTGTCTTAAGTTTAGCAAGCTCTGTAATTTCTTCAGGGCTCATCTTATCTTTTTCGGTTATTAAGGCATAGGCAATATTTACTGTCGGCTCTCTTTTAAAAAGAACTGTGTTATCCCGGTAAAACTCTTCAATTTCATTAGGCTTTATTCCTACGTCCACCCGGAACTTTTCATAAGGAATAAAAAGGTAAGCAATTTTTGCCTTTTGGTTCTCCATAGCATATAAGGTTTCTACCTCCTTATCTGTAACTGAGACATCAAGAGAGTTTTTCCAAAGCTTATCAATTAGAATCAGATTTCGTACGTGTTCTTCAAAACTACGCATAGTTAAAGTAAAGCCGAAATTTCGAGAGATATGCTTTATATACTGCTGGTAAGATTCTCGTCTAAATTTCCCACTTCGAGAAAAATTACGATTAATCCATTCCATAACTTCCCCGTCGCTAACTTCAATACCCTCTTCCTGAGCTTTCCAAAGAAGGCGATAGTATATGCTGGCCTTTTCAATAATTTCTTCAATGGTAATTTTTTGATCTTTCTTGTTTAAATTTGAATAGAGGATAGTGTCAAGGCGAGCTAAATCAACATAGCTTTTAAAGTTTGAGATAACTACTGTTTGGCCGTTAATCTCAGCAATTGCTTTTGCTCTTTTCTTATCAAGAAAAGAACGAGCACCAGAAAGTACGAAAGCCGCAATAACTACTACAGCAATTACCCAAAGAACTTTTTTTGTGTGTTTTCCACGAATGGCAACAAGCATAAATCTATCATAACTTCTTAGGGAAAATTATCAAGAAAAATCTACGAAAGTAGTTTTTCTTAATCCTGAGGCTACAAGGAATAGTTTCATTTTTTAAAACTAGGATTAAGGCTTGATTGGTTCTCAAAAAACTTCCATATTTCATCAACGGCTGATATGGCTTTAGATGGAGGAATTACTCCTTTCCTTGGCGGTTTGTAGCTACCCGGCCATGAATGACCTCCGGTTTCAGTAACACACAGTTTCACTTGAACGTTGTCATCACACCCAGTATACAAATCACAATATGCACCTTCCTTTTCCAGGACTCTTTCGAACACAGCATTACAATTATTTCTCTTTA
>CAZWIR010000030.1:0-7712 GCA_964634315.1 uncultured Planctomycetia bacterium | reverse complement strand
AATCTTACAACAGCTAGGCCTTTCTTGACCGCGGCGGCAAGGATGCTCTTGTTAACTACTATGCTCTTACCGGCTAATAGGCTGGTTAAGGCTACGCCATCCTCAGCTAGTGAGGCCAGGATACTTTCATTAACTATTATATATTCACCAGCAGCTAATGTTGTTGCTGCTAGGCCTTCTCTTACGGCTGAAGCTAAAATACTTTTGTTGACAATGATGCTCTTACCAGCCAAAAGACTAGTTAAAGCGGCACCATTCTGGGATAAGGCACCTAAGACGCTCTCGCTAGCTACAATATAATCAGTAGCTACTAATGTTGTGGCAGCAATACCTTCTTGGACTGCTGAAGCTAAAATACTTTTTTTTATAATGATGCTCTTATCAGCTAAAAGAGTTGTCTTGGCACTGCCAACATTTCCAACAATAGCTGAAACAATACTGCTGTCGACAACAATATTTCCACCAGCATTAAGGTTAACTGCAGCATTACCATCATTAGCAACATATGAAACTACTATGCTAGGATCTACTGTAATGTTATTTACGGCATTAAGGGTAATAGTTGCATCTCCATTAATACCCACTGTTGAGGTTACGATACTATCAGTTACTATTATGCTATCAGCAGCATCAGCAGTAATAGTTGCATCGCCATTACCTGTAACTACAGCGGCTACAATACTACCAGGATTTACATTAATATTTCCGGAACCAGTAACTAGATCAACGGAAGAATTTCCGTTGCCGGTAACTGTTGTCTGGACAGTTCTGCTTTCGATATTCATTGCATTATCAGCATCCAAGATAATAGCTGCATCGGCATCACCTGTCTGCTGCATCAAAACATCTTGTAAAACATTTAGACTGCCATTTTTTACCTTTATATCTATATTGCCACCAGCAGTAGTTGTATTAACAACTCCGCTAGTTGAACCAACTGTAGTAATGTTTAAGTCGCCAGTATTACGTATATTAATATCCCCAGAAGTAGTATTTACTGCTGCAAGATTATTAACCATAGTTTCAAGCCATTTATTGCCCTGCGTAGTATCAGCTACACCATTAACACTACGAATTTCTAAATTATTAGCAACTACATCATCCCAGCCGTTATGCTGATCATCAATAGCGCCTTCTACATCTAAAAGCACGCTGTGGCCAACAGCTTTAATTGGTTCTTCGATAATTAAATCAGCACCGCTGCTGATATTACAAGTGTAAAGATTAACATCACCTGCGTCATTTATCACTCCAACCGTATCGTTCACCTGAGTTACGGTTAAGGTGCCAGTGTTATTAATATTAACGCTACCTGAACCAGTATTATGTACAGCCAAATTACTAACCGTAGTTTCTAAATCATTATTTTGAGAATGAAAATCATCAAAAATGCCATTAACTGTGTTAATCTCTAAATTTTCAGCTACCACATCCCTGTAACCGTCGTAATGGTCAGTAATGTAACCGTCAATATTAAGCGAAACTGTATCTGCAGCTACAATACTGTTTTCAAGAGTAAGGTTAGAATGAGTAGTGACGTTGACATTGCCGACAGGTGCATCATTATGAATGCCTGAAGTGCTGCCTACAGTGCCGATAATTAAATCACCGGTGTTATTAATATTAATATCACCGCTAACTAAGTTATAAGCTGCCACTTTTTCAACTTCAGTTTCTAAATTGTTATTTATACCGACAAAAAAGGTATCGCCGATACCGTTAACTGCACGCATTTCTAAATTTTTTGCTACGATATCACCATAGCCGTCACGATGATCATCTATCATTCCGGTAACATCGAGTGAAACCGTATTCCCTAACGCTTTTATAGCTTCTTCAATAATCAAATCACTTCCTGCAGTACGTGTGCCCAATATTACGTCTCCTGCATCATTGACTACTCCGGTTGTTCCGTCAACCTGAGTAATGGTTAAGGTACCAGTATTTAGAATATCAATGACGCCTGAACCAGAATTAGAAACCGCTAAATTGGAAACTTTAGTTTCTAAAGTGTTATTCCAACCTAAATTATCATGAATTCCATTAACAAGTTTCAACTCCAGGCTATCAGCTACTATATCCTTATACCCTGGGCAATGTTCAATCAAAGCACCGTTGATATCAAGGCTTACAGTATTTATAGCTTGGATACTTTTCTTTAGAATTAAATCTGACTGAGTTTTAACGCTGACTGAACCTGTAGATTGTATACCATTATAGTAGACTCCGGTCCAGGGGCGAAAAACACTTCCAATAGTTAAATCTCCGAAATTTGCAAAAGCAAGACTTCCGTCAATTTCGGCTGCTAGAGTATCAATTGTATTATAAACCCCGTCAAAATCAAAGTTGCCCTTACCTAATATAAGGAGCTCATCAGCATTCATGGCTGCAACCTGAGCCGTTGATTGATTTTTTGTATTAAGCACAATTTTACCAGAATCGGCATTTACGGCTGCACTTAGAATTATATCTACAGCACTAAGACCGATATATCCACCATTTGAAGCTATGCCTGCGCCAGTTCCAAAATCAATAACACCAACTCCATTATTATTGGTATCGGCAGAAAGTTTTATATCTCCGCCGCCGGTTACTATAGAATCATCAAAAAGTCTGATGCTTCCTCCGGCTGCAAGTTTAAAAAAATTGCCATCAGTTATTCCAAAAAGACTTAATTCATCATTCCAGCTTGCGTTCTCAACCCAAGTTCCACCAATCCAATTCTCGCCTAAATGAAGCTCTATATCCCCAGAACCCGCATAAGTATGACTTCCACCCAAACCTTCAAGTGTACTCTTTAATTCATAAGACTCTCCTGTCAAAGGACACAATGCCCCATCAGTAACGATATAAAGATCTCCAAAAGGGTCAATAAGCAACTCTCCATCGGCAGCGCCCATGCCGGCGAGCTTAATGTCGCCACCAACATTTACCCGTGGCCCACTAATCTCAACAAAACCACCTTCGGCTCCTTCTTCAATACCGCTGACATCAATTGTTCCAATATTAGAAACTAAGGCGTTTTCACCCTCTGCTAATAAATATACTTTTCCTTTATTATTAATAAGACTATTTGCTTCAATTATCCCTTCGTTATTAACCGCTCTCTTAAATACTCCGTCAAGCGCCTGAGCAGTCAAAATGACACATCCACCATCGGCTTGAATTGTCCCGGTATTTTTTACTGCATCATCTTTATTCTCTAAATTCTCAGTTGTTGCTTCATCAACGACTACACTAATTAAACTTTGAGCATCTAAACCTAAGGTGATGGCTTCACCTGATGCTAAGCTGACTGTTCCCAAGTTAGCTTCTATAGTTCCGCTGTTCTCAACTGTTGAACCTAACAAAGCTACAAATCCACCTGGTGATGAAATATATCCTTGGTTAACTACTGAGCCGCCTTGTCCGACGAAAGTATATCTTCCGGCTAAAAAATCACTATTTGAAATATCTAAACTAGAAGCTACAAGACCGGCAGTATCAATGTGTGAGTTAGCACCAAATAATATTCCGTTAGGATTAATTAAAAATAATCTTCCAGTAGCAGTAAGTGTTCCAAAAATACTCGAAGCGTCCACACCGACAATTCTGTTTAAAGCAACTGATGATGCTGACGGCTGGTAAAAATGAACAGCCTCCGGATGAGCAATAGAAAAGCTCTGCTAATCGGCTATCAACTGATCAGTTGATACGTTGACATCCATAACATTGCCATTAACATCTATGGTCGCCTGACCCGCGACTATATCTGCCCCTTGAGGCAGAGCATAAGCGGGAACTGACATCAACATAAAAGCTATCGCCACAAATAAAGAAACCAATTTAGAAAAAATATTTCTTTTCGACATTTTTACCTCCATCTTACCTATATATAAGTTGACCACTATTTTTTTTATTTTTCCTCTAGAAATGTAAGCGTTTACAGTTAATGTAACCGTTTACAAAATATAACATATTTTTCTTATAAAAAGCAAGTTTTGACCCACAAAATTGAAAATTTTCAAGACCCTTAAGCAGTAAACATTAGGGGTACAAGGTGTTGTGACTATCAAAAATATATAAAAAAAACTTAAAAATAGCCTCTGGCTAAAATTTACTAGTTATTTCTATCCATTGCTGAAGATTATGTCCATCTGATGATTTCTTTCCTATAGGGTACCCAAATTCTATTCTCGCTGAAAGATTATTCGAAAGATTTAATCTAAAGCCAAACCCAGCGCTTTTTAAAGTTCGACTTGTCTTATCTCCTACATAAGAAATTTGTTTGTTTCTAATTGTTGCCCAATCATAAAAAAGAACCATATGAAGAGCGTCACGAAAAACATCTTTGGTAAATGGAACATTCAGTTTCTTAGGCAAAAAATAAGTCGGGAATGACCACTCAAGACTTGTGTAATAACCCTTGTCACCAGCAAACTCTGCAGCCGGATAGCCTCTTACACTTGACGGTCCACCGATTTGAAACTGTTCAGAAGCAACTAGGTTATAATTAGAAATTTGAGCTTGGTTTTTCCATAATATATACGAAGAAAACGGTCCGGGTTGAAATCGAAATAAATTAAAAACTCCTTTAACAAATTTTGCACCAGCACCAGTTCGGCTAGAACGAGCGTCTTTAGCATCCATTGACCCAAGGAAACCGGGAACCCCAAAATCTACTTCTGAAGTAAAAATAGTCCTCCCCCATTTATCAGCTAGATCTAAATCAAAACCACCTTTAAATATACTTAGCTCATCATGTGAGCCATCTGCTAAGGATCCTAAGATATAGTTTTTAATATCTTTATGGTCAAAACCAAGGTTTAACCTTAAATCAATATCAGGTTTAGCAATTAAGGACTTATTTAAAAATAATCCATAAACATGAGCTTTACCTTTAGATATACCTTCAAACTCTCTGCCTAAGGCAGTATCACTTGATAAACCATAAATTCCGACATCAGTCGTATTATTTATAGGTAAGGTATAGCTACCATTTTCTAGCTCATAATAACTGTATTCTGATTGTTGCATTTGAAGAAATAGCTTATCATCAAGACCTAAGAGGTTATTATGCTCTAAAAATACTGTATATCGATCTTTTTCGATATAGCGTGATCCATAATTGTCAAATTCAAAGCCAATGTGAAAAGGAAAATTATCCTCAACCTCTAAAACCACATCTGTTGTTCCCGGTTCTTTTCCCGGAACTAATATTGCCCTAGCTGTTCTATCGGGATGTTCGTTGATGTTAGTTAGAGATCTTTGGAGAGCAGAATAATCAAAAACCCTGTCTTGTTTCAAATTCAATTTTCTTTTCAGTAATGATGTTTTAAAATAACGATTGCCTTTTATTTCCAAATTACCTAAAGAACCTTCTACAACTCTTATAGTTAAACTTCCCTTTTTTATGTTTTGAGGAGGAATATAAGCCCGGGAAGTAACGAAACCTTTCTTTCTGTATTCATCGGTAATCAAATCAGCTATCCTCTGCATAGCCTTAATTGATAATTCTTTGCCTTTGAATTGAGAAATAATTTTATCAATTTCTTTTTTCTTAAGAAGAGTTACTCCTTCTACTATTATTTTCTTTATAAGAACCTTTTCGCCTGCATCTTCAGAAATCAAATCCTGGATTCCTTCCTCCTCAGTCTTTTTCTTTGGCAGCTTTATCTTCTTCTCAAGATTTCTTTCCTTTTCAAATTGTTTCTTTTGTTGAATTGTTCCACCGATAGTCTCGGTAGGTGGGGGATCATCTGCAGAAAAAATAACTGGTACAAATAATAAAGATATTAGAAGAAAAATAACTATTCTTTTATTCATATCTCTTACCGCCTCCTTGCCTAATTTAGGATTTATAAGTATCTATTTGTAAGAGAATATAAACATAATAAGTGTTAATGTCAAGAATTTTTTTCAATCTGCAGCAAACAAATTTATAAAGCTATTAATTCAAAATATTTAGCTATAGTCTGTATAGTCTTCAGAAAACTAATCTTACCTAACCTGTTCTACTTCTTTGACTTCGGAAACTGCCCCTTTTAATTAAAAGGGGTCAACTCCCTTTTCTACCCCACACCTACCTCTCTCTATTATAAGGGGTCAACTCCCTTTTCTCCGGCTCACACCCTCTCTCCATAAAATTTTTAAAAAAAAATGAAAGAATTTTGCCCTTTCAAACGTCTTATATATATAGAGGGGAAAAGGGGTCAACTCCCTTTTCTTGATTTGTCCTATGAATTTATGAAAAAAAGGAGACAGTCATATGCCGCGACAAGTTAGAATAGTCCTCCCAGGCGAAGCACATCATATAACTCAGAGAGGAAATTACCAACAAGAAATATTTGAAGAGACAAATGATTTCAGACAATATCTTTTTTACCTCAAAGAATGTTCAGAAAAGCATCACATAGACATACTTGCTTACTGTTTGATGAAGAACCATATACATATTATAGGAATTCCTCATGATAAAGAATCATTAGGTATGGCTTTCAATACTCTTACAATGAGATATGCTCAGTATGTAAATCGAAAAAGAAAATCATCTGGCCATGTGTGGCAAGGGCGTTATTTTTCGTGTGTAATGGATGAAACACATTTGTATCGCGCAATACGGTATGTCGAAAGAAATTCTGTCCGGGCAAAAATGGTAAATAATGCTTTGGATTATGAGTGGTCGAGTGCACGTATTCACGCCGGAATGCAAAGCGAGAAGCTCATCTCATTGAAAAAATCATTTGATATGAACACAAAAGAGTGGAAAGCATATCTTTATGAAGAAGATAATATAATGGTGGATGAGATGCGATTGAAAACAAAGAGAGGATTAGTGGTAGGAACAGAAATGTTTATTAAGAACGCGGAAAAAATATTGAAACGACCGTTGAAATGTTTAAATCCGGGAAGGCCTAAAAAGAATGGAGAAAAAGGGAGTTGACCCCTTTAAATTATCTCTGACAATTTTTGCAGCCGGTTTAATAGAAACTCTTTACCCCAAAGATCTAATCCTGTCATAGCTGACGGCTTTAAAAAGCGTGCCATCTCTTCCTTGACAGCCTTCCAATCAATTCCCTCAATCCTCTTAGTCATCTCTACCATATACCAATTTCGGTCCACTTTAAGATTTTTCCCTTTCCATGGCCCCTGCTGATCAATAGCACTGGATAAAAACTCCCAATTTATCTTAATCCGACGGCTAATATACCAAATAAAATCATACCAATCCCGGCCTTTTGTATACTCCCGGCACAATAAGGCATGGCTTTTACCAGCAAAAAGACTAGGCATATCCTGGATGGTTACACTAAAGGGAAAAGGGAAATCTAAAAATTTATTCTCAAAGTTGCTGCCAATCGGCGGATTAGTATCGACTTCAAGCTTAATCTTAATCTTCCTCATATTAGTCACACCTTTAAAATGTGTTAAGTTTAAAACTTTGCCTAAAGAATCATCCTTTAAAAAACACTTTTTAACAATATCTTCTGTTTTAGAGCGATCAACCACCTCAAGGCGATAGCCATAAGATTCAAATTCCATCGCCATGTTTTTAATGTAAGGTTCAAAGGAGAAATGTTGATCTGCATTTTTTAACATAAAATCAAGGTCTTCGGAGAAACGTTCCATGCTATAAAAAATCCGCAAGCAGGTTCCTCCATGAAATGCGGCTTTCTTAAAAAAATCTCCACGCGATAAAGCTGCTAAAGTAATTTCCTGCGAAATCTCCCGCA
>CAZWIR010000029.1:0-7965 GCA_964634315.1 uncultured Planctomycetia bacterium | reverse complement strand
ATATCTTGCTTGGACTCATTAATAGATGTTTCAATCGCTTTCCCGATATATTCAGGAGAATCCCTTAAGGCATAATCATTAAAAATCTCAAACAGCTCTTCTTCAATATCTTCTCTTTTCTTGAGTTCTGTTCTTAAAAGACTTACGGCGAATTCTTGATCTCCAGTTAAATCCGTCATGGTTTTAAAAACAGCACTGAGAACAGTACGGATTACTGCCTTATCAAATAGGTATTTTTTTTCCTCTTTTTTACTAACTAAATAACTGAATGCCCGTAAAAGATCGACAAAAGAAGTCATACCTTCCTTAAGACCATCCATTTCGCCGATAATAATATCTTTCCCTTTTACTACGACCTTATCGCTAAAATCATCCTTATAGGCATATTTACCATAATGCCAAAGGTTTGTTAAACATTCAATTATATCTCTTTCAATAAAATATCTTTCCGTGCCCTTTTTAGAGAGTTTTATTTTATAATGGCAAAGGGGCTCTGCACATTTAATAAATTCTAAACCAATATAAATTGATTCTTCAGGCATAGATAAAAATAGCCTGTCTATAGTCTTTAGATTCGTTATCTTTTGTTTAGCCTTTTCTCTTTGTAAAAACTGTTTAATATGCTCATAAATATCCTGGGTATCTTTCCATGCCTTTTTGCCTGTTTTTTTCTTATAAAAAATAAACTTCTTGCAATGGACTATATCATGCGTCTTAAAAAACAGACAAAACTTAAAAAATTTCCTTGTGTTTTTTACAGAGTCTATTGAAATATCGTTAATAAATTCTTTTTCAACATCAAAGTATCCATTTTTTATTAAATTTAAGACAACTTCTCTTATATCATCCGATAATTTTTCTAATCTCGGCAGGTCATAGTTAGTCTCGCCTCCGTTATCTAGTGACTCGACATTATTATCCCTCACGGAAAGGATAGGATTTAATATTTTATCCTGGCGCAACAAACTTCCATTATCTTTAACAGTATCAATAAACGTATCATACCACTCCATTAAATGTCTATCTGGGAAGAATCTATCTACTACATACTGTCTGGCTCTTTTGATCATACCTCTATCAATTTTACCGTTTGTTATATCTACTATTGCCTGAGCAGTATCTTCAATTGAACGCTGTCTATCAAACTCACCCTGTTCGTCTAAACCAACTACACAGGCAGTACCGTTAACTGGGTCTTTTTTAATATCTATGGTCTGATCCAATATTCCGCCGACGCCGCTAACGATTAGATGAAGCTCGTGTAAGGCAGCACCTGAGATAGCCAGGCCAAAACCTTCCTTGGTAGACTTTAACACCCCAATATCTGCTGTACGCTGGAAAGCATTAGTTTCAAGCTCATTGATATTATCAGACTTTAATTCATCAACATCAAAACCAATTGATCTTATTATTTCTTTTTGCCTTTGAGTAAAAGTAGTACTATTAACCGGCACTCCCATTGTCTCTAGGTTCTTGACGTCCTCTGCAGAAGGCTGGCTGGTCAAAAGAGGAATTATTATGATATTATCATCTTTGGCTAACTCTTTTAGCCTTTCAGCTGTACCATTTTGTTTTATAGATACGCGCGAGAACCTACTTAACGCCTCTTGTTTTTTCACCTGCAGCTGACTCAAGATATCAAATGCCTCAGGGTCGTCTTTAGCCATAGGCCCTGAAAACATCAATCTCGGGATCTCTTGAATAGGTTTATCCTGAATAGCAAGCTCTTCCACTGCCTGCACCCAGGCTTCTATTACCCCTGCAGGATCTTTCCATGGGTCAAACCTGGCATTCTGAAATACTATAGGTCTATCTGTTGGGATATTGTACTTTTCAATGGTTGCTTGAATAAATTCCTTTGGGAGATCGATATTAATAAGCGCCAAAGGATCAATTGAAGGCAATATCTGGAAGAATTTTAATCCTGCCTCATCAAAAATCGGTTTGGATTGATGGTTTACGCCTGCATCAAACTGGACAACGAACTGTTTTAAAAAATTCCATACCCTTCTACTGATATAGGCATCGCTATCAGCAATATCGGGCTGAATATGTATTCTCCAGATAAACTTTGCCTTGGGATAAGCCTTCTTTAATCTACTAATCATAGCCGCTGGCTGAGGGTCATGAATTACTATAATCTCAGGCTTACTAAGACGTCTTTTCTTTTGAAGCTGTATTAATTTTGTAGTATTAAAATCAACCACCTTTTTATAGTACTCAAACTCCTCTTCTGAAATCTGGGTATGTTTATCACCCTGAAAGGCATTGTGGAACTTTTTTGTTATTCCAAAAAACATTTGTGTTCCGCCTATGACAAACCAGGTCATTTCTATACCCAAAGCGTTTGATTTTGGAATCAGGCTCTGCAGGATATCAGCAACCCCTCCTCCAGCCGCAGAAGAATTAATATGCCAAACCTGCACTCTTTTTTTACCCAACATTCTTGATAAAACACGTGCTTTTCGCTCAAGTTGGCCGATTCTTTCCGGATGGCCTATTGCTTTTTTAAAAATATCCATCTTCACAGAAGGAAGTTTTCTTATAAAAGGCGCGGGAATCTTTTCTTCGGTAATAATATTAAGCGTTTGTTTGTTACCATTATCAAAGCCGTCGCAGGCAGTCTTTTGAATTTCTTTCTTTCTATTTTCAAGTGCTAGCCTGTATACTTGCAAAGCATATCTTTCTTCCATTGCTTTAGCGGTAACTTTGGCACTCGCTAAATAAGAATTATACATTCTACGTTTCCATTCGGCCTTGTCGGTGTAGAAAATTCTAGAAGCAGTTTCAAGTTTAGCAAATATATTTACAGGTGCTTCTCTATAAAATGCCTCTCTGTCAGCCTCTACTCCATCTTCGGTTTCCCTAGTGTATGAACCGATTAGGAAACCGCTCCCCTCCCCGGTATCTTCATTAAAATCCTCAAGCCACTCAATATCTCCAGCGCCTTCTATGGTAAGACCAATACCACCATTCAAAGCTGTTCTCTGAACAGAGGTACCACAAGCTTCATCAAGCGGCGTAGGCATATTTATACATAAATCAGCTCCAATTGCCTGCATCTTAAGAAGTTTGGGATCTGAATTAAGAACATAAATAAACTTTCCATGATACATCTGTCCCCACCGATAAAACTCCTTTACCCAAGAATCCATATACACTGGACCGCCAACCACAACTTGCATACCTAAACCATTGACAACTTCTCTTTCTTTGAAAATTTTGTCTAATATAGCTTCTGTTCTATTATGGATATCGTAGTTATAATATTTTCCTGCCTCTTCTACTGCTTCCCATTCGTTATCATAAATTCCACTTAGAGCTCTAATATCCCTATACCAGATATCTCTTAGCTGTTGTCTAGTAAATGTCTCTTCTCTATCAGCACAAATTAAATGAACTAAAAATCGTAATATCGGAAATTGACTCTTATATTCAACCAATCTACGCACAACCCAAGCAGTAAGCTTGGTTGAATCAAACCCTATACCTGTTCTTGACTTTACTTCAGTAAGGGCCTCATCCTTACCTTCCTCCTGTATGCAATAGAGTTTCTCTTCATCTATAGGTTTACCTTCTTCCTCTAATGCCCTTAATTGATCATTTTTCCAACTTTTTCCTGAACCATTTAATATTCCAATAACTTCAACATCAAAATTCTCCCCATACATCCTCTTAAAAAGCTTCTTAGTTGCTACTGCATGTTCTTTACTTACAGCATTAATAACATCGGCTAGTTTTATAGCAGCATAACAAAAATCAATTACTCCATCTGGCCTTATGAAGTATGAACGGTATTCTTGCGCTTTTTCCTCAGGGATACCAATCACATACATCATCCGGTCAACATTAGTATATAAAGCTCCGGCATGATACATTTCCAGACCGGCAAAAACAAGAGTATGGTTGCTATACACAATTGCAGTTTTGTCAAAAGCAGGATCTGCCCTTATTTGGGCTGCAGCAACAACAGTATGGGCCTCATTTATATGCACTATATCAGGAATGATATTTAATTCCGCTAAAAGCAGATGGGCTGCCTTACCAAAGACTATCTCCTGTGTATATCGGTGAACTGTATCTTTATCTGGATAAAGTCTGTCAATGACTGTAGACATAAGGCCAAAACATGGCATTCCGCCACGGTAAAATACATAAGGTTCAACCTCATACAACGGATTCTTGTTGATATTGTCGGGATCAAGCTCATCCCAAGCATAAACTTTAATTACTAAAGGTTTTTCATCTTTATATACCCTTTTTAAAACTCCTTTAGCTATAAGCTGGCTATAATCAGCATCAACCCAATCTCTGCCCTTTAATACTTTTGAATATAAAGGTCGGATACCAAAACCTTGCATGCCGATATCAGTTAATCCTTCTAACTTATCGCAGTAGTAAACACCTAATCCGCCAATCGTATTAGCTTGCTGGACATTATAGCCTTTAAATTCAGGGATATGGCCTTCCATGCAGATAGAAACTATAGTTTTACCTACTAACTCCTGCGCATTAGTTTTTAACCAATCACCTTTGCGGTGCGCTATTCTACTAAGTACCGGCCGCTTATTGCTTCCAGCTGAACGTAGAGAGCTTGAGCTCTTCCTTATCTCTTCCAGAACCTCATAGGCTATATCTTCAATGGTCTCGAAATCCTTATCCCTAGCCTTACCCCTTCTGCTTATCGTTGTATCTACCCTTAATCGTTTAGCTACAAACTCAATAGTGGCATACAAAACCCGACCTGATACGTAGCCTTTTTCTTTTTTGAATCTTAATAATAAAAGCTTAATAGCCTCGTATACTTTGCCGCGGTCTATTTTTTCTGATAATGAACTACTGAATGTATTTTCTATTTTTAATTTTGCATTTTGTCTGGTGTCTTTTTTTGTTCCGCCGTTATCTCCATACCCTAACTCATCTATAATGACACCCAGCTCATCCTGGTTGTATATCTTTTCTTCAAACCAAGCACATGGTTTATTATTTATCAATTTAGTCCGAAGGACATTAACCATATAGGAATTATTTGGTAATCTTTCAACTCCCTTTACCCCAAAGACACCACTGTGGGTAATAAACGAGAAGCTGCCTTCTACATTTCCTTCTACATCATTCTGAGTAATAAGCTTTTTGCCAGCTAGTACTTGCTGATAATCCTGGGGCCTTAGTTGAGTAATTTTGTCTTGTTCTTTCTGGCCAAAATCAAATCTTCTTGATAAATCTCTTGCCTTAGAACCATCAAGAGCATTATTTACGTTCTTGGATACAATTCTTAGAGAGGCTAAAGCGCCTTCTTGTTTAAAGGTGCTGGCTACTGCAAGGTTAAGAAAACTTTCAGCTGATCCGCCTACTGTCATTACTGTCCTGTGTTTACCTTCTCTTTTGCCAAAGGTAGCTAAAAGAGCATTGGCGACTGTGCCGTCTTTTATAGTCATTAATCTTAGGCCTTTGTACTTACTTTGTAGAGCATAAAGAGCTTCGAGTCTTTTTTCTTCTCTTTCTCTGTCCATTAAAACTAACTCCATATCAGATATTGAAATTCTGTTGGCTTTAGCTATCCTATATAGGAACTCTTCTGTATTTGATGGGTCGCTGGCGGTTACTTCGGGATCTAAAGGGTCTTTTAAAAACTCATTTATTTTATCTTGAGGTACGGTTGTGTTTATCGCATCAGCATAGTAGTCCGGGCAGTTACCTAAAGACGCTACTCCTTTACCGATTGCGATAATGCTGGTTGCTCCGGCATCATGATCTTTGAACTCATCTAATTTCAGATCATCTGCATTGGTAACAAACATATTAGTTACTTCAACTACGTCTATTATGGCATCCTCAAAGCCTTTTGTGCCTTGGGGGTTGATTACATCATTGGCTTTAAAGCTTTCAGCTACGTTATCTCTGTCAAACCCTTCACTTACTCTTACCCTTAAGATGACTCCTACTTGCTTTATAATCTTTTCATAAATCCTTTTGGCTATGCCGTCTGATTCATCCTTTATCTGGTCTATTTGCTTCTTTTGCTCGGGATCTTTTTTATCTAACCCTAAAGCTTTACCTCTTAAGCCAAGCTGAGTTAGAATTGCTGCGGTCAAAGCGCTGGTTTGAGTGGCAATACTCTCAGGAACTGACTTAAGAGGTTGATAGCCTAGCTTAAACAACGGACTCTTTTTAACCAGAATCCCGCCGTTGTCCCTCAAATCAGGGTATAACGTAGAGCGTTTAGCGATTAGGGAATCTTCTGAATTTATTATCCGCTTACCGCTAATCGCTATACGCTTAATAGTGCCGCCATTATCTTTCTCACTTAAAAATAATTTCTTATCTTCATCTGATAAACTATCGAAAATATATCCCTTCACCTCTTGAAAAACATCAACTGGTGCTTTTTCGCTTGTATCGACTATCTTAATATTTTCAGGAAATGATCTCAAATGATCTTCTATTATAGAATTATCAAAAAATTCTATGATACTACTAGAAAAGTTGATACGCTCAGCTCGTCTCTCAATATCAGCCTGAAGCAATACATTGATTACACCTTTGCTTTTGTCAGGGTCTGTTTTACGCACTACAACTCCATTATATTTTCCGCTAATTTTTGTTTTTTCTATAACAATGTTCATGAACACCTTTCTTAGTATTTTTACTTGGGGATACCTGGCGATAGAATTCATGAGTTTAACATTTTCTCTGTCAACATCAAATCTACCATTTATTTTGTCTTTTAAAGAATCGTACTTATCTTCTTCTTCAACACTAATACCATCTATCCTTATTGGTTCATTTTTATAGTCAATTCTATCGCTACTTAATAAATCTTTTATATAATTAGCAACTGCTTCTCTATCGTCTACATCAATCTTTAAATCATCTTTTTCTTTCAAAAACGTAAATATAATTACTCTTACCAAAAATCCGCTATTTAAATAACGCAACCCATAATATCCTGCTAAAAGATGCGATACTGTTCTTTTTCCTGAACCCATAAAACCGCTTATTGCAACGTGCAAAAATTTATTCATGCGAGGTCTATTTAATGCAATTAATTTTCCGTACAACGGCATACTAAATTCAAACGTTGACCCTTCTCCGACATTGCTATGCACAGCTATGAATCCCCCAAAAGATTCTAAGCTAAGTTTTGTCAAAAATAATCCATACCCAGTACCCATACCTTTACTTTTTCCTTCGCTGACTTTAGCTATAAATATTTTCTTTTGGTAACCTTCATCTATGCCTTTACCAAAATCAATAAACTTCACAATTAGCATATTTTGCTCTATCCATGTGTATATTTCAATAGTATTAGTTTCGCTATATTTAAAAGCATTGTCCATAAGCTCATCAATAGTAATATTTAATCTCTCTACATAAGTAAACACATTATTTAACCGCAAAACATTTTCTTCAAAAAATAATTTAACTTTTACTTTATTATTTTTTAAGCTAGCTGTGGATACAGCATTCTTTAAAACAGAAACAACTGAACAATTACGACAAGATCTATCGAATATTCCTACTCTACTTTCAACAAACTTTAAAAGCTTGCTAATCATAATAATCGCAGTCTTTCCTTCTCGCTTTATTACATTCAAATATAACTCAATCTCTTCGGCCATACCCTCAGATAAAGAAATCTGCGTTATTATTCCGTAATCATTTAAAAGCACCTCATAGCTATCTTTTATCGCTTTGAAAGTCTCTTCTGTGGTTTCTGTGTTTCTAAGATATGTCTTTACTGCTTTTTCTAATCTATCTACCCCGCCAACATAAGAAACTATCGCCTTTTGCGCTCTTTTTGAAAACTGATATAAATATTTCTTTTGAATTCTTCTCAAGAAACCACCAGAAGCTTGAAGGCTATTCTTTAAAGTGTGAATGATATCAATTATTTCACTTTCTACCGAATTGCCGTTATCCTGGATATTTTGAGCAGTTACTCTACTTTCTCTATCAACATGA
>CAZWIR010000028.1:0-7988 GCA_964634315.1 uncultured Planctomycetia bacterium | reverse complement strand
TGGGGTTGAAGGTATAAAGAGAGAAGAAAAGAAGGGATAGAAAAAAATGGGATAGGGTCCCCCTGTAATAAGGGGGGCTTTTTTTTGTGGTGGTATATAAAGAGAGAGGGGATAATATAGAGAGTTCTTTTGTGGGGAAGTGAAGTATTATAAATCCCTATAATTGAGAATATAAGAAAAAGAGAATAAAGAGTCTTAAACAGAAGAGGATACAATAAAATAGGAGAGAAGAGAAGAGAGAGGAGGAAGGATAGGAGGGGAAAGGAGAGAGAAAATGAGGCTGTAGAGGTAGGGAGAAGGTTCGAAAAGAGGTTCTAGATGTATTAGAGAAGGGAGGGTTCTAAGAGAGTTGAGAAAAAAAGGGGTACTTTTAAGGAGGTGCTAAAAGTATACGGCTTAGATAATAGATGTCGTAGGCACAAGATGGTTCATTTATGTGTAGTTATAGGATGAGAAAATGATAGAGAGAGTGCCGATGGAAAACCCTCAGGGAAAATGGCCATGTTCGTGCCTAAAAAAATGGAAAGTGAGAAAATTGAAATGGTGAATAAGTGTTATGTTATAAGACGAGGCGTATTGCAAAGCATAATACAACCATGCCCAAATCTCCATTTCATGACGTGTTAAGACTATCAGTAGGAGGCAGGAGAGGTGACAATTTATAACAATGAGGTGAATAAGGGGGGGTATAGATGAGTTATAAATGGTTGGGGGCGAGTAGCTAGAGGCATTACGCAGGGTAGCGTGTCTTTAGGGTGAATATAACGTTATATTATAGGGAGCTGGTGATGAATTACAGTGGGATGGAAAAGACCAATCTGCTGATAGCTTAGGTACAAATTGCGTGTTGACAGGGTAAGGATTGTTTGGTACATTCAATATAGATAGAGTTAATAAATAACAAAAATATATGACAGATACAAAAAAATCCAGCCTAGAAAGCCTGTTAAACAAGGTCTGGAATGGTGACCAAAAAATGGTTGACCACTGCTTAAAGAATTCAACCTATGTTGATATGGGTAAGTATTATTTAAAGATAGCTGATAAGCCTAGCATAACCAAGACATTTTGGTTCAGAGACCAAGATTACAATACGGGCGAAATGCTTACAGCCCCAAAGGTTACTTTCAAGCTTTTTAAGAGTGAGAACCTAAGTTCAAATACCGAACAGCGTTGGATTGAAGAGATTGAGAGTGGAAAAATTGAAGTCACTATCCACACCCATTACAACTCCAATGATGTTGCGGCCATAAAAGGTTGGACCACCAAAAGAGCCTGCGACGAGATAAGAGCCAATGGGAGATTGGCCACAGAGGCAGAGAAGAAAATCATTCTCAGAGAATTAAAAAAGCACATAGTTGCTTACAATAAGAGATTGGTTACTTACTGGAAAAGATATGCAAACAAAGTAAGTGCAAGAACTTACTGGGGAGATAGATAAAAAGACCTCTCACCTTACCCTCTATGGAGGGCGAGGATGAGCCGTTAAGGTTCAAGTTATTAATATTAAGTTATATGACAAAAATTATAAAACCTACCAAAAAATATTGGGTGGAATTCAGTTATCAAGTAGATGGACAATGTGAAGTTCAAGCCAAGACCGAAAAAGAGGCCATGGACATCATAGAGTTTGCCTCCATAGGAGATGAAGAGGGTATCAGTGAGTGTTCAACTTCTAACGGGGAGTGGACAATTCAAGATATAGACGAGATAACAGACGAGGAATAAATCAATACTGGTGATGGTACATAGGTGGATAGGTCACAGACTGCCACCTATCGGTATTGCGCATCTCCACCAAGACGTGAATTACATTTGTTAGTAATTAGTAACATATCTCCAAACCGCTTGGTTCTTAGGTACAAATTGGTAGTTGACATAGGTAATTTCATTTGGTAACATCAATATAGATAGAGTTAATAAAGTAAAAGATATGACCATAGCACAAGCACAAAACTCACTAAGACATTACAGAAGCAAAAGAGCAAAAGCTCAAGAAAATATTAATTATTGGTTAAAGAATGACCCAGAGGCAACCACCCAATTAAGGTTTTATGGCCAAAGAAAATATGATGCAGAGGTGATGATAGAAAAAAGGATGGAAGCCATTGTATATTTACGAAGTGAAGAGTATAAGGAAAGAATGAACAAATGACTGACCAAAAAAGAAAAAATAAATTGATAGGCAAGTTCGTATGTATCAAAGGGAGATATTCAAGTGATAATATGTGGGGCGGAGAATGGGGAATTGTAAAGGGAGTTGATGGTGACCGATTTGAGGTGGCCATTGCGAATAGCGAAAAAACAATTCCAGTATTTAATAGGGATGAGTTAAGAGTGCCCAATATGTATTACAACCAAAATACCAAGATGAGAGTAAAAAATATATGACAATAAGAAAACCCGTACAAAACACATTTGATAGAGTAGGAATAAATTATTCCACAAAAGACTCAAACGAAAAAGTAGAAGTAGCTAATTGGTTATCAGGAGCTACCTGTGAGGTTTCCCCCTTAGTGGCCAATTGTATCGCTTGGGTTTATAAGACACAGTTAGAATATGAGAAGGGTATATATGATGTGAAGGTTGCTGATTTTGACCGAGTAAGATATTGGATAGCTGAAGTTGACCAGAATGCTTATAGTACCCTTATAGATTAAATATATGATTGATTATAAAAATATAAATACCACCAACCAAAGACTACTCGAGTATCAATTAGCAAGGCGGGAGAGATTGTTCAACCCAAACAGCCAACACTCAAACTTGTGGCTATCCGCGGTTGAAATCGCTACCGCCTCAGCTATATTGTTAACACCCGTGTGGTTATTATTAGTTATTAAATTAATTGTATGAGTACCTTAGAGAATGAATTGGAGCGTATTAAAGTGGAGAGCTTTGTTGATGGGTATGACCCAACTGACGAAGAGGCCATGGGGTTACTTGTTTCCAACTATTTTAAATGGGATGGGTTAGCTATTTTGAAAACCATGTCGAATGCCTTAGAGGATGCCAACTTTCATACGGAGAATGAAGTTGTGGTGGAAATGATTAACAAACTAGAGAAGGATTAACATGAATGACAAAGAGATAATGATAGAGTTGAACAGGTGCATGACAGCTATAATGCCAGCCTCACCTAATTACCGCTATTATGGGAGTCCAGGAAGTAAGGACCAATACTTTTACACAACCGATAAGGTCTTGCATAAAAACAGAATGAGATATTTATCAGGAATATACCGTCATATAAAGTCCAAGGAGGGTTGGAAGTTAGTCAAGAGTAGTGTTGTAGGTCATGCCAAGAAGAAGGGGGCTATAGCTAAGGCTTTAAGGATGTCCGAAGCGGAGATTTAATCCAGAATGATTGAATGGTAGGGGATACACATTACAAAGCCTTTTAGAATTGTCGGGTGGGTAGTATAGGAGAACGTCATACGATATATGGGGTGGTGACGATGGGACGTAGAGAGAGGGGGAGATATTAAAAAGATTCATGAATAAGATTAAGGGGGGAGAGAGGGGGGGTACGTCATTACCAAAAATCAACCCACCGCTTAGGGATGTAGTCGTTCTACAACTCAATTTTTCAGTTAATATTAGGGAAACAGTAATTACCATAATAAATTAGGGAAATGGATATTGGAAAATGGGGATATAAATTGACAAGGAAAAGAGGATATGATACAATCAAGTTAAATAAGGATATAGAAATGTATATAACAAAAGCCAATATGATAGCTAGAAAACTCATGAGGAAACATGGGATAGAAGACTGGGAAATAAGGTGGACTAATGCGAAGAAGACATATGGATATTGCGATTATGGAAGTAGAACGTTGGGTTTCTCTAAAATATTGACTGATTTGAATAGTGAAGAGGAGTTTACTGATGTAGTATTGCATGAGATTGCCCATGCTTTAGCTCCTATTGAGGCTAACCATGGGAAGGAATGGAAGAGGATTGCGAAGAGGATTGGGGCTAATCCAACGAGGTGTTATTCGAATGAAGTGGTAAGACCGCCGTCTTTGTATATAACTAAGTGTAATCATTGCGGACAAGTGGGGAGTAAGAATAGAAGGCCGAGGGGAACGGGAACGATGGCGTGTGGGAATTGTTGTAGGAAACATAACGGAGGGAAATATAGTGATAAGTATTTACTGACGTATACGAAGAGGTAAAACCCCTGTGCTGACAATTGACGAATGGAAAAGTGATGGTTGAATTTTTTTGGTCAAATTTTGAGTTAATATGGAGGAGTTTGCTAACTGATATAAAATAGCATAAAATAAGAGGAGTTAATTAAATTCTTTTAATGTCGTTATATAGAAATCAACTAGAAACATGGGTGGGGAACATAAAAGTGAAGGCGGATAGAGTGTTGGATGTGGGAGGTGGACAGTTGCCAATAAGCAAAAGAGTAAAGAGCTGGGATGTGAAGAACTATCTAATTGCGGATAATGATGCCCAATATAAACCTGATATATTTATGGATTTGAATCAGCCTTTGGCGAAACAGGAACCTTTTGGAGATGATGGAGAAATGGCATACATAGCGGGCATAATAGATGGAGAGGGATATATAGGGATAATAAAATCTAAGAAAACGAAGAATTATAATTATTCTCCTCAGTTCGGGTTAAATATGAAGAACCCTGAAGGAGTACAGTTGATAGAAAACCGATTTGGTTTAAATGTGAGACAGACAAAGACAGGAGAGTTTTCTATTACAGCAACTGGGCAAAAGCTTCAAAGGATGTTGTTAGAAGTTTATCCATATTTACGGGTAAAAAAGAGAGAAGCAGAATTGGCTATTCTTTTAAGAAAGGATATTGATGAAAATAGGCCCAAGATAGTACCTAGAGGGGGAAGTCAGTCTCATTCAAAAGAAGTATTAGATTATCGAGAACAGTTATATCAAGAAAACAAAGATTTGAAGTTTGGCAATTATGTTAGGGCAGATGTACTTTTTTGTCTTGAGGTTTTTGAATATATTTATGACCCCGTTACTGCCCATAAGAATTTGTGGTATTTATTAAAACCTGGAGGAGTGGCTTATATAAGTTATCCCACTATTTATCCTCTACATAATCCGCCTGGAATAGATTACCTAAGATATAGTAAGAATGTGATTGAGAAATATTTGGGAATGAATTTTAAGACTTGGGAGATAACGCCTAGAATAGCGACTGATGGATTGGGGCCACTGAGAGACTTTTATAGTTACGAAGGTATGCGAGCCATGAAGAACACAAGTGATGTGTTCGACATCGGCTACATGGCGAAAGTAATAAAATGAATATAACAAGCATAAGAAAAGTAATAGAAAGAGAAATAGAATGGAGTTTAGATAATTTTGACAAAGATTTATCAAAGAATTATCAAAAGGGATTTGTAAAGGGATTAAAACAAGCCTTATTTATGTTAAAAAAGTTTGATGCAATAGAAAAGATGCAAGGAGGAAAATGAAACCGTATCATATTTGCCCACAATGCGCGAAAGAAGGTAAGAAGGTGTACATGAAGTTGGTGAGGAAGAGTTTAACGTTGACTGAATACAGATGTCCTGAATGTAAAAAAATATTAATTAAGAATAAGACAGTATGATTAAATACTACAAACAGATTGGCGTTATAGGACATATGGGAATGGTTGGGGGTACTACATTCCGTTATTTGAAAGATAGTGGGGCTAATGTTTTTGGAACTGATTTAAAAGATGAGAAAGACAAAGAAAAGGTAATGGAAAGTGAGCTTATATTTGTTTGTGTACCCACCCCATTTTATTGGGATGAAGAAGGAATGGGTAGCGAGAAAGCACGGGGATTTGATTTAAGTTTTGTAGATAAGGCTTTAAGCGATATCCCAGCGGGAAGAGCAGTGGTAATTAAGTCTACTGTTGAAGTGGGAAGTACAGATAAGTTACAGAAAAAATATCCTGGATTGAGATTATTGTTTAACCCAGAGTTTTTATCGGAGAAGACTTGTGATGCTGATTTTAGAAACCCAGATAGACAGTTTGTTGGTTACACTAAACAGTCATACAAAGATGCTATTAAAGTGTTGGGAGTTTTACCAGAAAGCGCATATGACGCAATTATGCCAGCGAAAGAAGCAGAGTTGCTTAAATACATCAATAATGTGCATGGAACGATAGAGATAATGGAAAGTAATATGTATTGGGAAGTTTGCCAAAAAGAAGGCTTGGATTACGACCGAGTGCTTAAAGCCATGTTAGCTTCTAAATGGGTTGGAGTGCCTATGGGTAGACACTACCGAGTTATATTCCACAAAGGTAAAAGAGGATTTGGAGGCACTTGTTTCCCTAAGGATATTAACGCTTGGTTACAATACATGAACAAGCAAGGATTAGATGCTGGTTTACCTAAAGCGGTTCGAGATATGAACCAGAGAATATTAAAAGAGCAGAAGCTGTCAGAGGCAGATGCAGAAAAAATAAGATGAAAGTAATAGTAACAGGAGGCGCAGGATTTATAGCTAGTAATTTAGTAGATGAATTGGTGAAGAGGGGTGATGACGTGTTAATCATTGATGACTTGTCTACTGGGAAGATAAGCAACATGAATTTAGGGGCTAGCTTTGAGGAAATGAGTATATGTGAGGAAAGATTGGAAAAAGTGTTTAAAAAGTTTGAACCAGAGGTGGTATTTCATTTGGCGGCTTGGGCTAGAGTGCCCAGAAGTATAGAAGACCCAGTAGGAACCAACATGGTTAATGTTGATGGCACAATAAATGTTTTAAAGGCCAGTAAGGCTAGCGGAGTGAAAAGAGTGGTCTACTCCTCATCTTCTAGTGTTTATGGGTTGCAGGACACGCACATCATGACGGAATACATGGATAAAAGACCAATGTCACCTTACGCACTCCAGAAATGGGTGAGTGAGCAATATTGTGATTTGTTTGTGGATTTGTTTGATATGAGTATAGTTTCTTTAAGATATTTTAATGTTTATGGACATAGACAGATTACAGAGGGGGCTTACTCATTAGTAATAGGAAAGTTTATAAAACAGAAGGAAAACGGAGAAAAGATGACTGTTTATGGAGATGGAACACAAACCAGAGCTTATACTCATATTACTGATGTAGTAAAAGCTAATATTTTAGCGAGTAAATACAACATGAAAATTGGTCATCAGGTGTTTAATATAGGCACAACTGAAGAGTCTAGTGTGAATGAGATTGCAAAACTGTTAGGTGGGGAAGTAAAATATATAAATCCCAACCCTCGGGGTAAGTTTGAAGAGAAAAGAAAAGTGGCAGACAATAGCTTAGCGAAGGAAAAATTGGGTTGGGAACCTAAAATTAGTATAAAAGAAGGCATAAAAGATTTGAAAAAGTGAAACTTTCAATTTTAACCACCATAACGAACCCAGACAAAAGACAAGATAAGTGGAAAGAGGCAATTGATTGTTACCGAGAATTGGCAGATGAGGTGGTGTTGGTGGATGGAAGTGAAGTGGCGGGCTCAGCAGTATTGAATTTGGGAAGTGTAAAAAAGGTGAAGTATATTTGGGAACCTTGGCCTTATGAGTGGAATTGGGTTGAGTTGCCTAAGCATTTGAACATTGGATTGGCTGAGTGTACTGGAGATTGGGTTTTGAAATTAGATATAGACCAATTTATTCACGAAGATGATTTTGGTTTTTTAAGAAAGTCATTAGAAGCGTGTAATGGTGATGTGGCCACTTTGCAGAAAATGAGCATGACTTATGGCAAGAAGTTTTATCAAAAAGGGTCAGCACCAATAGCTTTTAAAAATAAGGAATATATAAAAATAGGCAGGAATGTTAATAGAAGAACTGATTTGTGTTTTGCTGTGGACATAAGAGGACATGGCGTGGAGTTGGTGGATGATTACGAAATGCCTTTAGGTGGAGATTTGAAAACAGAAAAGACTAGCGTCTCTTATTGGAATTATGATTATTTTTTTAAGACGGAAGAATTTACCAAAGAAGAATTTTGGAGA
>CAZWIR010000027.1:0-8051 GCA_964634315.1 uncultured Planctomycetia bacterium | reverse complement strand
TACAGGAATAATAGAGGTAAGTATTTAATTTAGAGGAGGTATAGAGATGTTAATGGAAAGAAGAGCTCAAAGTACCTTAGAATATGCTTTGATGATCGCCGTTGTGATTGGTGCCTTAATAGCTATGCAGGTTTATGTAAAGAGAGGCTTGCAAGGAAAGCTTAAGGATTCAACTGATCAAATAGGAGAGCAATACTCACCGGGATATACCACAGGATATGAAGAGGTCAGCACTACTACCTCTACTAAGGAGTCATTAGTAGAGGGGATAACTAACACTACGAGTTCTACAAATCAAAATAAGAACACTAATGATAATACAACTATATATGAAGAAGAGTACTGGGGAGAATAAGAGAAAGAGTCTAAAAATTTAAAGTAGGAGTGCTATGGTAAGATGCAGGAAGGCAGAAGCCTTGTTTCAGTATGCAATTATAATTACCGTTGTAGCTTTAGCGTTAGCTACGATGCATATCTATTTGCGTAGGGGCATACAGGCTAAAGTAAAAAATTTGACCGATAATATTATCTGCGAGAGGCAGCTAGCTTCTTTGAATGATCCTATTTCCGAGAAATCCACTAGAGATATTAATTCGACTTATAATTCACAGAAAACCGAAGGTGCAGGAGGAATGAGTAGCTACAGTACTACAAGCGGCTATACTGTTTTGATGGAGCATGAGGTCGAGAATTTAGAAACTATAAATTATGGAAAAGATGTACCAAATATAATTAATCCTGAAGCAACTTATGCAGATTATTAGTGATTAAGTGATACAGTTGCAGAACAACCTGCTGCTACAGATGGTTTTGGTGGTGGTAGTGATGTTAGCGGTTTAGGTGATAAGGAAATTAATAATGTTGGGGAAAATGCGTTCTAAAAAAGCTCAGGCTGTATTAGAAATAGGGCTTCTAGGATCCCTTATTTTGATAGTATTTTCTTTGCTCATTGGCTACATTCAACGTTTGAATGATGACCAGTATGTTCTTATGAATAACTTTCGTAGTGCCTTAAAAAAGGCTCATGATGATAATTCTGTCGTTAGTTATACTACATTAGAAGATAGGCGTCACATTGATACTAATTCTCCTTTGCAGGGGAAGAGGGCAAGTTTGAGTTCTTCTAATTATATTCATTGGGCAGTTCCGGCTACTGGAGATGAACCTAATAGAGGTTTTTACTATAAGATTAATGAGGAAGAGTTAGTTTTAGATGAAGACGATGCAATAGATGATATTGTTTTTGAATATGATACTGATTCTGGCCTAAGATTTAGTAAGATAGAAACTAGTGATAGTATCCAAACTATTCAAGATGTCGAAGTCAATGAAAAGTTAACCTATGTTTTAAGAAATTCTGACGAGGACCCAATCAGGACAATTATTCAAGACCGCAGGACTGATAAACGAAGAGCCTGGGAGACTGATGATATATTGGGGTTGGAGGAGTAATGAGAAAATCTCAAGCAATTTTAGAGGTAACTCTTATTTTTATTGTAGGATTGTTCTTATTTTTTGGTATAATGGGTATATTTATGTGGGGTGATAATCAAATTGCCAAACGTCAACCTGAATACAATAAGACTCGAGTAGTGGCTGGATCTCTTGTAGCCGATGATGATAAAGATATTATTTGGCCGGTCTATGAACCAGAAGAACTTAGGGAACAAGATGTATTTGGAGTGCAAAAATAAGTAAGATGTTATAATGTTTATTTATTTCAATGAAAATAAATGTGCATATCATAAGGGGCAATTAGCTCCTTTTTTTATTGTTTTTATCGTCGTTATAATTATTGCAGCCTTAGTCACTATAAATATTGGCAAGGTTGCAAAAACCAAAACCTACTCTGCTAACTCTGTTGATGCAGGAGTATTAGCAGCTGCCTCGATTATGGCTTCAGCTTTTAATTATATTGCTGTAGCTAATTCCCACATGGAAGTTAATTATCAGTACTTTATGGGACTAGCTACAATTTCATTTATTTTGGGGTATGTGGAGATGGGTATGGCTATAGTTGATACTGTCTCTGCTTTGGGTATGGTTTGTACTCCTGCTATCTCTTGTGGAACTAATGCAGTAGTTATTTCAGCCATAGCGGCCTTAGAGGAGTTTAACTTGATTATAGCATCGTTAATTGTTCAAGTTACTGGGTATTGGATGCTCCAGTTTTTTTTCTATAAGATGATTCGAGATAATGTTGATCAGTATCGTCAAAGCGCTATAGATTCTGGATACAATTTTGCCTTTAGCAATAGTGGAATAGCTTCTAAGCTTAAATCTTGCCGATTGACAGATACCAGCCTTTGTAATGCTTGTGAAGATGCTTGCGAAAGGGATTGCAAGGATGAGTGTGGAGAAGACGATTATGATTGCTTAGATATCTGTTCTCGAGAAGAACTAAATTGTTTAATCAATAATTGTCAGAGCCAGCGGGCAGAATACCAGCTTTGGGTTAAAAATAATACTAAAGATGTCCCCAATGGTGCTATCCAGACTTATCCTTGGCTTGATGGTCAAGAAAGAAGCCATGATGTAGCCACAAGGGCTGTGATTGATCCGGTTGATGATTATAATCTACACACTACAGCACTTTCTTATCCTGCAGAGCTTGCTCTTCTTATTGCAGCAAGAGTTCTTTCAGGTATAGCTATAGTAGACTTAGGAATTGCTAAAGTACCAATATCCTGTGCTTGTATTTGTACTAGTTGTTGTCCAGCTAAAGGTAAGTGTAACACTTGTCCTTGTTTTTATGCCTGCTGTGGCATAGCAGAGGCAACACTAGCATTAGCGTTAGCTGCGGAAATAGGTGCTTTAACTAGCAGTATTGCTGCTCATATTGGTTTAGCGCCTCTGGGTTCTTTCCATAGCCATAGTGACAATGACGCATTACCTTTTATTATTACTTGGATTGATGAAGTGCCTCATAATCGACTAGCTGAAGTTTACCAGACTCAGCGTCATCAAGGTGCAGATTTAGGTGCTTGGAGTACAGAATATCCTTTAACAACTTCTTCAAGTCAGGCCAGCTTTGCTGGTCAGGGAGATATTTATCCACCCGATCCCCATCATGATTCTACACTGACTTTGACTGATTTCTTTAATGGTCATCTTTTAGGACCGTTAGCTGAACCGATAAAGGATGTTGAAGGGGAGATTCAAGCAGATTTAATAGAACAAAAAAAGTAAGAAGAGGAGGAAAAAATAAATGAAGATTAAAAGTGTAATTTTTTTATTTATTGTAGTTTTTTTAATTCAATTCAGTGCTTTCCCCCAGCTTTTTGGTTTTCCTACACCAAGGAGTACCAAGCTAATTAGTAAAAATCAGGAGAATATAGTTGGAACCCAATTTACCGTTTATCAATATCATTCTTCACTTTCTCAGGGCGGAATACTGCAGTTCTATCAGAATAAGCTCAAAGCTAAAGGCTGGAGTAAAATGGATTTGCCAAAAGAACAGATGATGGCTGCAGCTTTTCAGAATAGAGTTTTTAATTTTGTTAAAGGCGATGAGATGCTGGTTTTGAATTTTTCTCCCATTAAGGCTGGAGAGTTTATTTTTTACAGCATAAGCATTGGGAAATCTCATAAGGTCAAAAGCGGTAAGGATGACCAAGGGCAACCTTTAGAAATGTTTAAAGAGCCAGAATCTTTGGATTTCATGCCTATTTATCCCGGGAGTAAACAAGTGGATTATCGTGAAATTCCTTCCGGCGTACAGGTTGGGTATCTAATTACTGAAGGAATGGAGGTAGCTAAAGGATTCTATCTTCAAAAGATGCCTCAGTATGGTTGGGGTTTTGTTGATGAACACTATGTCGGAGGTAACCAGTATGATGCGTCAAATATAGAGAGTGATTGTCCTACTTGTCCTAAGCTGCCTATTGAGGCTAAGGAAATTATCGACAATGTACAAATGAAGGGGGTAATGTTAGAGTTTGAACAGGGCAGTAAAAGCTGTCTTATTAACATTGTCGAGATTAGTGGTTTGGAGTCTGCAAGTGGTACAGACTTGACTTCCCTAAGTTTAGGAGATACTATAATTACAGTACTTTATAATGAGAAAAAATAAGTCACAACTTATTCTCGGGTATGCTCTTCTGATTGCCGTAGTGGTAGCAGCTTTAATTGCTATGTCAGTCTATATGAAAAGAAGAGTCCAGGGTGGTTATAAAAGGTCGATTGATGTCTTTGGCCAAGGAGAACAATATGAACCCTTTGGTGAGACTGATGAGCAGAAAAGTGGAGACATGGAGTGGATATCTAGCGTGGTAATAGAACCAGAATAGGAAGAAGAGTAAGCATATTTCTTCATATTTATATATAAAAAATAAGTTTAAAATATATGGGTCTTATAGTTTTTAGTTATATTCTGCTGGTATTGGCCTTTTGTTCATTCGGCTATTATGGGGTTGGATTTATCCTTAAAAAGTGGGATGAAGCCCAGAAGAAAAAGGCTGAAAAAGCTAGCTCTCAGTTTGAGGAGATGTTCATCTTCCTCAAAAAAGAAGTCTTAACCACTCTCTATGTTGTTATCCCTTTAATTCTAGGAATAGTAGGGTTTTTTCTAACTAGGAAAATATGGGTTAGCTTTATTGGCATGGCCGTAGGCGTAGCTTCTCCTTTCCTTTTGGTTAAATTTATGGATAAAAAAAGGAGAGCTAAATTTAACTCCCAACTAGGCGATGGCCTTATGGTAATGTCTAGCTGTCTCAAGGGAGGCTTAACTTTAATTCAATCTTTTGAGGTTTTAGGTGAAGAGATGGATCCACCATTAGGTCAAGAAGTCTCTCTTTTAGTTAGAGAAATAAAAGTAGGTGTTAGTTTAGAAGAGGCCTTAACTCGGCTGGATAAAAGAATGCCATCAGAGGAGATGACCTTAATCGCTTCAGCAATTTTAGTTGCTAGAGAAACTGGAGGAGATTTAACAAAGGTATTTGCTCGGCTTATTGAGACTATAAGAGATAGGACAAAGTTAAAGGAGATGGTTCAAACCTTAACTCTTCAAGCTCGTTTACAGGCGGTAATTATTTCTCTTCTTGGACCGGTATTTGCTATAGTTGTTATAAAGATTAACCCTAAGCATTTTGAGGTTATGTGGCAGAATGAAATTGGAAAAATAATGCTTATGGCAGCAGTATTCTTACAAATAATAGGGATTATATTGATTATAATATTTGGGAAGATTAAAATATGATTGTTATTTTTTATGTAGCTTTAGCCGCAGGATTCATTCTTTTCTTTTTAGGTTTAATGCCAAAACCTAAGGAGACAATTTCTATCTTTGGCGATAAGGTAAGGAAAAAGCAGAAGAGCTCTTTTAGCGCTCCTTTCTTAAGTATCTTTGTGCCGATAAATAAGCCAATTTTAAAACTTTTAAGGTTAGAGAAATCTATAGGTGTAAAACTATCTCTTGCTAAGTGGAGGATTTCTCCTTCAGAGTTTTTATCAGCTAAAGAACTAGTGGCCGTATTTTTACCCCTGATTCTTTACTTCATATTTAATCTAAAATCAGGGTTGTGGCTATCTGTAGCAGCTATTGGAGGCTTCTTGCTACCAACACTTATTTTAAAGAACAAAGTGAAAGCCCGGAAGTATTCAATAGAGCGAGTATTGCCTGAAACCGTAGATTTACTCTCTCTCTGTGTAGGTGCAGGGTTAGACTTTATGGCTTCAGTAAGGTGGATTATAAATAAGGTCAAAATCAATCCACTTGTTGAGGAGCTAATAGTTGTTCTAAAAGAGATCAACGTCGGAAAGCCTCGGTTAGAGGCTTTAAGGGATATGGGTAAAAGGCTTAGTATTCCCGATGTTACTTCTTTTGTGAGAACTTTGGTTCAAGCAGACAGAATGGGAACCTCAGTAGAGGAGACCTTTAAAATTCTTTCTGAAGATTCTCGGATGAGAAGATTTCATCGCGGAGAAAGAACAGCTATGAAAGCCCCGATAAAAATGCTTGTTCCGCTTATCTTTTGTATTCTACCAGTTATTATGATAATTGTCGCCGGTCCTATCTTAATCAACTTCATGACAAAGGGTTTGTTCGGAGCAGGATAATAACTCTTTCATTCCCAGTAAGTTACAAACCTTAATGTCCACAATATCTAAATTATTATTGTTTAAAAGTTTTTTTAAGTGGTAAAGTATAAAATTTTAAATAAATACTGGTGAAAATGTTTTCAAAAAGGCCTTTTTTTCCTATTGTTTTATTGACATATATGTACAAAATATGTTATATTTTAATGGTTAGAGAGACATCTTAAGAGTAATCAACATAAGGCAAATCCTGAGTAATCAGGGGACGCAAAGCCACGGGTCCTAAAAGTAAATAGTAAATTTCAAGGATAGCCGGGTTGCGCAGAGATGCAGCTCGGTTTTTTTTATTATATATAATATTATGATAAAAGGAATAAAAAAAGGATGGTTAAAATGAAAAGAATAAAAATTTTTATTATTTTACTTTTCGCTTTTATTCTTAACTTCCAAGTTTTTACCCAACCAATATTCGCACGTTCATCTGGCGGCGGAGAAGTAGCAGGGTTTGAAACCGACAAATTTTTGATGAGCGTAGGCATTAACCTGGCTTCATCTTATGTTGGCAACGCTATCGGTGCCGGGATTTCTGATTCATTCAAAGAAGGTGGTAGCTTTCTTAACGGAGTTGAGGGAGTTTCTAATGCTAATGGTTTTATCGGCGCAATATCCGACGTTGGGAATCTTGGCGAGTGGGCTAAAAATTTTAATAATATGGCTGCTCTTAGTCAAGTAGGCTCGAGTGTAAATATGATGGGGCAACAACAGGGTTGGGATATTTCCAAGACAGCTATGGCATCTTCGATTGTCCAAGGGGCAGTTGGAGGAGTCTTGGGAACTAATCCAGCTTCTAATTTTACTAATTATGCTAAAGTTGCAACTATAGGGGCACTTAAAGGTGCTACCGAAGGTGCAATTATAGCTAATAATATTAGCAGCGAGGGTGCAGTAAAACCTTGGGTGAATTTTGGTGCTGGTTTAGCAGGTTCATTCGTAGGTGGAGTAGCTGCAGCATCGATTTTTCCTGTTGTGCCTAACAAACAAGTAACAAACCAAGTAGCAAATATAGACCAAACACCTTTGAAGCCCGGTACAGCTGAACTTCGTATTATTTCTAATGGTATTCCTAGCCATCAGGCAAATAGCTTTGGTGAAGCCCTTACTCATGGCGCGGCTAAGGCTTTTAAGGCTATTCCTTCTCAGGCGATTAGCATGGGAGTAAGCACTATAACTAAAAATATGGATAGACAAGATGCCTTTATGACTCGTCAAGCATTTAGTGGCGTATATCCCATAGTAGGAGTTGCCTACCAGGAGGTAATTAGCGACCCAGCTTTTGAGGCAGTGGGATTAGATAACTATGTTGGAAGTAATGGTCTTGTAGGGGAAGAAAGGCATAAGATAGACTCACAATGGGAGATCAGCCCATACATTAATAAATCTACAAATTCGGGTAACTATAAAAGTGATTTAAACATCTTTCATTAAAATAATATAGGACGATGATAGAAAAAAGGGAAAACACACAGTCAGGAGTGATTATCGAAGCCAGAAGCGGCCGATTTAAGCCGTTTGTGCAGATAGTGGCTTTTGTAGTTATTTTCTGTTTTCTTTACCAGGATCTAGCTTCTGCCATGAGACCTGACTATTCTACTACTTTGAAAGCGATGTTCCAAAGGCCTGAAATTCTTCCGGCTGATCCTTTATTTTCGTTTTTAATAGGAACAGCTTATGCAACCGATGATAATGACAGCTATGATTTATATAGCTATGATTATTTTGTTCCGCAGGTTGTTGATGTTATGCCAACCTTTGATTATATTCCTTCTTATTCAGACTATATAGATTCAGGAGATTATAGTTATGGTCCAGTTTCAGAGTCTAGGTATTATGATGCTGTAGCCATTACCCCGGTTTTTGATAATTCTTACAATAGTTATGATACGTCTTTTTATTATGATACATCTTCTTATAATGTTTTTGATCCGGTAAATGTATCACCAGTAGTTAATTATACT
>CAZWIR010000026.1:0-8108 GCA_964634315.1 uncultured Planctomycetia bacterium | reverse complement strand
TTCACAAGAAATAGGAGAATTTCTGTCCCAAGAAGGCGTAAAGAACTTTTCAACTTCAATCGAAAAGTTTCTAACAAAAGATTGCCCTGAAAAATATGATCTTATTATTTTATCGCATGTAATTGAACACTTAAAAAACCCTTTTTTAGTGCTAGAAAAGCTAAAAGAAAAACTATCAGACAAAGGAATATTGTATATTGAAGTCCCTTATCGCGATGATAAAAATTTTCCCATCATAGAAGGTCATCTGTTTTTCTTTGACAAAAAATCTCTTAAGCTTATCTTGTCCAAAAAAGGGTATAAAATAAACAAGCATAAATACTTTTGGTCACCACGACAAATTCACAAAAAAATCAAAACAGAGGTATTTCGTAGATTAAATCTAACAAATAAAGACTATGAAAATGACTGTTTAATATTTCGCAAAGAAAGAAATTCTTTCAAAAAGGTTGAAAGAGGCGATTGGAAAGATTATGTTAAGCAAAAGACTAGCAAAGACTTGCTAATCGCTTTATCTACCGACGACTTAGGAATTATATGCTCCTTAAAATAAAAAAATGAGTAAACCTAAAGCAAAACATATACCAACCATTCCCATCGAAATAGCCATTGAAATAACTAGTGCCTGTAATCTTAATTGCAAAATTTGTCTTACTAATAAAGAAAAAAAAATAAATATTTCTTTTAATAAAATTAAAAAAATTGTTGATGAAGCAAAATCATTAAACATTGAGGCTATTAGAATTACCGGCGGGGAACCACTTCTCCACAAAGAAATAATACAAATTTTAGAATATATAAAGTCTAAAGGATTTTATTTGATTCTAAATACTAACGGAACACTCTTAACAGATACCGTAATAAAAAAGCTAGAAAAATGTATCGACAACATTCTAATCTCCATCCAAGGGTATAATAGCTCTTCCGAAGAACAGCTTACCGGTGGTGGGAAATTTTTTAAGGAAAAAATTAAAAATTTGGCAAAGCTATCCCGTTCAAAAATTAGAATGGTGAGAGCCGATACAATAATTTCCCGCACTTTAATCAATAATCTGGATAAATATAGACTTATATTTACCACCCTAGGAATAAGAAATTGGGTAACCAACCGCCCTATGCCTGCCAAAAACAATCTCCTTGATAATGAATATAACATTTCAAAAAAAGATATTCTTAAAGTAATGGATTTTATGGTAAGCCTACGAAAAATCGGCATTAATACAAACTTAGGTAATGCTATACCTTTTTGTATTACTAATGACTCAAAAAAAATGTTACTTTTAACATCCAATGGCCTCACTGAAGGACACAGAAGGATTATTTATGATATTAACTCATTCTATAAACCAAGTTATAAGATTAGCGTTAATATCGGAAATACTATTAAGCAAGCTATGAAAAATTCTTTTCTTAAAAAAATAAAATCTCTGGAATATTTACCCGAAAAATGCCAACAATGCATTTACCTTAAAAATTGTTTAGGCGGAAGTCGTTATTTAGCTTACAAATCTAGCGGAAATTACTTTAAGCCTGACCCCTGGATAGAAATATAAAATTTCTTTTTACTGTTGGGAGTTGAAAAAAACACCGAGGTTTTTTATTCTAGAACTTTTACACCCTTTCCGAATGAGACGATCTTTTATCTTATCACAAACACTAATGTCATTTTTAACTTCCTTAACATATTGTAAATAAGCTAAGTCTAAAGCTATCCCGTCAATTAAAGTTTGGGAATCTTCGCTCCCGAAGAGCACTTTGCACTCCATTTTTTTCTGATAAGACCCTCCTTTAAGGGGAGAAGTAAACCTATCACAGGCTAATTCAGAATAATGTTTAAATCCATAATATATGTTTAATGACTCTTCAGCCTCAGCTAAATCATCAAACCCTAAAACACCTTTTCCGGCTTTATATAGCAAACTCGCATCGCGCTTACTAAGAGCTTTGCAAACAGCTGCTTTATTGCCCTTTAGGTTTCCGCAATTCCCCTGACTGGAAGCATTACAAACATCTGAAGGAAAATACTTTAATCCTCTACAACTTCCTTCGGCAACTCCTCTAAGCTCTAAAAACCACTTGACATCTGATATGCACTCTTTTTTATCTTTCGACTTGTCGCAATAAGAAAAATCATTCTCTCTCGCAGCCTGACAAGCATAAATCACATCAAAGAAACCTCCTCGCTTTAATTGTTCTACTGTATTCTTGACCGTAACTTGAACATCAAATTCTTTCTCCGAGATATGCTGGGCAGAAGGACGAAATGCCGAAATGTCTTGAGAAAAACCCAAAAATGCCCCACACATAAAGAGAGAAATAAATACAAGATATAAAAAGCACTTCTTCATTATATTCACCTCCTTTCTTTTCATCATACCCTTTTTAATAACTACTGTGGTTAGCATGATTAATATGATTAGCATGTTGGTTATGCAATGTATGAGTTGGCACTAACTTTACGCATGTGCTTCCAAACCCAACAGGAACAAAGGAAACAGCTGCGCTATCAATATTACTATGCGCACTAGTAACACAACCAGCTTCAGGAAGTATAAAGTTCATTCCAATAATTGCAGTACCCATAGTCAAGCTTATCCTAATGAGCTTACTTTTGCTAAAAGTGTTCTTTTTGTCCTTGAGAAACCTCCCTAACTCTTTCTTTGGTTTACTAAATCTCATGACACTCCCCCTTTTTTTAATTACAAACCCATTTTTTAAATATTTTTAAATCTTCACCGTCTTCAGCTATTTTCGCAAATAAATACTTAAACTGCGCTGTCTGTATTTTGTAAAGACCACTTTGAGCTATTTTAACTACAGGTGAACCTTGTTCAACATAATTTAAAACCGGACATGTTCCGCCCCAAACTGAATAGGGAGAAGAATAGTCCCAAAAATCTAAAAGAGATGCCTGACAAGTTTGGAGAGAAACAGGATTTCCTAAAATTTTATGATAAGAATCTTCCACAACATTACCCAATTTAAACAAATCCTCTCCAATCATCCTAGCTTCATCGCAAGTATAAACATCCCCTTCTGGGGAATATGCTACCACAGAGCGCCCTGCCCCACAAGGACTACATAAATCAACATACCCAGGATCCTCTTTTCTTAGTATTTTCTTCAACATTACATAGGCCATACGTTCATAAATAAATGTTCCTTTTTTGTTAAGACTTAATATATAATCCATGCTTTTTGTCCAAAAATTAATAAACTCTTCTGCTGTATAGCCTATTTCTTTCCATTTTTCTTTTGCTAATCCTAATCTGTTTAATGGTCGCAGAGGTATTGAAATTTGCCCTAATTCAACGTACTCGTCAACGACTTCCTTGTAAAGAAGGAGATTGTGCTTGGTTAGAGTCGGTAAAAAACCTAAAGTTTTATCTTTTATATTTCGTTTCTTATATTCTTTTCTTATTTTATTTACCCAAAAAATAACCTTATCATAACTTGAACCGCCATTGAGCATTTTTCTATTTTTGTCATGAATTTTTTTAGGACCGTCTAAAGAAGTACATAAACCAACACCATTGTCTATTAAAAAATTAAGTTTTTTCTGATCAAGAAGAGTAAAATTGCTAACCAGAGACAAGTTAATTCCCTTTCCGGTAAGATTATATTTTCGGGTATACTCAACAAAAAAACGCAAAACATCCCAATTCAATAGAGGTTCTCCCCCTTGAAATTCTATAGTTGCATTAGGATTTCTTCCCGAAAATACAAATTCCAAAATTTTGGTTGCTACATCTTTGCTCATATCATTTTGTGCTTTGCTATTTGTCTGGCAATATAAACATCTTAAATTGCATCGATTTGTCAAAACAGCAATGTGTAATCCTACATCTGTAAAGAGATTTAAATTAGTACAGCGATAATCATCTATGCATTTATCAAGACCACCGCTACCCTCTACAATTACTCCTTTTTCTTTTAATCTGTTAAACAATTTTGACCCCTTCTTTAAGTTAAGAGTATTCAACTGTGTATACTCCTCATTATCTAAAAAGTCCCAGCCTCCTAGCATAGAGACCACTAAGTATTTACCCCTTACCTTATCGACTTTGTAAGGCAAAAGTGCCCAATCTCTTTCCGAATCTCGAAACGATTGGTTTAAATTCTTCATTTCCAAACTTTTCCGGATATTCCCTCCAGGTTCCCTCACATTGCGTATTAAAATAGCACCTATTACACTGAGAAAATTTTATCTTAGCCTGATTTTTTCTTATGCAATCAAATTCGTAGCTCTTGCCGTATTCTTTAACCACAGTACGTGCTGGAATATATCTCTCAGCGATATATAACTCATAGCCCCTCATTAAACAATAGGGGTAGGCTTCGGTTTCAACAAAAATCCCGCGCTGTATCCCGTAATCTAAGGCTTTATAAAGAAAAGGAAGAGTAGAAGACATCCGAGGCACAAGCTCGTCAAAGTTTTCTAATGCTCCACCGTTGACATGTATAAAAGCAAGCTGGTATTGGCTAACACCTAAACCTACCAAAAGTTGAGCTATATCAGGAAGAAAAGTATAATTCAATTTATTGATTACTGTATTAGTAACTACACTCTGATTAACTTTTTTTAAATTTCTGATGCCTTGAATCAGCTCCTTAAAGCTTCCTTTTCTTTGAGTAAGGACATCATGTAAATCATCAGTATGACCATGGACTGATACGGCAAATTGATTTGCTCCGGCTTTTACCATTTTTCTGGTAAAGCTTAGAGAGGAAAAATTACGGCCATTACTCTGAATCATAATTTCAGAATAACCCTCCCTTTTTGCAAAAGAAACTATTTCAAATATATCTTTTCGTATTGTAACTTCACCGCCGGTAAAACAAATTCGTGAGAAACCGGCCTTAAGGCCTTCTTTTATTTCTGTTTTTATCTTAGCTGTATTTTTATCTCCAAACCGCCTTTTATCCTTAACTACACAAAAAAGGCAATCATTATTACATTTAAACCCTACTTTCAGATCTATTGTTTTACTTGTCGGCACTACCTTCTCCTTTTACGCTGTTTCTTCATTTCGTTTAACAATTAGCAATGCAAAGAAAAAACACAATTCATCAACTCTAGGCAATCCTTCTGATTGGAAGTCTTTGCTTTTAAAATAAAATATCCTTTCCTCGATGAAGTTCGAAATTCTATCTTATCAACTTGCCGAAGACCTTTCCTCACCTTTTTTTCTGAGTAAAGTTCTTTGTTTAACGGAATAATAAAGCTATTTCCGTTTTTTTGTAGCAGGAACTTTTTCTTTTTTTCCATTTTTTTTCTCAAGCTCATTTATTAAATTCTCTATATCTTTTTCTTGAGTCTGTGCAATTAAAGAAGGGTTAGTTGAAAATAACGCTCTCTGCATAATCATTTTTATTATTCCGGAATTGTTTTTAACCCTACTAAAATAATGCGCATAATTAAGTAGTTCATTATAGAAGTCCATTCCTAATTTTTCTAAATTACATTTTTTATTTTTAGGAAAAAGCTGAACGACTATCTTTCCTTTATCTTTATCTAAGTGAATGTAGGCTCTATCTAAAAAAACATAGCCGGCTGAATAAATCGTAGAAAGTGGGTAAATCTCTTGATTTACAACAACCTTCACCCAATACTTCCCCTTCTCAATAATCCCCTTCATAAATATTTTCTCCTTTTTGCTATTAATAACTTGGGCAATACCAAACTTCCTTAACTTTAATTACTGCCGGATTATCACTATCATCAGCAAATGTGGTTGTACCCCCGCTCATCCAAAGCGCATTATCACCTTTTAAGGTTATAGCATAATCATCAGCGCCAGTACCATCATTATCAAATGATATGTATGGTTTTTTGGCAGAAGAATCACCTAGAAGCTTTATACCAGGATTAGAACCATCCCCGATCCAAACGATTTGGTCATTGTTGTTCACTGTCAGAGTTTCAGCCTCCAAGTCCTTATACACCCCATAAGGAGCTGGATAATAAGTAGTTATGGTGATTTGCTCAGCAAAGGCAAGAGAGCAGACAACAAATGCCAAAGAAATAAGAAAAAAAACCTTCTTCATTTTTACCCCCTTTTTTATTACCTTTTCTATTTTATTTGTAACACAAATACAACACTCTGTCAATAATTCGCCATTTTTTCTCAAAAGCTCAAAAAGCCCTTAAATATTGGACAAAATGACTTTTTCTACCTTACTATGAGTAAGGGTATTGGAAGCAATATAACCAATGTTCTTATAGGTCAAAAGACCACCCTTAAGATCAGTTATTTTCCCTCCGGCCTCCTCTATTATAGACACTCCTCCGGCAAAATCCCAGGGCTGATCATGAAATTCAACAACAAAATCAAGCACTCCTTCGGCAAGATAAGATAGATGTCGAGCTGAAGAACCAAACATTCTTACGTTAAAGACCTCATTTGCCAAATCTCCTAAGACTTTTAGCATAACCTCCGGAGAGTACCTTATACTAGAATCGAAAGCAATCGAGCAATCTTTCAAATTGTCATAAGAAGAAACCTTAATCTTTTTATCGTTTTTATAAGCTCCTCCTCCTTTCTGGCCTACATATAATTCATCTTCTTTAGGCATGTAAATTACTCCGCCAACAAACTTCTCATTATGCACTATACCAATAGAAACTCCAAAAATATCAATATCGCGCATAAAATTATGGGTTCCATCAAGAGGGTCAATTATCCACAAATACTCTCTATCAGCAGCGCTGCTGCCACTCTCTTCAGCGATAATCCCATGATTAGGAAATTTTGTCCTAATTTTATCAATAATCATCTCCTCTGCTTCTTTGTCCAAATTAGTAGCAAAATTTCTATCACCTTTTTCCGTAACCTCACTGACTTTTCCAAAATTCTCTAGTAAAAAATTGCCAGCTTGTTTTGCTGCATCAATTGCTAAATTTATAATTTCCTTCATTTTTCTCTCCTAATTAAATTTCAAGTTTCATTATGATAATTATACCACTAGAAGTTAAAAAGCCTATGTTTTATTAGCCTTTACGAAATCTTTTTAAAGCCCTCTGGGTTTCTCTCTCGGTTATATCATCCTTAAGCTTCTTCCTCTTATCAAAAGTGTGCTTCCCTCGGGCCAATGCAATCTCTACCTTAGCCCGGCCCTGTTGATTAAAATAAACCTTGGTTGGAATAAGAGTCAGGCCCCTCTGAACAGTAAGGCTTTCCAGTTTTTTAATTTCCTTCTTATGAGCAAGCAACTTCCTTGTTCTCGTTGGCTCAGGCCTAAAAAACGAACTTTTTTCAAATTCAGGAATGTGAGCATTGTACAAAAACAACTCTCCTCGCTCTATACGGGCAAAACTATCACTTAAGGTACAGCTTTTTGTCCGCAAAGACTTCACCTCATTACCTTTGAGCTCTATGCCAACTTCGTAGGTTTCAACAATATGATAGTTGTGTCTGGCTTTTCTGTTTGTCGCTACTGCTTTGCTCACTTGCTTAGGCGCTCCTATCTTAAAAGATAAATCCTGATACTCTTAAATATAAACCCAGTTATAAAGGAGAGGGCGGGATTCGAACCCGCGTTCCGCCTAAGCGGAAACCGGTTTTCGAGACCAGCGCCTTAAACCAGGCTCGGCCACCTCTCCAAAAATTTACGAAGTTAATTTTTGGATATCGAATCCACCAATGGTGGATGAGATATGTTAGCTAATGCCGAAGGAGAGATTTGAACTCTCACGAGCTTACGCTCACAGCGCCCTGAACACTGCGTGTCTGCCAATTTCACCACTTCGGCTCATAAACGCTAATTATACCAAAATTTATTGCTAATTGATATAGTCATTGACACCTAAGGGCAGTTGTAAGGACTCTTTAATATGTCTTATCCGCTGGTCTAGATAGGGATGAGTTTTGAAATAAGATAAAGGACGTATCGTTTTCTTACCTTCTTGGTAAAGTTTCTCCAGAACCTCTATCCCAACGACAGGGTCAAACCCGGCAAGTTTACAATATTTAACTGCTAATTCATCGGCATTAAATTCATCTTCCCGTGAATATCCCATTAAAACCTGGATAAGAGCAAAAGAAAGACCATTACTAAACTCTGAAGAAGTTCCCGAAGCAACAGATGCTATAGTTAAAAGATTATAG
>CAZWIR010000025.1:0-8763 GCA_964634315.1 uncultured Planctomycetia bacterium | reverse complement strand
AGAGGCCGTTTGCGGCAATCACCACAAGCCCAAATCAAATTAACTGAACTCTGCATATTTTCGTCGGTAATAATATAACCCTTCTCCTCTTGTGAGACTACATTCTTAAAAATCTCGGTATTGGGTTTAATCCCAATTGCCACAAATAATCCGGCTGTAGCCAAAGTTTGTCTTTTGTGATTCTTTACATTCTCAATCAGCACTTCTTCAAGGAGATTACCCCCTCTTACCTCTTTGACGACACTATCAAAAACAACTTCAATATTATCTTTTGCCAAGAGTTGCTTTTTTAAATACTCCATAGCTCTTAACTCATTGCGTCGGTGGACTAAGGTAACTTTATTGGCAATTTCAGCAAGGTATACGGCCTCTTCTACGGCGGTGTTGCCACCACCAACGACCATTACATCCTTACCCTTAAAAAAGAAACCATCACAAACAGCACAGAAAGATACGCCTTTACCAAGAAATTCTGCTTCGCCCTTAAAACCTAATTTTGCAAAGTTTGCCCCGGTAGCGATAATAGCTCCTTTAGCAGAATAAATACACTTTGATGTATGTAGAATAATCTTTTTCCCTTCCAGCTCAACTTTTAAAATCTCCTGGCTGGTGATACCTATTTCTAAATCTTTTAGGGTTTTAACCAGACTCTCAGTTAATTCTCTACCCTTTGTACCTAATTTTAAACCAATATAATTATCAATACTTTCCATTAACAATAGCTGGCCGCCAATGCCCCCAGATTCAAAAATGGTAAACTCTAATCCAGAACGTTTTGCATAAACAGCCGCTGCCACCCCGGCAATACCAGCACCAATTATAGCTAATCCAATTTCTTTTTTCATTTTTTTTCCAATTAGTATTTTTTTATTGTTTACGCAATTTACTTTTTGTTTTTCGGATAATTTTTCTTAACCTTTGATATGTCTTTAACCTCTGCCAAAAAGAAACCCGGTTAATAAAAACTATTCCATTAATATGATCAATTTCGTGCTGAAAAGCAACCGCTAAAAACCCTTCGGCTTCTATCTCAACCTGTTCTCCTTCCTCATTACGAGCTGAAACCCAAACTTTATTATTCCTTTTTATCTCAAGCTCTAGCCCGGGAAAGCTTAAACACCCTTCGGGAAAACTTACTGACCCTTCTCTTTTTATAATTTCTGGATTAATTAATTTAAAAGTATGGTTTTCTAATTCGATTACAATCAAGCTTAAATCTAGGCCGACCTGATTTCCCGCCAAACCAGCGCCGCCGCTGGTGCGCATAAAAGAAAGCATCTCGTTAAGCAAGCACTTTACCCTTTCATCTACCTTGCCTACCTTCTGACATCTTTTCCGTAAAATACTTTCAGGCCAAGTGTGTATTCTTAACTTTGTTTTGCTCATCTAATTCTATGTGTTTTGACTTCAAACTTTTTAGCTCTTCTTCTTGGTATAATCCATAAGATATAACTACTATCTTATCTCCTTTAAAACCTAAGCGAGCTGCCGGACCATTAAGACAGATTACTCCACTATCTCGCTCCCCCTTAATAACGTAAGTCTGTAATCGCACACCATTGTTAAGGTTTAATACATCAACTCTTTCACCTTCTCTTAAGTCAGCTGCTTCCATTATATTCTCGTCTATAGTTATACTACCTTTATAATACAGTTGTAGATCACTTATCGTAGCATAATAAACTTTGGATTTAAGCATTGTTCTGATCATTTCTTACTCCTTTTTATCAGCTGGTATGTTAAGTTCGCAATCATCAACTCCTCATCAGTGGGAATAATTAAAACCCTTGTCCTGCCATCGCAAACTCTTACAACATCTTTCTTAATAATATTAGCTAGCTTACTAGAATGCTCGCCAATACCTCCGGTAATACACACAGCATCCGGTCGGCCAAGAATAAAGTAGTAAGCGCCGATATATTTCTTAAGCCTGTAGATAAACATATCGTAAGCTAACTTAGCCCTGCGATTTCCTCTCTTAACAGCCATTTTTAAAGTACGAAAATCATTGCTTAGGCCTGACACTCCTAAAATTCCGCTCTTTTTATTCAGAATCTCATCCATTTCAGATGATGTCAATTTCTCTTTCTTCATCAGATAAAAGATTGCTGCCACATCAATGTCTCCGGAACGTGTCCCCATCATTAATCCCTCAAGAGGAGTAAAGCCCATTGAGGTATCTATAGACTTTCCTCTATCAATAGCAGTAAGACTGCAGCCATTCCCTAAATGACAGGTAATTAAACGTATTTTATTTAGGGGCTTCCTTAGGATCTTAGCTGCTTGAGTAGCTACAAATTGATGAGAAGTGCCATGAAAACCATATTTTCGTATTTTATATTTCTTATAGTAACTAATTGGCAAAGGATACATAAATGCCTTCTCAGGGATACTCTGATGAAAAGCAGTATCAAACACAGCCACCTGAGGTATCTGTGGGAATATTTTTTGACAACCAGCAATCCCAGCTAAATTTGCTGGATTATGTAAAGGTGCAAGCTCTACGCACTGCTTTATTTTCCTTATTACTTTTTGATCAATCAAGTGCGGCTGGGTAAAAGTTTCTCCTCCATGAACAACTCTATGGCCAATAGCTAAAATTTCACTTAAATCAGAGATAACTTTTCTTTTAAGGATATCGGCTACTAAAATCTTTATACCTTGATGATGATTTTTAACTCGAGACTTGTTCTCGCCAATTCTCTCAATAATTCCCTTAATCAACAAAGCTTTTGACGGAAAATCGTAAAGCTTATACTTTATCGAGGAACTACCGCAATTTATAATTAAAGTTTTCATACTCTAAGTGTTAGCTTTTAGCTCAGCTCTCTTTTGAGCCCTAATCACTGTAACCGCTGTGCAATCAATAATATCTTCGACATCACAGCCACGAGAAAGATCGCTACAAGGTTGCTTTGTCCCTAAAATTATTGGGCCAATCGCCCTAGCCTTAGCTAAACGTTGAGTTAGCTTATAGCAGATATTGCCTGCATCTAGATTAGGAAATATTAGAACATTAGCTTTTCCGGCAACATTACTCTCACCTAACTTTCTTGAAGCTATCTCGGGAACTAATGCGCTATCTCCCTGCAACTCTCCATCAATTAAAAATCCGTTACATTTAGTATTTGCTATTTCGACTGCTTCTTTTATCTTATCGACCCATCTTCCTTCAGCGCTACCCTTTGTTGAAAAACTCAAAAGAGCAACATGAGGAGTAATCTCTAAGACATCTTTAGCGAACTTAGCACTAGAAATTGCGATATTAGCAAGCTGCTCACTAGTCGGATAAGGAATTACCCCACAATCAGCATAAACAAAAACTCCTCTCTCGCCGTAAGAGCAGTCGGGAACTGCCATAATAAAGCAACTAGAAACAATCCTTGCTTCTTTGTCTACTTCTAGACAACTAAGAGCTGTTCTAACTACAGCAGATGTAGTAAACTTCGCTCCAGCAACAAAACCATCAGCATAACCATAGCGAGCCATCATCGTTCCATAAAAAAGAGGGTTTTCCATTAACTCTCGAGCTTCTTCAAAAGTAACCCCTTTAATTTGCTTACGCTCAAAGAAAAGATTGGCAAATTCCTCCTGTCTCTCCGGTTCGAGGTTATCTTGAGTAAGTAGCAAAGGCTTGGCTATCCCTTCTTTTTTAACATACTCTACTGCTTCAATAATTCTTTCATCGTTAGCTTCGGGAAAAACAATTACTTTAGGATCTTTCTTTGCTCTTTCTCTTAAATTTCGGGTAAAGTTCTTCATAATTACAACTCCTTGCCAAATTCGAAATACCTTTAAATTACTCTATACAGAAGTGAATATTACCACAAATCATTTGTTTTTTCAAGCGTCTCCAGAATGCGGAAAATTTAGACTTGAAAAGAAAAAAGAAGAGATTTGCCCTTAATCGTAAGGTAGGTACTTTTAGCAATTAATTTAAGTGTTTCAACGTTTTTAGCTAAAGTGTTTTTAGATACGTCGGTTACCACAGATTGGTAAGAAGATGCCGTAAGCAACAAGTAAAAGGTATCTTTGCTTCCGAATGCAGCCTGGTAAGACTGATGATTCCAATCACTCCCCACGAAAATCAAGACTCGACTCTCTGGTAAACTCTGGCTAAAGGCCTTTTGCATTGACGCTTTCATCTGGGATGTAGGGTCAAAATAAAGAACAATCTCTAAAAAACGATGCTGGGGCTGAATAATTTTTTTTACCTCACTAATTGCACCTTCGAGATTAACCAGTTTATCACTAATATCTTCCTGCACCTTATTTTCTAGCATGTGCATCTGCTGCTTATATTTCTCAACAAAACCTTGATTAACAAAATTAATTTTTCGCTCTGCAGAATAGAAAGCAATGACAACTTGGAAAAAATACATTTGGCTAATTAAAGACACTAAGGTGTTATCAATGTCGAAATCTAACTTAAGAGAAAGAAACATCTCATCTTCAAGTACATTGGTTAGAGTTTTTACCGACAAATCTTTTAGCTTTGAACCTAGCGACTCTTGAAAAAGCTGAACTATCCAAGAAGACAACGACTGATCTAAATTACCAGCGATAAATGGCGAAAAGTAAGCCTGCTGCCAAGTCCTACAATCACGGGAAACTAAATAAGCTCTCTCTTGAATTTTTGGCTTCAGTTCAACAAAGGAATCATAACACTCTTTTAACTTAGAAAAATTCTTATTAAGTAATAAAAACATTGGAAGAAAAAATATAAGTGTATGCGGTGCCGCAAATCTTCCCCCAATATCCTCTTCTCGGTCAAATTGTATTGCTCGTTTCTCTACCCCATTCCACCCTAAATCATCCAACTTCTGAAAGGAACTTGGGTCACTTAGCCAAAGAAAATGCTTTACCGATGAATTCTTGCCTAAGCGGTTAGAGAATATTTCTTTCAGAGTTAAAGAAAGAAGTTGAGTTTCCTTGGTGGTACCAGATTTAGAGATAGAGATAACCATTGTGTCTTCTAAGTTGTCGATTCCTTCTACTACCTCAGCAACTGCTCTAGGGTCTAAATTATCTAAGACATGAAAGGCTTTTTTCTTGAATAAGCCCAGAAGGGGTTTTATGCCATTTATTGATCCGCCCATGCCAACAAAAATAAAATCCTTCTTACCCTCAAATAATGGCACCGTACTTTCTAAAACAGCCTTTATTTGAGAAAAGGGAAGAGTTCTGACCCAGCCTAACCGCCCGTTCTCTTGGTCAAAGCCAATATCGCGATAGGGATTATCAAGAGAAAGCTCCTCCTTTGTAAGATTAGCGCCCTCAATTAGGTATTTTTTTAAATTCTTTTCCATGCTTTCCCGTCTTAAGAATCTATTATCCACACAATAATAAAAATTTCAACTAAAATTAATTATTAAAACCAACAAACTCTATTCCTTCCCGAAAGCTTGGCTTTATAAAGTGCTTTATCGGCTACCTCAAGAAGAACATCTGAGTACAAGGTGTTCTGGGGAAATGTTGCCACCCCTACGCTTATGTTTACACTAAGAGTTTCATCAAAAACCATTATTCTCTCCCGAGAAACTTTTGCGCTTATACGTTCAGCAGCCATTATTGCGCTAGCTTTATCGGTTTCCGGTAAGATCACTGAAAACTCCTCTCCGCCAAATCTTGCTAGAAAATCAATCTCGCGCAGATTTTTCCGTATTACTACTGCCACTTCTCTTAAGACAGCGTCACCGACAAGATGACCATAAGTATCATTTATTTTCTTGAAATAGTCAAGATCGATCATTAAGAATGCTATATTTAATTTAAACTTCGCAGCTCGCTCAAACTCAGCCTTATAACGAAACATAAAGTGCCGACGATTATAAATTTTTGTCAAGGGATCAAGAATCGATAGCTCTTGTAGCTCATTGTAAAGTTTTATTCTTTCCAGACATAATCTCAGCAATTTTACAAAATATGGCATATATTCTATTAAATTTTTAGATTTTGTGCTTACCTCTAATACCTCCCCTTTGCCCCTACCTAATTCAAACCTTGCAACTCCTTTAGTATCATCGCTTGATCTAGAAAATCTGATCATGTCTACCTTTCCAAGGTGATTTATCTCCTCAACAAAGGCACTAAGCAACTGCTTCTTATTTAAAAGTGGGGCAATCTTCCGTGTTAAATCGTAAAGCAAAAACCGCTCACTAAGGCTACCTTCTAACCGGCTAACCTTATCTTTCAAGGCCTTTTGTACTTTTTTTAAATTAGAATACTCCTGAAATACTTTTTTATTTTCAACTTCACAACTCCTTTTAAGCTTCTTAAAGGAAACATACTCCTCTATAAGAAAGATTAAAAACAGTAAACTAAATATTACTCCGAAAAGCATAGCTTATTCTTTCCTTCCTTTTTTGCTTTATATAGTAACTTATCCACTCTTTGAGTCAGATTTTTCACACCATCTCCATCATTAGGTGCAAGAATTGCTCCTAACGATACAGTGAAATTTATTTTTTTCCGACGAAAAGTCAATCCGGCTCTTTCGATTCTTATGCGGATTTCTTCACCCATACGCAATAGCTCCTTTTTGTTGCATTCAGGAATCGAAATAATGAACTCTTCACCACCAAAACGAGAAATAAGATTACCTGTTCCTCCAGCAATACTAATCAAAATCTTAGCCAGTTTTTTCAGAACGTAATCACCAACAATGTGTCCAAAATCATCATTAATCTTCTTAAAATCATCAATATCTAACATAATTATGCCGACCTGACTCTTCTTGCCCTGAGCCCGCTTAAACTCTTCTTCTAGTCGATTAAAAAAGTAATCCTTTAGGTAAAGAGTTGTCAGGGAATCCTTTGTCGCTAAATCCTGAGCACTGGTAAAAAGATTGACCCGGCCTAAAACTACAGTTCCCAAATCGCAAATATTGCGCAAAAAACGCAAATCATCAAGGGTGAAAATTGATGGCTCATCGCCTTCAACCCTAATGACACCAAGAAGATGATGGTTTATTGAGAGTGGGCTAACAATAAAAGACTGTGCTCCACGACTCTTGTAAGCTTCAACATTATTAGCATCAAAGCGAAAATCTTTAGCTAAATCCTCTATCAATAGCGAACGATTATGATGCAACGACCATTTATCGATAATCCCGCCTTTTTTCTCCTTGATCACTGAATGCTTACGCTTTAGGGAGCGCGATAAGCTTAAAGAGTCTTTCTCCTTATTAAAGTCAAAAAACAAAATGCTATCAGCTTGCGGAAAGAGCTCACCTAAAGTATTGATAATAAAGTCGTGAATCTGCTCACGATCAGTTAATTCAATCAAACTTTGGGAAACATTGAAAAGAAAAGACGCCTTTCGCCGAATCTGAGGAAGAAATTGAAGAATTTCTTCTTTGACAGCGATACTTTCGGACAAAAGATTAACTTTCTCCTCTTCGGATTCAAGCTTACTCTTAGATCGAGAAAGTACCTCTAACTTTAATTTATGAAAAATAAAAAATGCTATTCCAACAACTAGGGTTGACAAGAGAAGGATAGTGAAGCTAATTTTACCAAGAAGGGTAAAAATCAGAGAGACAACAACCAAAAAAAATAAAATTATAAAAATAAAAAAATTATACAATGGTATATTCTGTTGAAGAATCAAAAAAATGAACCTTCTTCATATCAAAAACGACCTCAACCATACTACCAATATTAGGCTTATTAGAAGCATCGACCACTGCAATAATAGTATGCTTTCCCGTAGAAAGATAAAGATGATTCCTTGATCCCATTGTTTCCATAACATCACAGAGAACCGTTAAGGTATTGTCAGCTGTTGCATATGAGGCAAAAAGTTTATCATAAATGTTTTCTGAGCGAATACCAAAAATAATACTCTTGCCGACATATTTTTCTAAGACTGAGTACATTTGCTCTAATATTTTTACTGTGAAGCTTCCTTCATCAAAATAAAGGCTCCCATCTTTCTTAACAATAGTTCCATTCATAAAGTTCATCGACGGAGAACCGATAAACCCAGCAACAAACTTACATATCGGATTGTTATAAACATTTAAAGGGGTATCAAACTGTAAAATCTCTCCATCTTTCATAATTGCTATGCGATCGCCCAAAGTCATAGCTTCAGTCTGATCATGCGTCACGTAAATCATTGTAGTCTGAATTTTAAGATGCAACTTGTGAATTTCGGTACGCATTTGCACCCGCATCTTAGCATCAAGATTACTCAAAGGCTCATCGAAAAGGAAAACGTAAGGTTTTCTTACAATCGCTCTCCCCACAGCAACTCTCTGGCGCTCACCGCCAGAAATCTCTCTTGGCCTTCTTTTAATCAGATGACTTATGTCTAAAATTCCAGCAGCATCTTTAACCCGTTTATCAATGTCTGTTTTTGAATAATTACGTAATTTTAAAGCAAAGGCCATGTTGTTATACACATCCATGTGAGGATAAAGGGCATAGTTTTGAAAAACCATAGCAATATTACGGTCTTTCGGCGGAACACTGTTAACTAACCGCTTCCCTACATAAACATCTCCCTCAGAAGGAGTCACTAAGCCAGCGATTATTCTTAGAGTGGTGGACTTACCGCAGCCAGAAGGACCAACCAAAACTACAAATTCCCGGTCTTTAATCTCAAGGTTTATATCCTTAACTGCTGGAGCGTTACCTTTGTAAGTCTTGTATACGTTTTTTAATTTTACTTCTGCCATAGGATAAAGTGGTAGATTTTAAACCAAAAATTATTAAGTTAAATAATAAACTAATTTTGAAAGAGTAGCTCTTAGTTCTT
>CAZWIR010000024.1:0-9830 GCA_964634315.1 uncultured Planctomycetia bacterium | reverse complement strand
CATTCAAATGCCTACTACTTCCTATTTTAAGAGAAGCGGAGGAGTTATCATTCCCGACAAGCGGATAAGAGGTGATGGAATATTAGGAGGAGTACTTAATGCCGGAAAATATCAGGGAGGAGAAGGATTTGGTATAGAGATAAATTTGAAAATAATTAACTTGAGGCTTGGATGGAGAAAAGGTCCGGATATTGATTTAACATTATTCAGCGGTAATCTTCCTATTGTACAAACTAATTATGGAAAATTTAAGTTTTTCCCTTACTTGGATAAAGATGAAATTAAAATTAAAGACGATAAAACCGTTTTAGACTTCGAATCACCCGCATACGGTATAAATAAGTTTTTACGTCATCTTGCGACTCTTCATGAGATTAAAGAATTTGATGGTATTGTAATGTTTTCACCACGTCAAAAACAAGCGTATTTTGAGGCAGTATTAAATTCTAATCCTTATTACCTTTATGCAGTTCAGCGAAAAGGTCTTTATCAAATATTTTGGAGAATTGATACGGTACAAAATAAAGCAGAAGTTATTTCTACCGCTAATATGTATTATTCGATTGCCGATAAAAAGGCAAAAGTTAATGATTTTGAAACCGAAACCTTCCTGCGTACGATTAAAATAAATGCTTGGCAGGAAGAAGGCGAAATATTCTTCGTTCCCGGTATGGTTAATCTTGCAGATCTTTCTAACATGGCAAAAGCTTTAAAGAGATTCGGAGGAGAAATAGACCCGCGAACACATCATATAGTTAAAATATACCGTAATCCTTGGGAGGCGGGAATTATAATGCAAAAAGTGCTACCTAAAGTAGAAAAAAATATTTATACGCATCGTAATGGGGTATTTGATAAAACAACTAAAGCCTATATTAATCCTCTTACCGGGAATGTGGTGATACCGGGCATTTTAAACGCGCATATTGATAAATACCGCCAGGGAGGAGAGTTCGGGGAAAAGTCATTGATGGTTGATGGTAAAAAAATAACCGTCTATGTGCCTTACGCTAGATTAATTACTCCTTACGGAACAATACCATTGAGTACAAAACAGTTGAAAACATTACCAGTATATAGTGTCAGAAAAGACGACAAAATCGGATATGAATTTTCTAATGGTATTGATTATATGATCTCTGCGGGTACAACTGTGATACCGGTAAAAGTTACGGTTGGCAAAACGAAAATAGACACAATTGCCATAGTAGATTATCCCCCTATCAGTTCCGAAGAGGCAAGGGAGATATATGGATGGATTATCGGTCAAGATGGAATACCGCGGGCCATAAAAGGGGCAGAAGGATTTATGGAACAAAGAGAGACAACAGTAAGATTACAGTCTCGCGTGGTTGGTTTGGAAACATCCCTCGTGTCTGATAACGGTAAAATAGAGGATGTCCCTGAATTAGTTACTGAAGATCCTTTAAAGGCAAAAATACTGTCAGTCGCTCTTGGAACAGGAGATCCTCTTGGGATAGGAGTACCCTTGGGATTGGAACGTTGGGCAAAAGTCATCTGGCCGATTACCGAAACACTCGAGGGGGCTGCAGAAGGTAAGGATAAACAGGTAATAGTGTGGGATACATTTGGTCTTTCTCTTGGCCCTGTTATTGCGTTAGGCGAAGATTTGGATAAAGAAACAATATATAGCGAGGGTCCGAGTAAAGGAATGGTAATAAATTTACCTTTTACAGAGGTGCGAAGCCGAGTTAAAGGGTTAGAGAATATTAAAACACCCATAGAACTTTTCAAGGGAAAATATGTATCTCCTGCTGATAAAGTGATAAAAAAATCAACTATGCCTGCAGAGCTTGATGCAAAACAGTTTTTCACCATCACTGGCGAACTATTTGTACCCGGTCCGTTGGCGAAAAAACTACACCAACAGGGGTTAAAAGAATATGGGCTTGCAATAACCGAAAAAGGTCTACCGCGTCTGTTAAAAGAAAATGACCTTGTACATTTTAAGACGGTAGAAACGTTAACTTCTGAACAGTTGTCAAAGACTCCAATTAGTGTTAAGGGAGATAAATATACTGTCGGTGATATCGAGATAAGCGAAAAAAATCTTATATTGTTGCCGGAAAACAATAATGGCAAATTCGCCCTGGTCGATCCGGGAATCAAAACATTAGAAGCTCGTTATACTATTGTCAATAATTGGGGTGCACTCTTTACGAAAGAAAAAGTAATTAGTATGGACAAAGAAAAATTGTCAATGGCGATTGAAGATAGTCGTTTCTGTTCGAAGAAGATAGGCAATGCGCAATATCAATTTTTTATCGAAATTGACAAGGAAAGGTATCCTTACGAGCCAGGTAAGAAAGCATACAGATACTTAAGTAATCTGCAAAGGACACATTTTATTGTGCCCTGCATTATTGATGGAGATGTTTCACGCGTGCAATTTTATACGGAAAGACAACTTGTAGATGTAATAAAGAAGGGAACAGTAAAACTTAGCAGTAAGCAGATAGCCGATGGCACTAGTATTATCTATATTAACGGCGCTATAGATAGCGTATTAACCCACCCTGTGGCAATGTATGATCGAGAAATAGCTTTTAATAAAGGTAAACTCTATTTTAATTCAAAGGAAGGTTTTAACACACAAAATAAAGGAGCACGAGTAATAGGGCTTATCAATAAACCAGATTTCAAACATGGTTATATAGTAACACCAATTACTCATGAGTATGAACTACGTACGCTAATAAGTACTCATAAGATAAAGGGTGGCTACTACTGGTATAGAGATACAAATGGCAACGGAATGTATGATAGCGAAGAAAGAATTGGGAGGAAAGAATTCGCTGCCTACGATAGAACGTCAAAAGAAACCGAACAGTATTTATTGAAAGGCCATAAGCCGTTATTTAGCTTGGTAGATAGAGAGTTTAATACTGTTCAGCTTAATGAATACGGACAGATGGGACTTAGAGAACAGTACAAAAATTATTTATTGCTTATGTCGACTGATAATACTATTCGGTGGATTTCTAACGCTAACCTTGATGATAAAAAGGCTAGGATCAGGCTTGCAAAAGAAGTATCAAAAGGCGGTTATCTCATGAGGCTTCTTCCCGATGATGGCAGAGCAATGTATTTTTACTATCCTCATCAAAGCAAAGAAAAATCATACGTTATGGAATTATCACCGCATTCTCGTACGGGTCTTCCTGTTTATATATTGGGAGATAGAGCACAGCCGGATTATACGCGAGGAGTTCATCACTATTCTCAGGAGTTAAAAGGCTTAAGAGAAATTAAATTCAACGGAAAGACAATTAAACAGTTTAAGGTGTCAAAGCTTTATGAGCTTAAAAATGAAAAAGAAGTTAATGTATATTACACTGGTTACGATGCCTGGGGTAAGGTTATAGTGACCTATTACAAAGACAAAGCAATTCTAAACCTTGAAGATATACTTGATAGTGAATTTACTGAAAGTGTAAAGAATAAAATCGAGAAATTAGGGTATACAGGGAAGCTATTTAATCTTATATTCTCAATTGACGACAAGCATAATCTTGTGGCACTTACAGGTTACTCGGTAGAGGTGGGAGTAAGAACGCTGAATTTCGGGGAGGAAAAAACAAAAGATTTTACCCTTATTAAGGAAGTAGATACGGAAGGCAAAACACGAAGAATATTTGGCATCAACGATATGGGTGAAGAAGTCTTGACTGTACAGAAAAATAAAGCAGTTGTCGACTTAGGTGAAAATATTTCGGTATTAAAAGATGCTTTGCGTAAACAACTCAAACTTCCGGCAGAAAGGCCCGTAAAGCGTATTTACAAATGGAATACTACCTCCCTTGATTTTGAAAAAAATACTTACAAAGAACCGGTGCAGATTGGCTGGGCGGTAGATATGGGAGAAAAAACAATTAATTTTAAAAGCAAATCAGTAACTTTTACTTTGATAGCTGAAGTAATAGAAGGACAAGAAACGCGTTATTTTGGAATAGATTCAGAAGGTAATGAAATCGTTAATTATTATTTCAGGTCTCAGACAATAAACGGAATTAAAGTAGAAGGCATAGTTATTGTTGATTTTGGCTATACGACTAAAGTGTTTAGTAAAGAGAAAAGACAAAAATATAATTATCAAGGTGAAGAAAAAGTAAAATATATTTACACATTTGACAAAATGCTCAATCTTAATAAGGATATATTGGGTTATGCAGTTACAGAAGCTGAAGAGTTGCCTGTGAAGGTGGAAGGTATAAAGTATAGTTATGATTTAATCCACAATATATATATTTTATCTGAATATCAAGGCTCAGCTTATGTAGGGATAGATAGGAAAGGTGGTAAGGAATTAATTAGATTTAAAGGTAGAAAGGCTATAGTTATATTAAGGGATTCTCAAGGTAGAGAGATAGGTTATGATATTTATAAAGTAGATTTGTCCAAAATAAGAAAAGGTGTTGCTGACCCTCAGGTAGGTAAACTTGTTTATAAAGTACGTACAAATATAGGTTATGGTTCATACAGAGTGAGAGCGAATGAAGAACTAAAAATTATTTTAGGTCAATATTATGGTAGTGCTTTGCCAAAAAAGTTACCTCATAAAGTTACAGGTCTTGATACTTTGGAAAATAGTAAACTAATTTTTTGGGTAAAAGCAGATAAAAATGATACAAGGCTGAAGATAAGTTCAACTTACAAAACATTGTTCTCACCTTCAATAAGTTCTTTCCGTAATATTAGTACTGAATGGACAAAAGTTGAACTTCCTCTTGAGAAAGGAAAACTTGCAAGACTTTCTTTTGCTGACAAAAATAATACTATTTATGTGGCAGCTATATTTATAAAGAATGATAGCGAATTTATACCTTTAGATTCAATTGCAGGTAAAATTTATTATGACGATTATACCGAAAAAGTATTACCAGCCTATTTCTTTAGCAAAGAAGTATTTAATCCAAAGACCAAACAACTTACTGAAGGTGACAAAAAAATTCTTTATCCTCAATATAAAAATCAAAAAATAGAATCTTTACCTTTTCATATCCGTTCAGGATATACCCAAAAGGTTGGGAGAGAGAAGTCAAATAATGATAGTTTATTTGGGATGACACATTATATTGGAAATGATGTAAACAATAATTCATTGTATAAGGTGTGGACAGAGACAGAGGGCATGACTGTGGCGCTCAATTCTGCAAATGTAGTAGTTTATTATATCTACGATTCTGGAAAGATAGACGATCAATATATCAGTGTATGGAGAGAAAAAGTATTTATGGATAGATTTGACAAACCGCTTTATTCTATCAACTGCGACACAGGTAAGATAATTTGGTTGTTACAGAGAAAGGATTTGGATGATAAAGCCATTCTTTATAAACATAACTTACAAGATAAAGTAACCATTATCTCTGTGTATGATGAGAATGGAGTTGAGAGATGGAAAAAGGATTCAAGAAAAACGCTACCCACGGTTTACGATGAGGATGGTAATAAAAAGAATTGGCTGTGGCTAAATGCATATAAACCTAAAACTGAAGAATTCAATCCACCAGTTGATTGGAATAGCTATGAACAATATCTAAAGGATCAAGTGAAAGATTTCGCTGAATTAGAATGGACACCGCGATTAAGGAATTATATCCAGAAAATTGAAATGATAACTAATAAAATGTCAGTAGGGTTGTTTGGTATTGGTGTTATTATTTATTTTCTAGCTCTTTTCGCCGGAATCCGTCAGTGGCGTAAGAATAAAAAAGGGAAAAAATCAATTGTTATCCAAGAAGGAGAAAATTTCAGCGAGAATGAAGTTTTGTCGGCAGCAGATAAAGAATTTAAAAATATGCAAAGAGTTTTGGCTGATTGCAAGAATATAATGAAGAAAGAAACAGAAGCGGTTGGGATTTCAAAAATTCTATCTGAAAAATTGATTCAGAATATCTTGGATGAAATTGAAAGAGGTACTCAGAAGCCTCAGAAAAATAAGGAAGGCAATTATATGGGTTTTGTTATCCCGGCGCTCAATAAAGAAAATGAACGGTTTTCTGACCTTTTTTTAACCCTGCGTGAATATTTATGGCTCGATTTGATTTGGACTACTCAAGAGGGAGAAGAGCTTGGCTTATCTCGTTTGAACATTTGGTTGCTTAAAGATATTTTGGATGTTGAACATAATTTAGGTACGCCAGAAATGCTTGCCTTAGCAAAAGGCTATCAACGACTGTTTCACGATCTCTGGTATGAATCTTTTGACAAAATTAAAAACAAGGTTATAGCGAGAGAGAATACAGTTAAACATGAGGAGCTTCAAGCATTTTTTAGATTATGGTATCGCTTTCGCTTAGAACGGGAATTTGAAGAAAAGGAAAATAGGGCATTTACAGAAGCAAAACTTAAGAAAAACAATCAAAGATTGGCACTTATTTATAAGAATAATCAAACAGCCAGAGATCTCTTGGGAGAGATAGAGGATATGCTAAACCAGGAGAAAGTAAAAGGACTGTTTAGTCAGGTAGCAATGAGAGGAAATAATAAAGAAGCACGGCAGGAGCACTATCGTAAATTATCTAAAAAGATACTTGAATTTGTAAAAATGCAGCAACCTAATCGTTGGCAAAGGATAAAGAATTCGATTCCAAGTATTTTTGCAGAAGACATGGGCGGCCGCATGGGGGGTAAATTATTCTGGAGTTCTGTGTTTGTTATATGGGCAGGATGGAATATCTTTATCGGAAAAGTTTGGTTTGGAGGAATTTTACCTTACATGTCTGGTTTTCTGTCAGGGGATATCACATGTGTTATCTTTTTAATCGCTGCTGCAATACCTGCATATTATTTCTTCTGTCTTAGTTTTTTCTCCATAGGTACTCCTTTAATGGCAATTGTTGGTTATTTTAAGGGAAGTCGCTTTGGAGATAAGATTAGCCATATTAAAAGAGATGGGTCTCCTAAGTTAAAAAAGATATCTTTGGAAGGATTAGGCCAGAGAATTTATAAAACATTTGCTGAAAATTCTGAATTTGAGGATATTAAGCGCGAATATAAAGATTTATTGGATATCCTTAAGAAAGTTACTTTACTTGATGTAGAAGAGTGCCATAAAAAACAGGAAATTAGCGACCAAGAAAAAAAGGAAATAAAATCTAAAATAAAGGAAATTTATGAATCTATCTCTATTACAGATAATAAGGGATTTAATGATATTTCTGAAGATGCTTTTGAGCAGTTTATTGATAAGCGAGCAAAGATATTCATTCAGCGGTGGGCTATAGGATTGTTTAGTGGTAAACAGAGTCAGGTTTCTCTTAGTAATTTGGGCCAACAACTGCATAAATATTTTAAGGAAGATAAGAAAAGTCCTAAATATATACAAGCTCAAAAGGAGTATCGGGATTTAATCGAAACCCTCCGTCGTGAATTTAAAATTTCGCGATATGAATACAATATGATAAAAGTTGGAGTAAATACCAGTTTGAAAAATATTAATGGAACAGCTCTGGCTGGTTTAAAAACCCCTGAAGCTAAGGAAAGATTGAAGGGCTGGGCTAATTCCTTTTTCATGAATGTGCCTTTGTTAGAAGCTAAGCCATGGCAGATTTTAAAAGCAATGGCTATAAGATTTATGTGGAAAGGCGATAAGTATTATTACTTTTGGAGTGAGCTGGTAGAAATTCATTCTGCTGGACGCAGCATCCTTTATCAATGTAAGTGGGGTTATTCTAATGAATGGGAGAATTTAATAGAGTATCTTATAGAAAATAGGCTGATAAGTTTTGCAGAGGTGATGATGTTGAAAAACTTTGGCCCCGTTACCAGTATCCCGCGCTTGAATAATTATGAGGCTGAGAGGGTGATCGAAGATTGGGTTAATGCCCGCATGCAGCAAGTTTGGCAAACACTTGAAGGATGCCGCGAGATTAGAGTTGCTTACCGAAGGCAGCTCGTAAAAGATCTAAAAGCCGTCAGAGAAAAACTAGAGAATAAGGCGACTAATTGGACACGTGAAGAACTATATCTATTAGGTAAATTTAAGAATTATAACGGGATAGATTTATTTAAAGCAGAAAAAATTGAACGTTATGAAGAATTATCAGCTCAGATTGTAGGTATTGGGATGCCAATGGTTAATACTGATCTAACCGAAGAAGATGCAGAGTTCGTTGGAAAGATAGAAGAAGAGCTGTACAAAAAATACCAAGTGTTGACTTGTTTAGCCAAACCGGCAGGGGTAACCAAAAGTTATAATAAATTTGTTTCGGCTTTGCTTTTAAAGGTGGTTGAAGGAGAGATAGGTGGTATTTTAGCAAAACAATTAATCGTGATTGCAGCATTCTTTTTTGACATAAAAGATATTAATAAGGTTACAGGAGAATTTTTTGGTACTAAGGAAAAATTTTGGGCAGAGGTTAAAATAAGAGAGGATAAGTCAATTAAAGAGATTGCTGAATGTCTCTCCCAGCAAGAAGACTTTAAATTAAATAATTTTTTTGAAGGATCTTTGCCTGAATGGGCAAGGTTTAACCTGTGGGATAAGCTAAGAGCTAGCAAAGCAGTTCAGAAAATTGAGTTTAAAACCAGAGATGCTCCGCTTTGTATAATGTATATGCTTCAACATCATATGGAAATAATCGTTCAAAATACAGACAAAGACTATCCATCTTTGGTCGAAACAGGTATCGGCAGCTACAAGGGTGTACTTTTGAATAAACTTGTAGCATATACACATGCCGAATTGTTTATGTTTGTAGACGCTGATACCGGCGTCAGGATGGAGGATGGCCGGAAATTAATGAATGCTCTTAGTGAATTTGATAATGATGATAAGCTTGGTATCATACAATTTTCGCAATATATAACTAATCGTTATTATAGTGTTGGGTCACGAATGACAGGTGACGCTATACCTGCTTTTTGGAGAATAGTTTTACGCGGCCGTGGTCAAATAGGCGCGGTTGGATTTTACGGCCATAATGGTTTACTCAGAACTTCTTTTTTAAGATATCTAGAAGGTGCTCAGCCAGATTATGTATCTGAGGATATTATGGTGGCAATACGTTTCCGTACTCACGGAGCTAAAGTTGAACATCGTTCTTATCTGGAGCTTGGTGAGGGGATAGAAAATACTCTTGGGCAATATACTCAACCTACTACCAGAAAATGGGCGCAAGGTACCATGGAAGTATATCTAGGACGGATTAATCAAGAAAATCATGAAAGTGAAGAGGTTCCTATCGCCGAAAAAATTGATTTACGATATGGTTACGGTTTTTATAAAGAAGTAAATGCTATAGCAGTGAAAGCCATTACCAGTTATATTTTTGTTTTCTTTGTGTTAACGATTAACGCTTTTGGACTTTTACCTTTATGGATGGCACTGGCCGGTGTATTTTTTGCTTTAGCTATAAATGTGAATGCTTTGCTTTATATGAGAGAGAAATACGGTAATATTCCTTTGGTGAGGCTTTTCAAATTCATATTTTTACCGGTAATAAGAGAATATACGAGTATTAATCCGTTTAACAAACGCTTTTGGACTCAATGGTTGCATTCCGAAACTTATCAAACTGGTTTTAGTTTCTGGACGCCGCTTATTCATAATCAGGCAACCGGTGTAGAAATTGGTTTAGCAGAGAAGGCAGAGTATATGACTAGCCGTAAAGGTCATGGCCTATGGCATGATCCCCTAACTGATGTTTATGAACGCATAGTTAAAGGGGCACATATTTCTATTTTTGCAATAATAGCTATACTTGCCGGCACGACAATTAGGGTTTTTGCAGGCGATTGGAGTGTCGTGGCTGCTATAGCTATTTGGCTTACTTCTGCTCTTTATATCGGCGTCTCATTTACCT
>CAZWIR010000023.1:6589-9918 GCA_964634315.1 uncultured Planctomycetia bacterium | reverse complement strand
GAAATAAAAGGAAGCCTTTCGTTGAAGGAATCGATGCGAAGGTTTTAGCCACATATGAGCATCTACTGAGTTCACGAGGAGGCTTGGCTTTAGCTCCAGTAAAGGGAAGCGGCTGCGGAGCTTGTCATATGCGACTTAACCATCAAACCATAAATGAAATAAAGATGTTTGACCATCTGGTATCCTGCAACAGTTGCGTACGGATATTATATATACCTGAGGATCTTGAAATATGATAAAGGTTTACGTCGATGGTTCATCAATTGGTAATCCCGGTAAAAGCGGTATTGGCTATTTAATTTATCAGGGTAGCAAACTCCTAAAAAAAAGAAGTGTTTATCTGGGGGTTCAAACCAATAACTTTGCTGAATACATGGCTTTAATTTTTCCCTTAATTGATGCTATTGAGGAAAATCAAAAAAAGATTAGTGTGTTTTCTGACAGTCAATTAGTTTGTGAACAAATTAAAGGTAATTATAAGGTAAAAAATCAAAATATTTATCCATTATTTGTCTTAGCTAAAAATTTAATTTCAAAGTTAGATGATTTTAAGATTACCCATATCGATAGAGAAGAAAATCAAGAAGCTGATGAGTTAGCCAAAGCGGCTACTGGTTTCTTGAAGTAAAAGGGGGTTATTAATGAGTGGACATTCAAAATGGTCAAGCATTAAACATAAAAAAGGTGCTGCTGATGCTAAACGCGGGCGGGTTTTTACAAAATTAATTAGGGAAATTACTGTATTTGCAAAGAATGGTGGCGGTAATCCTGATACAAACCCGAGTTTAAGAACAGCGATTACCCGGGCTAATGAAGCAAATATGCCTAAAGACAATATCGCTAAGGCTATAAAAAAAGGAACCGGCGAACTTCCCGGCGTAACCTATGAAAGCTGCATCTTTGAGGGTTATGGTTCAGGAGGAGTGGCCATTCTTGTTGAGACTTTAACCGATAACAAAAATAGATCTTCAGCCGAGATTCGTAATATTTTCTCTAAGAAAGGGGGAAATATGGCCGGAGCTGGAAGTGTAGCTTGGATTTTCACATCTAAAGGCTACATTTTAGTTGATAAGACTTTAATAAGCGAAGATGAGCTGTTCTCAGTTGCTGTAGATGCTGGAGCTGAGGATATTAAATCCAGTGATAAAAACTATGAAGTTTTTACTGAACCTAAAAATTTTGAAGCTGTTAAAGCAGCGCTTGAAACTAAAGGGATTAAGTCAGTATCTTCAGAGTTAACTAAGATACCCAATTCAACTCTTAAAGTAACCGGTAATGATGCTAAAGGACTTCTATCATTGATCGAGATCCTGGAAGATCACGATGACGTTCAAAAAGTTTATGCTAACTTTGATATCCCTGATGAAGTATTAGAGGAGTTGGCTCAGGAAATGTAAGATGGTAGTTTTAGGCGTAGATGTTGGCCTGCGAAATTGCGGTTATGTTATAACGGCAGTAAAAAACTTAGAAGTAAGTTTAATCAAAGAGGGTCAAGTAAAGCCTGATCCGAAGCGAAAGCTTCCTCAAAAATTAAATTATATCTTTGAAAATCTAAAAAAAGAAATTTTAGAGTATAAACCACAAGTAATTGTGGTTGAAAAACTCTATTCACACTATCGACACCCAACAACCTTAGGAGTATTAGCTCAGGTAAGAGGGGTGGTAGTTCTTCTCGCGGAACAGGAAAAAACCGAGCTCTTTGAATATTCACCTACCCGAGCCCGAAAGGCTTTTTTAGGCCGAGGTAATGTTAACTCGCAACAAGTGAAAAAAATGGCTGAAAATGTAATCGGAAAAAAATTCATGTCTCTACATACAGCTGATGCCTTTTCTTTAGTAGTTGCTTTTTCACATGCTCAAAAATTAAATCGTCTCTTAAGTGGGTCTGATTAAAAAAATATGATCTATCAAATTAGAGGAAGACTGGTAAAAAAGGAAGAGAATCGGGTAGTCGTAGATGTCTCTGGTATTTTTTACGAAATCAGCGTCCCTAAGACCGTATCTCAACGCTTAGGCGACGATAGTGAAGAAGTTACCCTAGTTACCTATCACTACTTTAATCTTGATAAGAACCGCGGTACTCCGGTAATGGTCGGCTTTGTTGAAGAGCTAGAAAGAGATTTCTTTGAAAAATTCATTGGTGTCTCTGGGGTTGGCCCCAAGGCAGCTTTGCGAGCATTTGATCGTCCGGTAGCAAGAATTGCCCAGGCCATTGAAGATGGTGATGAAAACTTTCTGCAAAGCTTAGCCGGAATAGGAAAGCAGCGGGCCAAACAAATTATTGCTCATCTGCAAGGTAAGGTTGGCCGGTTTGCTTTAATAAAGCCAGGAGAGGCCCTGAAAGAACCTCTGGGTAAAAAAGTTGTTGATGAGACTAAACAGATCTTAAAACGTCTTCAATATAAAAGTAGTGAAGCCGATAGTATGATTAAGCGAGCCTTAGAGGGAAAACCGCAAATTGACAGTAGTGAAGAACTGCTTAATGAAATCTATCGTCAACGCAAGTAAAGGATCACTGTAAATGGATAAAACAAATATAAAATCAATTCTTGAAGCCTTACTATTTATTAATGAGCGCCCGATTGAAATCGGAGAGCTTGTTGAGGTTTTAGAAAACAGCCGCAAAGAAACCGAAGAAGCCTTAGATGAGCTAGCTCTTGGATACCGGGATCGTTCTTCGGGAATTTGTATCGTTAAAGTTGCTGGCGGATACCAGATGTGTTCAGCCCCAGATACTGAAGCCTGGGTTAAGAAGATGTATCAAGAAAGAAGTAAACAAAAACTTTCCACAGCATCTTTAGAAACCTTGGCAGTAGTTGCTTACAAGCAACCGGTTACTAGAGTTGAAATTGAAGCTATTCGAGGAGTCAATGTCGACGGAGTAGCTCGAAAGCTTTCAGAACTAGGTTTAATAAAAATTGCCGGAAGAAAAGATGTCATCGGAAAACCATTTCTTTATATTACCACACGAAAGTTCCTAGAGTATTTCGGTATTAATACTCTAAAAGACTTGCCAAAATTAGAGGAATTTGCAGCATTAGCCGGAAAGGACATGGTAAATGCTGAGGGTGAAACTAGCGAAGATAAAAATAATAACCAAAAGGTTGAAACTAACGAAGGGGAAACTAATAACCAAGAGGTTGAAGCTACTAAAGAAGAGGAGACAAAAAAATGAAGACCTATTTTGCTTCAGAGTCAGTAACCGAGGGACATCCTGATAAGGTATGTGATCAAATATCCGACGCTGTATTAGATGCAGTATTGGCTTGTGATACTAAAGGACGGGTAGCCTGTGAAGCCTTGGTTACTCGAGGTTTTGTAATGGTAGC
>CAZWIR010000023.1:0-6489 GCA_964634315.1 uncultured Planctomycetia bacterium | reverse complement strand
AAGTACGTAAAGACGGAACTCTCGATTACTTACGCCCGGATGGAAAAGCCCAAGTATCAGTTGAATACCAGAATGGAAAACCGAAAAGAATCGATGCAATAATTATTGGTGCTCACCATAGCAAAAATGCAAAGATGGATGTTTTACAAAATGATATTCGAAAATTAGTAATTGAGCAAATAGTGCCTAAAGATATGCTAGATAGTAACACCAAGTATTTTATTAATGGTACCGGGCGCTTTGAAGTCGGTGGACCAGTTTCTGATACCGGGGTAACCGGACGGAAAATTATCGTTGATACTTATGGCGGCTATGCTCGTCATGGTGGCGGAGCTTTTAGTGGTAAAGACCCTTCAAAAGTAGACCGTTCAGCATCTTATATGTCCCGCTACATTGCAAAAAATATTGTTAAATCTGGTATCGCCTCAGCTTGCGAAATACAACTTTCCTATTGTATTGGTGTAGCTGAACCGGTATCGGTAAGCGTGAATACATTTGGAACCTCTCAAGTTGATGAAGAAAAGATTTCAAAAGTCGTACGCCAAGTTTTTAAACTTACTCCGGCTGGAATTATCAAAGAGCTAAATCTATTACAGCCAATATACACAAAAACAGCTGCTTACGGACATTTTGGTCGTGAGAATGAGGGTTTTACTTGGGAAGAAACAAATAAAGTGGATGATTTAAAGAGTGCTTTAAAATAAAAGGGAGAAACAAGTGAACTACGATATAAAAGATAAAACTTTAAGAGGGTCGGGTAAAAAACGTATTGAGTGGGCCTTAAAAAGAATGCCGGCTCTTGAACGAATTCGCCAACGCTTCGATAAAGAAAAACCACTTAAAGGATTAACTATTGGGGCCTGCTTACATGTTACTACTGAAACTGCAGCCTTAGCTTTAACTTTAAAGGCGGCCGGGGCTCGCAGCTTAGTTTGTGCGTCTAATCCTTTATCAACTCAAGATGACACTGCCGCTTCATTAGTCCTTGATTATGGTATTGAAACCTTTGCGATTAATGCCGAAGATAATAAGACTTACTATAAACATATTGATGCGGTATTAGGCGAAAACCCTGAGATTACCCTTGATGACGGCGCTGACTTAGTATCAACAATCCATAAAAGAGCGGCTTTAGGGAAAAAGGTAAAACTGCCCTGGGCCAGCACCGAAGAAACGACTACCGGAGTAATTCGGCTTAAGGCTTTACAAAATGAAGGCAAGCTTTTATATCCGGTTATTGCTATAAATGATGCTTACACTAAACATTTATTTGATAACCGCTATGGTACCGGACAGTCAACTCTTGACGGAATAATCCGAGCTACTAATAAATTAATTGCCGGAACTACTGTAGTTGTTGTTGGTTATGGTTGGTGCGGTAAGGGAGCATCCCGTAAAGCTGCTGGTATGGGGGCAAATGTAATTGTCTGTGAAGTTGATCACCTAAAAGGTTTAGAAGCAATTATGGATGGCTTTAGAGTAATACCGATGAAGCAAGCCGCAAAAGTCGGTGATATCTTTATCACTCTTACCGGTGATATAAATGTTATATCTAAAGAACATTTTCCTTTAATGAAAGATAAAGCGATTATCTGTAATTCTGGACACTTTGACGTAGAGATTAACATTAAGGCTTTAGAAAAAATGGCTATAACCAAACGTGAAGTTAAGCCTTTAGTAGACGAGTACACTTTAAAAAGTAAAAAGAGAATCTATTTATTAGGAGAGGGGAGATTAGTTAATCTTGCCTGCGCCGAAGGACACCCGGCTGAAGTTATGGACTTAAGTTTTGCTAACCAGGCTTTAAGTTGCGAATATATTGCTAAAAACCACAAAAAACTTGAAAAAAAGGTTTATAAAGTGCCTGCTAAAATCGACGCTAAGGTTGCCCAGCTCAAACTTAATGCTCTGGGTATAAAAATAGATAAGTTAACTGCTGAGCAAAAAAAATATCTCTCAAGCTGGCAGGAAGGAACCTAAAAAAAATGAAGAGAATTGGAGTATTAACCCGTGACTGTGCCGGAGTAAATGCGGCAATTAGGGCTTTTGTCCGAAGTGCTTACGCGTGTAACACTGAAGTTTATGGTATACTCCGTGGTTATCAAGGTCTTATTGAAGGAGATTTGAAACTACTAGATCACCGTTCGGTCTCAGGAATTATTAATACCGGCGGTACAATCCTAAAAACAGCTCGCTCAAAGAGGTTTCAAACTCTAGCTGGTCAACGCCAGGCAGTGAAGACTCTTCGTGATAACAAAATAGATGGTTTAGCTGTTATTGGCGGTAACGGTTCCTTAACCGGAGCCCATCTTTTAGCTACTAAATACTCGATTCCGGTCATAGGAATTCCGGCTACTATTGACAATGATGTTAATGGTGTAGAAATGAGCATTGGGGCTGACACAGCAATCAATGTAGCCTTAGATGCTTTAGACAAAATAAGGGATACGGCTACTTCCCTAGAGCGAATATTCGTAGTCGAGGTTATGGGCCGTGACTGTGGGTATATTGCTTTAAGGGTAGCCTTAGCTGGTGGTTGCGAAGAAGTTTTACTGCCAGAGAAAAGTTTTAATATGAAAAAAATCTGTGAGGAAATTGTTGAAGGAAATATTCAGGGTAAAGTTAGCTGGATAATTGTGGTTGCTGAAGGAAAAGCCAAGGCTGCTGATATCTCTGAAAAAATCAATAAGATTACTGGCTTAGAGACCAGAGAAGTGGTTCTAGGCCATATTCAACGTGGTGGCCGTCCAACAGCCTTTGATCGCATCATCGCAGCTCGTTATGCCAGTTACGCATTTGAACTCCTAAAATCAAGAAAAACTGATAAGTGCGTAACCATAAAAGAAGGAAAATTAGCCATAATTGCCTTATCTAAGGCAATTCGACCAAAAGATATAGAGATAAATGCATATTATAAATTAATAAAAATTCTTACTTAATAAATTTAAAAGGAGGATTAAATGATCTATGAAAGCGAAGCTGAGCTTCTAAACAACAAGGCAATTGAGGAAAAAGACGGCGATATCGTGATTAAGGATGAAAAAATATTCCGTGAGGAAAATATTAACAACTTAGTTAATACAATAGTTCTTGGAGAAGACCCCCACCTAAGAAGACTCTGTTTTTGGGTTACTCACACTTGCGCTAAAAAGCTAGGAACAGTTCTCTCGTCAATACAGGGCTTGTACGAGGCTATGGGCAGAAAAGATGTAACCGGATTTACTGTTCCGGCAATGAATATTAGATCTCTTACTTTTGATTTAGTTCGAGCGGTATATAGAGCAGCCAAGAAGATAAATGCCGGAGCATTCATCTTTGAAATTGCTAAAAGTGAGATTGGTTACACTGATCAAAGGCCATTAGAATATAGCTCAATTATTCTTCTAGCAGCAATGAGAGAGGGTTACCAGGGCCCGATATTTATCCAGGGTGATCACTTTCAGGTTAAGGCAGCTAACTACTTAAAGAACAGTGACGCTGAAGTTACCCCTTTAAAAGATCTAATCAAAGAAGCAATAGAGTCCGGATTTTACAATATTGATATTGATTCATCTACTCTAGTCGACTTAGATAAAGAGACTTTAGATGAGCAACAAAGACTTAATTATGAGGTTTGCGCTCTATTTACAAAACATATAAGAGGGCTGCAGCCTCAAGGCCTGGAAATATCAATTGGAGGAGAAATCGGTGAAGTTGGTGGAAAGAATTCTACACCGGAAGAACTCCAAGCTTACATGGACGGATATAAAAAGGAAATTGGTTCTTTAAAGGGTATCTCTAAAATAAGCATTCAGACCGGAACTAGCCACGGAGGAGTGGTCCTACCTGATGGCACTATTGCTAAAGTTAGTATTGACTTTGATACCTTAACTAAGCTTTCTGAAATTGGCCGTAAAAACTATGGTATGGCCGGAGCAGTTCAACACGGAGCTTCAACTTTGCCTAGCGAAGCATTTCATCGTTTCCCAGAAGTAGGTTGTGCCGAAATTCATTTAGCAACTCAATTTCAAAATATTACCTATGATTACCTTCCATTACCTTTGAAGGAAAAAATTTATGATTGGTTGCATAAAGAGTGTGCTAGTGAGAAAAAACCAGATTGGACTAATGATCAATTTATTTATAAGACCAGAAAAAAAGCCCTAGGACCTTTTAAAAAGGAAATTCACTCTCTTCCACATGACGTAAGAGAGAGAATCTCACAGGTTCTTGAAGAAGAATTTTCCTTTCTTTTTGATAAGCTGAATATAAAAAATTCTAAGGAAGCAGTCAATAAGTATGTTAAAATTGTAAAAGTAAACAAATCTAAGAAAGATTTTTTAAAGGAAGAAAAAGACCTGGGAGTCTTAGAAGGAGCAGACTAAAGGAGGGTAAAACAATGCGTTCAGATAAATCAAAAAAAGGTTTAGAGAGAATGCCTAATCGAGCACTTCTCTATGGAACAGGTTTAAGCTCTTCCCATATCAACAAGCCCTTTATCGGAATTGCCTCTGGTTTTACCGATCTAATTCCTGGCCATATTAATATGCGCACTCTGGAGCGATACATCGAAAGAGGGATAGAATCATCAGGCGGCACTCCTTTTATATTTGGTGTTCCGGGAATCTGTGATGGCATCGCCATGGGACATAAAGGAATGAACCAATCCCTTCCTTCACGAGAGTTAATTGCTGATATAATTGAAAGCATTAGTTCTGCTCATGCTTTAGATGCCTTAGTCCTACTTACAAATTGTGATAAAATTACTCCCGGGATGATAATGGGATCTTTGAGAGTAAATATTCCTACTATAGTAGTAACAGCTGGTCCAATGCTTGCTGGTCATATTGGCACTAAAAAGCTCTCTTTAGTCAGAGATACTTTTGAAGCTGTAGGAAGATTCAAGGCGGGTGAAATTAATGAGTGTCAACGTCAAAACTTAGAGATTGAGGCTTGTCCTTCGGCTGGTTCTTGCCAAGGACTATATACAGCTAACACTATGGCCTGTATTACTGAAAGCCTAGGGTTTTCCTTACCATATTGTGCCACTAGCCCCTCAGTATTAAATGAGAAGATAAGAATTGCCTATAGCAGTGGTCAAAGAATAGTGGAATTACTAAAAGAAAAAATCACCCCTCGAGATATTGTAAACAAAAAATCTTTAGAGAATGCTATTCGGGTAGATATGGCTTTGGGTGGTTCAACTAATACTGTTCTGCATTTAATGGCTATCGCAAAAGAAGCTAAAGTAAACTTAGACTTAAATGACTTTGATCGAATAAGTAAAGACACTCCGCATATTTCAAACTTACGGCCTGGTGGTGACTATTTTATGGAAGACCTACACTATGCCGGAGGTATTCCAGCGGTACTGAAAAGATTTATAAGCAAAATAAAAGAAAATAATAGCGTTAGTGGAAAAAATATAAAAGAAATCGCAAAGAAAGCAGACATTAGAAATGAAGATGTAATTCGTCCGCTTAACAAGGCTCATCACAAACAAGGCGGGATTGCTGTTCTTTATGGTAATTTAGCAACAGAGGGTTGTGTAGTTAAGCAATCAGCGGTAAATTCTAACATGCTAAAGTTTTCCGGAAAAGCTAGAGTCTTTAATTCTGAAGAAAATGCCATGACTGCAATTTTGAACAAGAAAATTAAGAAGGGAGAAGTTGTTGTAATCCGTTACGAAGGTCCTAGTGGTGGGCCAGGTATGCGCGAAATGCTTTCGCCAACATCAGCAATCGTAGGCTTAGGCTTACATAATCACGTAGCTCTGATTACTGACGGCCGGTTTTCCGGAGGAACTCGCGGTCCCTGCATCGGTCATGTTTCACCAGAAGCAGCTTGTGGAGGACTAATCGCTTATTTAAAAGACGGAGATACTATCATTATTGATATACCCAAAAGAAAACTTGAAGCTAAACTAAGCGATTCTGAAATTACCAAAAGAAAAAAGTCAATAAAACTCTTACCAGCAAAGGTAAAATCAGGATATCTTTATCGTTACGGAAAAATGGTTACTTCAGCATCAACCGGTGCGGTTTTTAAATACTAAAAAAGGCTATTAATTTGCTTACAGTTATTGTTGACATTTTTTTAGACATTTGTTATTATCTAATGTACAGGAAAACTTATAATTTAAAAAAATGCGGATCTTAAAGCTACTTTTAAAGCGAATCAGTAATTTACTAGGAACATTCTCTACCGATATTGGTATCGACTTAGGTACTGCTACCACTTTAGTTTACTTAAGAGGAGAGGGGATTGTTCTCTGTGAACCTTCAGTTTGTGCAATCTATAAAGCTACCGGGATTCCTTTAGCAGTAGGTGAAGAGGCCAAGCGAATGCTAGGAAGAACTCCTGGAAGCATAGTAGCGATAAGGCCGATGAAAGACGGTGTCATCGCTGATTTTGGTGTAACTGAACAAATGTTGCGCTATTTTATAAAAAAAGCCTATCCCCGAAGGATAGCAATTGGACCAAGAATAGTAATTGCTGTCCCGTCAGGAA
>CAZWIR010000022.1:8183-9948 GCA_964634315.1 uncultured Planctomycetia bacterium | reverse complement strand
TAACTTCCCCCTCTGGGTAACCCCTCTATCCTAGCAGGACAGGTGGTTTTGCGTCTCCCAATTACTCGGGATTTGCCTTTATCCGAAGAGACCTAATTATCAATCAACATCCACTTAATAGATAACACATTTTTAGTAAAAAAACAAGAATATAGAAAAATAAAAATGCTTTTTTGCTCTTTTGCTCTCAAGCTAAAAAAAGCAATACCTTATTGACTATTTTATTGCTATCTTGATATTAATTAAGCTGGGTAGGTAAATAATTTCTCAAGGAAATTACCAGTAATTCTCTTTAATCCATTCATCAGCTCGCTCGATTGATTCCCAGGTATCATAAGCATCATCAGCTAAGCCCTTGCCAAATCCATAAACTGTTACCCCTGCTCCTATAGTTGTATTTTTTACAGCCTGGCAACCGTTCACATTTACAAGAAAGACAAGAAAAAACAATCCTAAGATTAAATTACGCATCAGAACCTCCTTGTGTCCAATAATCAATCAATTTACTTAACCTTTGGCAAACTTTATCTTTCCCTAAAACTTCCATTGTTTCAAATAATCCCGGACCAACTCGCTTACCGGTTAAGGCAACCCGAGTAGGGTGAACTAAATCCTTCATCTTCAACCCTAAATCTGTAATTGTAGTTCTGAATTCTTTTTCAATTGCTTCGGCATTAAAGTTTCCAATTGTCTTTACCCTCTCTATTAAGGTCTTAATTTCTTTGGAAAGATCTCTCTCTAAGATACCTTTTGTATCCTCGCTATAGCTAAAATCATCATAAAAGCAAAATCGGGACCAATCAACTAAATCTGATAACTTTAAAACCCTACCCTGGAAAAGAGAAGCGACCTTTTCTAAATAACTTCTTTCTACTCCTTGGGGAAGAAAATCTTTAGTCTTTAGGAAATCTTCAACTAAATCAGTGAACTCATCCTTTTTCATTCCCTTTATATACTCATTGTTTACCCAATTCAGCTTATCTATAGAAAATATTGCTCCAGTCTTATTAACGCTATTTATTTCAAAGATATCTTTAGCCTGATCTAAAGAGAATATCTCTTTATTATCTCCTGGTGACCAACCTAGAAGTAAGAGATAATTGGCTATAGCTTTAGATAAATAACCCATTTCTTTATACTCTCTAATTGAGGTTGCTCCAAATCTCTTGGAAAGCCTTCCGCCTCCCGGGGAAAGGATTAAGGGAACATGAGCAAACTGAGGTAGTTGAAAACCTAAGCCTTTATACATTAAAATCTGCTTAGGAGTATTAGATATATGATCTTCACCTCTTATTACACAGCTTATCTTCATCAGGGCATCATCAATACAACAACTAAAGTTGTAGGTTGGAGACTTATCGCTCTTTATAATTACCTCTTCGCTTTTAGGTAGCTCGGTAAAGATAATCTTCCCGCGGATTAGATCATCTATCTCTACGCTCTCGAAATCATATTTAAAAAATATTGCCCCTTCTTTATGGTAAGCCTTGCCCTCTTGAACTAACTTGTTAGCATATTCTCGATAAATATCAAAACGTTTAGATTGATAACAAATCTCATCCCAATCCATACCCAGCCACTTTATGCTCTCTAAAATCTCATCAAGGTATTCCTTCTTAGAACGTTCTAAATCAGTATCTTCAATTCGCAAAACAAACTCACCGCCGATATGCTTAGCATAGAGCCAATTGAACATACAAGTACGTGCTCCGCCAATATGTAAATATCCTGTGGGAGAGGGAGCAAATCTTATTCTTGGCATTTA
>CAZWIR010000022.1:0-8083 GCA_964634315.1 uncultured Planctomycetia bacterium | reverse complement strand
CTGGTTCTTAAATGTTTCTTTTAGGGCTTTAATCAAAGTCTCTTTCTTAAAAATACTTGGGTCTAGGAAAAGTAGCGCCCCTAAAGCAACTACATTTGCAACCTTTATGTTACCACAATCAAGGGCTATTTTGTTTAAAGACAAACAAAATATCTTAACACTATCAAAAGAAAACTTACTACTTATAAGATCAGAATTAAGAATAACAATTCCACCTTTTTTTATTTTACTTTTAAATTTTTCTAAAGACGGTTGATTAAAAAGTAAAGCTACATCTGGACAGTCGAAAAAAGGAGAAGCTATTGGTGAATCAGAGACCTTTACACAACAATGAGCAGTACCTCCACGCATCTCAGCACCGTAAGAAGGAAAGTAAGTTGTGTGTTTGCCTTCCCCAAGAGCAGCTTTGGCTACAAACTTACCTAAGCTCATTATGCCTTGGCCACCAAAACCAGAAATTAAAATCTCTGTTCTTCTCTTCATCTTTCTTCTTTATTCTTTAACAACTCCTAGAGGAAATTCCTTTACCATTTCTTGATCAATCCATTTTACTGCTTCAGTTGGAGTCTTCTTCCAAATAGTAGGACAGGGACTTAAAACTTCTACCAGTGAAAAACCTTTTTTCTCTATTTGATTAATAAATGCTTGTCTTATATATTGATAAGTCTGCCTAACTCCTTGAGGTTTGCTTATTGAACCACGAACAAGATAATTTACTCCTTTTAAAGGCGCCAACAACTCAACTATTCTCAATGGCCAACCATCACCAAAAGCCGGATTCCTACCCCAGGGAGTAGTAGTAGTTTTTTGCCCAATAATAGTAGTTGGAGCCATCTGTCCACCAGTCATCCCATAACAAGCATTATTGACAAAAATACAAGTTAAGTTCTCTCCTCTATTTGCAGCATGTAAGGTTTCAGCAATGCCAATAGAAGCTAAATCTCCATCCCCTTGGTAAGTAAACACTGTTAGATTAGGACGAGATCTCTTTATCCCGGTAGCAACGGCTAAAGCCCGGCCATGGGCAGCTTCAGAAACATCAAAATCCCAGTAATTATAAGCTAGAACTGCACAACCGACTGGTGCAATTCCTACTACCTTCTCTTTCAAACCCAGCTCATCTATTGCCTGAGCCACTAAACGGTGCAGAATTCCGTGGCCACAACCAGAACAATAGTGAGTGTCTATATTACGTAAGGACTTGGGCAAAGAGAATTCATTTTTCATAACTTTTTCTTTATAACTTTTACAATCTCTTTTGCCTGAGGAATTCCTCCTCCGGCTTTACCCAGGAAAGAAACTTCTTTAGAGGGTAAAATCGCTCGCACATCTTCAACCATCTGGCCTAAGGATTGCTCAACAACCAAAACCTTCTTTAGCCCTTTGGTTACTTCCTTTAAACCCTTCTCAGGATAGGGCCAAAGACTTATCGGCCGAAATAATCCAGCCTTTATTTTTTGCTTTCTTAAAATATCTACTGCCTCAAAAGCAATTCTTGCCTGAGACCCATAAGCGATGATTAAGTATTTAGCATCTTTTGTTTTGTAGGTAGAAAATCTCTGTTCATTCTTTTTCATTTTCTCCCACTTCTCTCCTAACTTCTGGTTATGTTTCTCAAGTGCTCTTTCTCCTAAGAGCAAAGACATCACTGCATTAGCCGGTCTTTTTTTAGCCCCGGTCAAAGCCCAAGATTTTTTTGATAACTTCTTCTTAAACTCCCTTTTAAAAGATAACTCAACCGGCTCCATCATCTGTCCAATTATTGCATCAGCTAAGATTAAAGTCGGATTTCTATAGTAATCAGCTAAATCAAAGGCAAGAACAACTAGCTTTATTGCCTCCTCTACGCTCCAAGGGGCTAAGACTGGCGTAAAATAATCTCCATGTCCGCCTCCTCGAGTAGCCTGAAAATAGTCACTCTGGCTGGAACCGATATTGCCCAAACCAGGGCCTCCCCGCATCACATTAATTATAACTGCTGGAAGCTGACATCCGGCTAAATAAGAAATACCCTCCTGTTTCAAGGAAATCCCCGGGCTCGAAGAAGACGTCATTGTCCTAACTCCCGTAACTGAAGCACCAAAGACCATGTTAATGGCTGCTAATTCGCTCTCAGCCTGAATAAAAACTTGGCCTTCTTCTCTCATCCGCTTAGCCATATAAGCTGTTAATTCATTCTGGGGAGTTATTGGATATCCGGCATAAAGCTTACAGCCGGCTCTAACAGCAGCCTCTCCCATTGCCTCATTCCCACTCATTAATACTTTAGTTTGTCTTTTATTTTTTGCCATCTTACTTTTGTATTTCAATACAATTATCCGGACAAATTAGAAAACAAAATCCACAGCCACTACATTTAGCACCCTCTTTAAAATTAGCAAACTTAACCCCTCGCTTATTTAAAGTTGACGAAAGCTCTAGGCTCTTCAAGGGACAGTGCATAATACAGAGCCCACATCCTTTACATCTATCCTTATTTATCTTTACTTTAGGCATAATTATTATCACCTAATAACTTCTTTATCCTCTTAGCTAATAAAAGAGCGTTGAGCCCGTAAATATCAAGGAGTTTCTCTCTCTTGCCGGCTGGGATAAACTGATCGGGAAAACCAGCTCTCTCTACCCTTACCCTGCCAAGAAGATTCTCTTGCCCATAAAATTCTAAAACCGCTGATCCAAACCCACAATTTAGAGATCCTTCTTCAACGGTAATAATTAAATTAAATTTATTAGCTAATTTATTTAATAGATTTTCATCTAACGGTTTTATAAAACGAGCATTTACTAAAGACGCATTAATTCCATCTTCTTTTAATATTGAGATACACTCACTAGCTACCTTTACCATTGAACCTAAGGCAACTATACAAACATCTTTACCTTCGTTTATAACCTGTGACTTACCCAATTTAATTGGCTCTCTATTACCTAAAGAATAAGCATACCCTTTAGAATAACGAATACTGGCTGGCGAAGAAAGGCTTAATGAAAACTCTAACATATCTTCTAGCTCCTCTTTATCCTTAGGGGCCATGCAAACCATCTTGGGTATTAATCTTAAATAACCTATATCAAATACACCGTGATGAGTAGGTCCGTCTTCTCCGACTACTCCAGCTCTATCCACTGCAAAAACTACATTTAAGTCTTGCAAAGCAACATCGTGAATTATCTGATCATATGCCCGTTGCAGGAATGTAGAATAAATAGCCACAACTGGTTTTAGTCCTTGCTTTGCCATACCGCTAGCAAAACCAACTGCATGGGATTCAGCAATACCTAAATCAAAAAGCCTTTTAGGAAACTCCTGCTGAAATAGATCAAGACCTGTCCCCTTAGGCATAGCTGCAGTTATAGCCATAATTCTCTTATCATCTTTAGCTAGACTTTTGAGCTTCTCAGCAAAAACTTCACTAAAATCATCGCCAATTTTAGGTTTAGATTTACCAGTGGCAATACTGAAAGAAGAAACCCCATGAAAATTCTCTGGGTTATCTTCAGAAAACTTATAGCCTTTTCCCTTCTTAGTAACTACGTGCAGAATCTTGGGTCCTTTTAGTGAAATAATATTATTTATAGTCGGAATTAATACATCTAAATTATGTCCGTCAATAGGACCAAAATAACGAAAGCCTAACTCTTCAAAGAATAATCCTGGCACAATCAAACCTTTCACCGTCTCTTCGAACTTCCTAGCTCTTTTAACTACTCGCTTCATCAAGGAAAAATGAATTAGAAATTTTTCTAATTCACCTTTGATCCGATTATAAACAGGAGCTGATATAATTTTAGTAAGATGACTGCTTAATGCACCAACTGAGGGAGAAATACTCATCTCATTATGATTAACAATTACCAGAATATCGCTTTGTGAGTGACCAGATGAATTCAAAGCTTCGAAACACATCCCACCAGTTAAAGATCCATCGCCAACAACAGCTACGGTCTTAGAATTATTTTCTTTTAACCGCTTTGCCTCTGCAATTCCTTGAGCCCAGGAAATAGCTGTAGAAGCATGACCGGATATATAAACATCATAGCTAGATTCCTTGCAATTAGGAAAACCGCTAATCCCTTGATACTCCCTTAAGTTAAGAAAAGCATTCCTTCTGCCAGTAATAATTTTATGAGCATAAGTTTGATGACCAACATCAAATATAAGAGAATCTTTAGGTAAATCCAGGCAAATCCCCAAAGCAACACATAGTTCTACCGCTCCTAAAGATGAGGCCAGGTGGCCTCCTTTCTTCGATACCACCTTAACAATCAAATCTCTTATTTCTTGATTAAGGGTTTTTAGTTCTTCCGGGGTTAATTTTTTTAAATCTTTTGGAGAGCTGATTCTTTCTAAAATCATTTTTAGTCAGAAATAACAGTGTTTACAAACTTTTCTATTATTTTTCTGTCCCTATCGGAAATCTCATAAAACTCTATACCAGTATCCCAAATATTGCCTTCTGCTTTCTTAGAACCAGATTTTCCTACTACCCAAACTATCCTACCCTTACAAATTATCTGAGCACCACTTAGAAAAATCTCTAATCCCACAAGAGAAGAGATATCTAAACTCTCCTCGATTATAACCCTTACCCCTCCGGCTCCAATATTTTCAGTATGTGAAATAAGAGTATGTTCTGACGGGGTATAAATAAGTATTTTACAAGGAAAATTGGCTCTTATAAAATTTCTTTTTTCTTCACCATTCCAAGCCATAACACACCTCGCTTATTAACTTAAATCCTCTCTTCTATACTCAACCCTCTTTATCGACAAAGCTTTCCCACTTTCTTCATCCACTTCAACTAATACTGCTTGCATCCGAACATCACCCTGAGCTAAATTAAACCGTACAGGCATATTAGTAATAAATCTCTCGATAACCTGATGTTTTTCTCTGCCAATGACAGAATCAAAGCTTCCAGTCATTCCTACATCAGAAATGTAAGCAGTAAAATTATCTATAATTCTTTCATCGGCTGTTGGAATGTGGGTATGAGTGCCTAAGACCGCACTAACTTTTCCTGAAAGAAAATGTCCAAGTGCTACCTTCTCACTAGTTGCTTCAGCATGCATATCAACAAAAATTATTTTAGCTTCCCTCTTTACATCTTCAAGAATGCTTTTTACGGCTTTAAAAGGACAATCAACCGGTTGCATAAATACTCTGCCTATAAGGTTAATAATTCCTATCTTTACCCCACCTACCTCTTTTATTATATAGCCTCTACCATAAGCCAAATCCCCATAGTTTAAAGGTCTAATAAGATCCCGAGTATCCAATACCTCTCTGGCCTCTTTTTTCTTAAAAATATGATCTCCGCTAGTCATTACATCTACCCCGGCAACAAAAATATCTTCTGCAGTATCAGGAGTTAAGCTTGAACCTCCAGCAGCATTTTCACCATTAGCTATAATAAAATCTAGCCCTAAATCCTTTCTTACTGAAGGAAGAATTTCCTTAAGATAGCTCCTAGCAGGCTTACCAACAATATCACCGATAAATAGTATCTTCATTTTAATTTCCTTATTTTATACCCTGTTCGCTGGTTCTACAAATAAAATAATGACCCTTTAAAACCTCTTATTTAGCGTAATCTACAGCCCTAGTTTCTCTAATTACAGTAATCTTTATGTTACCAGGGTAATCTAACTCCTGCTCTAATTTCTTCTTTATTTCATAAGCAAGAAGACTGATCTCTTCATCCTTTACCTTCCCCGGCTGAACCATAACTCTAATCTCTCTTCCAGCCTGGATAGCAAAACTCTTCTCTACCCCCTCAAAAGAATTAGCAGTTGTCTCAAGTTGTCTTAATCTTTTTACGTAAGTCTCTAAAGTTTCACGCCTGGCTCCTGGACGAGCTGCTGAAATAGCATCAGCTATTAACGCTAACAAAGAAAATAAAGATTTAAATTCTGCCTCTTCATGATGAGCCTCAGCAGCATTTATAACTAACTCATTTTCTCCATACCTTCTTAGCAAATCAGCTCCTATCTGAGCGTGGGTACCCTCTACCTGATGATCAATAGCTTTACCAATATCATGAAGCAATCCGGCTCTCTTAGCAATCCGAGTATCTAAATTTAATTCTGTTGCTAAAATACCCATAATAATCGATACTTCTTTTGAGTGTTGAAGAGCATTTTGACCAAAACTAGTACGGTACTTTAATTTACCTAATAATTTTATTACCTCTGGGTGTAAATTGTGTATTCCAACATCAAAGGCTGCGGACTTTCCTTCTTCTACGAGCTTCTTGTCAAATTCTTGTTTAGTCTTCTCTACTATCTCTTCTATTCTTGCCGGATGGATTCTCCCATCCTGAACTAATTTTTCCAATGCCAGGCGAGCAACTTCTCTGCGAATAGGATCAAAACCAGATACGCTTACTGCTTCCGGTGTATCATCAATAATAAGATCAACACCAGTAACCGTCTCAAACATTCTTATGTTACGGCCTTCCCTACCAATAATTCTTCCCTTTATCTCATCATTAGGCAGAGAAACTACGCTTACAGTAGTCTCAGTAGTGTGCTCCACAGCACATTTTTGAATAGCTTGAGAAATTATTTCTTTTGCTGTTTTATCCGCCTCCTCTTTAACTTCCTCTTCCATACTTCGAATCATCTTGGCTTTATCCCCGCGTAGTTCTTCCTCGTATCTCGTAAGTAATAACTCTCTTGCCTCTTGAGGACTCAAAGAAGAAATTCTTTTTAACTTCTCTTTCTCTTCTTCAATCAAACCACCCAAAGACTGGTTTTTACGCTCTACCTCTTGGGATACTCTCTTTATGTTCTCCTCGCTGCGACGCAATTCTCGCTCTTTGTTTTCAATAAAATTTAGACGCTTGTCTAAATTTTCCTCTCTCTGCAGAAGACGCTTCTCTAGCTGACCAATCTCTTCCTTTTTGGAAGAATTTTGATTTTCAAAATCAACCCTTAGCTTATAAAGCAATTCCTTTCCATCTAACTCTGATTTTCTTCTGATCTCCTCAGTTTTAAACTTGGTTTCTTTTAATATCTTTTCTGCCTCTTCTTTGGCTTTCTTTAACTTACCTTTTTCAACAACCTTACTTAACCACCAACCAAAAAGCAACCCGACAATAACACCAGATAGTATGTAAATAACAGTGATAATCATGCACCCTCCTCATATCTTTACAGGCAAATATTACGCTATAGTATTTTAACCAGGAAAAATCAATACCTTAGATAACGAAATCTTCGCTAACAACTGTATCGACTTTCTGGTCCCAGGAAAGATTTGTGGGAAGGTTTTCTAGGATTTGAAATTCAAAGGCAATACCTACTTTTTTGGTAGGCGTAGTTACGTTTTGCAAGAAGCGATCGTAAAAGCCAGCTCCTCTTCCTAGTCTGTTTTTCTTTCTATCAAAAGCCAAACCAGGAACAATCACCATATCTATATCTTTAACATCCACTTCTTTTGAACTTTGCATATCTGGCTGCATAACTCCTCTAGGTCCTGGACCAAAGTCTTTCTCTAGATTTGAAATCTCAAAGATACGCAAATTTTTTGCCTCTAAATCCATTACTGGAAAACAAAATCGTTTACTTCCTAAATCTCTCCGAATCTTTCTCAAAATATCTACTTCCCCGCGTAAGGGATAGTAGACCATAATCATTTTTGCTTTTTTGTAAAAAGGTAGCTCTGATAATTTATCCTCGACATTTTTGCTCCTCCTTTTTATCTCACTCTTAGTCAAAGACAAAAGACGTTCTAACAGTTTCTGTCTTATTTCTTGTTTCTCTCTCTTTAAAACCATCTCCATAATCTTTATTATACTAATCTTTAAGTCAAACTAGCTTAAAATACTCTCTAACTTGTGGTAAGATTATACCACTTAGATATTTAAAAATCTATGGAAATTTTTCTCGAAAAACCGCTAGTTTTGCGTTTTTGCTTGTAAAATAAGGCTTTTTTGACTAAAAGCTAAAAATAGTCAGGTAAATCAAGGGTATTTTCAGAGGCAAAAATTTAAATTTAAATTCCTTGACAACTAAGCCTTCGGTTATAAAATATAAAAGTAGTTGAAAATATTAACTTTTTAAACAAAAGGGGGTGCTT
>CAZWIR010000021.1:5061-9972 GCA_964634315.1 uncultured Planctomycetia bacterium | reverse complement strand
GCCATAGGATTAAAAACTCTTACTCCTTCCTTACCTAAAGTAGCTGCTGTTGTCTCTGACTCCAAACTTGCAGCTTTAGTAATAATTCCCTGCTGCCAGGATAAAGCTTGCTCTACCGGAACAGAAGTATCCGAATCTCTTCCACCATAAATTAACCCCCTAATCTCTACTCCTTGAGGATTATCTAAATTCTCATCTACATTCTTTAAATCTTTTAATCTTATAGTATAACGAGCATTCTTGTGAGATAGCGGTATCTCTTCTCCTTCATCATCAGTCTTTCCCGGCTCCCAATCTCCGGCATAATTAACTCCTTGATGAGGAATTTCTTTACTCTTACCAATCCAAAAAACCCCTTTATCTTTATCAATCAAAATATTAGAAAAAATGACCTCGCCTTCTTTAATCAAAGATTCAAATAGCACTGGATCATAATTAGGATTTACATCTTTTATAATACCAAAAATTCCTCTCTCTACATTTACAGCATAAGTTTTACCGGCTTTGACTCGTAAATAAGCTATGTCATCTCCAATAATCGATTCACCCTGAAGCATAGCTGTAGAAGTCTTGCCACACATGCTAGGATAAGCCCCACAAAAATAAGCTTTTTCACCACCTTGATCTGAAACATTCATTACAAACATATGCTCAGCAAGCCAACCTTCTTGGTAAGCCTTGTTTATAGCTAATCTTAAAGAAAGTTTCTTTAATCCTACGGTATTGCCGGCATATTGAGTATTTACACTGTAGACTAAATTATTCTCTAAATCAATATAAACTCTTCGCTTATCTATACTCTTGCTTACATTATTCTCTAATTTTCCAGCGGAATGCACAAAGGAGAAAAATTCTCCTTGATCTTTATTTTTTTTCAATTGTTCATAGCCTGGCCGATAAAGAATATCTTCAGAGTGAGCTACGTAGGAAGAATCAGTAATCTGTACAGCTAAAACAGAAAAATCAGAATCAACCGGACCAAGGCAAAAAAAACAGACAAACATCTCTTTGCCCTTCATGATATCTTTTAATATATCTCTTACTTCACTAATTCCTTCATTGCGATCAAGACTATTTAGATAGTCTTGGCCTTCTAGGTTCTTAGAAACAAGATACTTAGTATTCTTTTTATCTCGAGCTTGATCAAGGGGACTATCAAAGTGAGCTGTATGACCTTTGATTTTTAGACTCCTCTCTTCACCTAAAATTTTAGCCTTTTCTCTTACATAATTTGAATCCTCAAATGCATCTGTGCGAACAAAGACCGACCCAGGATTACAAAGTTTTACATACTCTCCAATGAAATCAATAACCTTAGAATTCTCTAAGGCAATAAGCTTATCGAAATTTTCCTTACTTAATTTTTTCTTTAAAAAATTTAAATAATCTTTAGGCATCCCCACTACTCTCCCTATTACTCAATACTTTTTTATAAACCCTCAGGGTTTCTTCAGTTACTTTTTCTTTTGTATATTGGGACTCAACCATTTGCCTTCCGGTATAGCCAAACCTTTCCCTAAGCTTTACATCTTCTAATAATTGACATACCCTTGCTGCCATAGCCTCAAAATCCCTTACCGGCACAACAAAGCCATTAATACCATGCTTAATGATCTCGGGCATTCCTCCCATGTTAGTAACAATCATCGGCTTTGCCATGGCCATAGCTTCAAGCATAGTTAACCCAAATGGCTCCGGCGCAGAAGAAGGGTAAAGACAGATCTCGCTTACCTCATACAATTCTTTTACCTCATCTAGAGTATACATGTCTATCAGAACATTATCTTCCATACCAAAGTGTTTTATTAAATCTACCAAATAAGCAATATCTTTCTGTTGGCTGCCTGCCCAATCAATAATATTTTTTGAACCGGCTAAAACCAACATCACATTAGGATCCTTCTGTCTTACTATGTTCATAGCTTTAATACTGAAATCGCAACCCTTAGCTAAGCCAATCCGAGCCGGATGAAATATTACTTTCTTACCCTTAAGTTGTGGGTACTTAGCTAATATTGTTTTTGTATCTACTCCCGGAATAAATCTATCCTGATCTACCCCGTGGTGGACAACAGTAATCTTCTTATCATCTATACCAATACCGATAATTTCCTTTTTTATAAAGTGGCTTACAGCAATAATCTGAGACCAATTTATCTTATGAGTCAGCTCCAAAAAGAGAATATCATCCCAAACATTATGAGCCGTAAGAACAAAAGGAACTCCTCTTTTCTTGCTCAAACTCTCTAAGGTCTTAACATGAACTGGGCTAAAATAATGCATATTGTGAACGTGAACAATATCAGGGTGGCTATCATTTAAGAAAGAAGAAAAAGTTTCTGTAATCTCCTCTTCTAAACCACTTAAACCCCGTTTGTAGAGCCAGTTTAAATCCATAATCGGAGTTCGGTAAACCTCAGCCCCCTCATACTTAAATCTTCCGCTTAAACCCTCTACTGAACCGGTAAGCAAACTAACCTTATGCCCTAATTTTACCAATTGAGGTAAAAGTATAGTAAGATGAGTTTCTACTCCACCGATTATCGGAGGAAACCCCCAGTGAAAATGAGCAATACTTAAATTATCTTTTTTCATTAATAATACGCCTCCTTTACTATTCCATGAATATCTCTTTTAAAGGTATAGGTTTTATTGGTTTTAAGAATTCTTAACTTCTCAAAAATACCTACTTTTATATTTTTGTGTTTAGAACAAGATATTTTTATCTCTATAATATCGTTAGTTAATTGTAACTTGACTAAACTATCCCTCCAACTTACAGAAAATTTAAGTTTACGCCAAGAACGAGGCATACTAGGATTTATGAATAGCTCGCTCCTTCTAATCGCAACTCCTCCAAAACCAAAAACTAAAGTCTGCCAAGTTCCTCCTAAAGATGCAGCATGAATCCCCTCAGAAGTGTTTCCGTAAAGATTACTTATGTCTGTGCGCATAGCAACATTAAAAAAATTGTAAGCACGCTGTAAGTCTCCAGCTTCAGAAGCAATGAAGGCATGCATCGGAGCGCTTAGGGAAGACTTATGTACTGTTTTAGAAATATAATAATCATAATTAGCCAGTTTTGTCTTTCTACTGAATATGTCATTGAGCAGATAAATAAGCATTAAAACATCTGCTTGTTTTATTATCTGGGTTTTACCTAAATCTTTTGCTTTTATCCTTGAAGGTATAAGGGGTATACCATTTTCATCGGTTCTGCTTAGAGTAACTTTCTTTAATTTAAAAAAACCATCGAATTGTTCAATAATGCTTTTCTTGTTAATCCGAGTAACTATTCGAGAGGCTATTCGTTTCCAAGATTTTATTTCCTTTTCTTTTAAATCTAACTTCTTAATTATCTTATTGTAAACTTTAGTTTTTTTCTTTAATCTTTCTAGCATTTTAACTACAACAAATAAATTCCATTTAGCCATCATGTTGGTAAAAGCATTATTATCTACGGCAACGTGAAACTCGTCAGGACCAATAACATGTTTAATTTCATACTTATCTTTCTTTTTGTTGTATTGAACTCGCGAGGCCCAAAACCTTGATATCTCTATAAGCATCTCATAACCAGCATCTTGCATAAACTTATCATCACCAGTAGCTATATAATATTTATTAATAGCGTAAGCAACATCAGCAGTTAAGTGATGTTCCATCTTATGGGTGTGTATTTTGATAATTGTCCGATCAATATCTGTGGCCCAAGTTGGAGTCTCTTCCTCTCCAGTACCTGCTGACTCCCAAGCAAACTGCGCGCCTTTATAACCATTTCTCTTAGCAATTTTTTTTGATTCTTCTAATCTTCGGTAACGATAAAGAAGCATATTCTTTGCTACTTTAGGAAAGGTAAAAAGATAAAATGGTAGGAGAAAAATTTCTGCATCCCAAAAAATATGTCCACGATATCCCTCGCCGCTTAAAGTTCTTGCCCCAATGCTTGAAAACCCATTGTCATAATGAAGACAGCTAAGCATATGATAAATATTGAAACGCATATTCTGCTGAATATTAGCTGTACCTTCAATAACAACATCAGCCTTCTTCCATAGTTTATCCCAAACATCAATATGGTCTTTAAGAAGAGTTGAGAAATCATTCTTAAAAGCTTTATAAAATATATTAAAAGCGTCTCTTTTTTGTGCTATATGATTATCTTTTTGAGGATAATGCTTAATACAAAACACCTTAGTAAATACTACTGTCTGGTTCTTCTTAAGTTTAAGAGTGAATACATTATCTTTAGATAATACTTTTTTATTGTTAATATGATAATAAAATCCTGCCCAATATATAACTGTATATTTTTTCTCAAAGGTTTCTTTAACAAGATAACCTGCTCCTTTATATTGCCCTAACTCTTTAAGCCGAAAATGTTTTTTCCGACCCTCGGTTAAAATACCAGCATTAGAAGCAGATGTGTCTATACCAGTATTTACATCTAATGCACACGCAGCATCTAATGGTGTTAAGGCTACTTGCATAACTCCTATGTTTTTATCGTGTCTAGAAATAAATCTTACTGACTGGTAATCATAACACCTATTCTTGCTATCCTTATATACAGTATGCCTGGCCAATACAGCCTTTTTCATGTTGAGAGTTCTCTTATGGTCAATTGTATTCATCGCGATTAAGCCAAGTTTCTCACCACCAACAGCAAATTTAAAATTAATCGGATTAGAAAAATTGACCATCTCAGAAACTTGAGACGCCATCTTATCGTAAATTCCGGCAATATAAGTTCCTGGTACACAATCATAAGGTATTTCCTCATAAATACCTCTAGTGCCTAAATAACCATTGCTCAAGGAAAACTGAGTTTCTCTTATAGCTTGAAGCTCTCTTGCCCACCCGGTTTCTTTTATCAACCAAAGCTCATCATTAATATAGTTAGAATAAATG
>CAZWIR010000021.1:2887-4961 GCA_964634315.1 uncultured Planctomycetia bacterium | reverse complement strand
TTCCAAAAGCGAAAAAATAGCTAAAAAGAAGTTATTTGACGCGCTTTCTTCGGAAAGGAACCTTTAAAACCTTATCTAGGAGAGGATAATAAGACTTACCATTAATTTCTACAGGGATAGTGATCTGACCCTGGACCAGGACTGATACCTGACGTTTAGTAATTATTAAAGAGATCCATATTCCTTTATAGGCAAATCCAAACTTCATACTCCGCCATTTCATCGGCAGCCGAGGCTCAATAATAATTCTGTCTTCAGCGACACGCACTCCGGCAAAACCCCTTATAGCTATGTCAATGGAGCCACCCATAACTCCAACATGAATACCCTCAGGCGTAGTCCCACCTTGAGTATCATAGATATCTGACTCAAGAACATCTATATATCCCTCCCAGGCTCTTTTAGGCTTACCTAAAGCTAAAGCGATAAAACAATGAGTGACTTTACTCATTGTTGAACCATGAGAAGTCCTTCTAACATAATAATTATAATTTTTTCTTAAGGTATCTTTTTCAAGGTTATAACCTAACCTCTTAAAAATAGCTTCTATCTCAAAAGGAGGAAACAAGTAAAATATCATAAGTAAATCAGCCTGCTTCGAAACCTTATAAGCATCAGGCGATTCACCTTCAGCCTTTAAAATCCTATCCAACCTCTGGATATTCTCATACTCACTCTTGTAGCCCTGCCAATCTAATTCTTTTAAATCAAGATAACCTTCAAACTGGCTTATAATGCCTTTATCATTTATTGCCATCTTCATCTTATGAGCAATCCTATCCCAACGTGAAAGTTCTTTCTGTTCTAACTTTATCTTCTTCATAATTCGCCTCTTATTGCCTTCGGGCAAAAGACGGATAACTTCTTGAGCTCTAAGCAGAGTCCAGACAACCATAAAATTAGTATAAGCATTATTTTTTAGTCCTGGCCTTGATGAACCGGGAAGCTTTTCATGAAACTCATCTGGCCCCATAACACCTTTAGTATAGTATCTTTCTTCATTTGAATCATACTTTACTAGACTCCCCCAAAAACGAGCAATTGAAAGAATCAACTCAGCTCCATAGCGGACTAAAAAACCAAAGTCACCGGTTCTTTTCCAATACTGCCAAGCATTGTAACAAATAGCAAAAGAAATGTGCCTCTGACGTTGGCTATGATCAGGACCCCATTCACCTGAAAGAGGATTCAAATGAACTGTCTGAGTCTCTTCTTTGCCTGAGGAACCACTCTGCCAAGGAAACATCGCACCCTTGTAACCTTCTGCCTTAGCATATTCTCTAGCTTTAGGAAGACGTCTGTACCGATAAAGGAGTAGAGCTTTAGTAATATCCGGAAGATGCAAATCGTAGAGATGCATGGCAAAAATCTCATCCCAGAATATGTGTCCACGGTAAGCTTCGCCATGTAAGCCTCTGGCCGGAAGGCCAGCATCAATCTTTGTATTATGCACAGAAGCAATTTGAAGAAGATGAAAAATATGAAAACGTAAGATTCGTTGTGAAAAGGTGTGGCCTTCAATTTTTATGTCAAATTTCTTCCAAAGTTCCTCCCATCTCTTCTGATGAGTCCCAAGCAGTTTTTTAAAACGGAGCGGTTTTGCCAAAGCGGCAATTGAGCTCGAAACTGGATCAACGATACCTTCATCTTTGGAGGTATAAATTGAAACTATTTTTTCAATTCGATAAGAAGATCTTGCTCGGGCAAAAAACTTAAACTCTTGGCCAATCCTCTCTTTCCCTTTCATAAGATACCTAATACCAGGCTTGATCTCTCGCTCCGAAGCAAAAATGCGAGTCTTTGCAGCTTGAGCAACTTCGATCTTTGAACGACTAGTCTTCATTGAAAGAAATATCCCGTTTCTCTCAAAACTACCTAAAGACGAGGCTTTCCAATGTTTAGAGTTAAGCTGACGATATCTCTCTACACCGGCGTTAAGTACAGTACCGTCAAGCATAGTCCTTACAGTAACCCATTCATTATAATTTTCGGGAATAATAATATATTCAAAGGCTCCGAAATGAGGGTTATCCATATGAACAATCCTATTCATCTCAACAAAAGTTTTATGTCC
>CAZWIR010000021.1:0-2787 GCA_964634315.1 uncultured Planctomycetia bacterium | reverse complement strand
CAGAGCGTTTCCCTTAGGGCTTCTTCGGCCGGCTCAAATCTCTCATAGACTATTGTCCAAGGAGATGAGGTTTCAATATTAGTACTCTTAAGTAGTTGCGATGGCTCTTTCAAATAACTCCCTTACATCTTTCGGCGAAGACAATACAAAATCAGCTGCTGAGGCCTTAAGCTTATCCGAAACTAGGATACTCATTCCACGAGTAGAAACTACCCTAAAAGCATCCTCATCGGTCGTATCATCCCCTATATAAACTACGGAAAAATCTTCCCAGTTAATTCCTAAAGCATTCATTACCCACTTTACAGCCTTACCCTTATTCCAATCTATAGCTGGAAGAATCTCAAAAACTTTTTTACCTTCCATTAAACGCAAAAGTTTATTCTCTTGAATTATTTTATCAATTAAAGTTTTTATTCTAGGGAAATCTTTTTTTTGGGCTAAACGATAATGCACAGCTGCACTAAACTTCTTCTCCTCTATTATTACGCCCTCAAGATTAGATAATTCTTTTTTTAACCTTTCGATTACCTTAGAAACTAAAGGAATAGTCTCCTTGGCTTGAGGCTGTACCAGCCTAACTCCAGAACCCTTAATATCAAAGCCGTGACTTCCGGCATAAACTAATCCGGGAATACCAACAAGTTTTTCAACGTCCTCTCTCATTCTCCCGCTTACAATTGCAGTCGTATACTTTTGAGATAATTTCTTTACGCTATCTTGCATTTCTTTAGAAATCTTTGCTAACTCCGGACGTGAAACTATCGGGGTTAGAGTTCCGTCATAGTCTAGAAAGAATACTATTTTCTTCCCACTAAAAAGAAGGGATTTTCCGCTACTCAAATAAGAAGGATTAACTATTGCTTTTGTGCTCTTTTCTTTTCCCTCTAAAGACTCTATTTCACCACTTTCTTTATCCCAATTTTGGAATAAATCTCTCGGCTTTTTATGAAACCACTGCTCAATTAACTCTAAATTAATCTCTGATAAATCAGTAACTACCAGGTCAGCTCCATTCTCAAGTAATTCTTTCTGGTTATTTTCTCTGGCTAAACCAATGACTAAACCAAAACCGCCATTTCGCCCAGCTGCTACCCCCGAAGAGGCATCTTCAACAACTATCGACTCAGCTGGTATAGTTCCAAGATTAAAAGCTGCTGTTACAAATATATCTCCTTCAGGCTTTCCTGAAAGGCCCATCTCAACAGAAACAACACCATCTACCCTTGTTTTAAAAAAATCCTCAATTTTAGCAGTTTCTAAAATCTCTTTACAATTTTTTGACGAAGAAGCTACTCCTATTTTAACTCCTGAAGCCTCTAAGGACTTGATCAACCCAATGGTTGAAAGATAAACTTCAACTCCCTTAGTTTTTAAAACCTGACAAAATTTCGCATTTTTTTTATTTCCTATACCACAAACGGTCTCGGCGTCAGGAGAGTCAGTTGGTTCTCCATAAGGAATATTAATACCTCTTGATTCTAAGAAACTTTTTACTCCTTTATAACGAGGTTTACCATCAACGAAGGGAAGGTAGTCATTCTGGTGGGTAAATTCACGAAAAGGCTCTTTATCTCTCTTCTCTCTTAAGCGTAAGTACTGATCAAAAGCTTCTTTCCAAGCTGCTGCATGAACAAGAGCAGTCTTGGTAATCACGCCATCTAGATCAAAAATTACAGATTTAAAGGAATATTTACTATCCATAAGCTAAAATACCTATTTTAGGTAAATTTCATAATACCACAAATAGCTTTAGATAAAAAGGCTAAATCTGGATAGCGAAATTTTAGAGAAATTTCATCATAATCAGGCCAAGGACAAGATAAAGTGCCCCTCCAGCTCGATAAACACTCAAAGAAAGGTTGGCTGAAAAGGCTATTAGTTTATCAGAAGCCTTAGATTTAAGAAAAATAAAAGCCTTGAATATACCTATGATACCCAAAACTAATAATATCTTAGGTAATAAACCGCTGGCTTTTAAAGAGGCTATAATTAAAGTAATTGAAAGAAATAATGTCAGTAAAAATAAATTCTTTTTTAACTTTTTACTACCTTTTGTCTGTAGCTTTTTGCGTAAAATTTCCGGTTTAACAAGAATCACGATACCCCAAATAACCCAGATAATCCCGATGATCTTAGCTATCATAACCACCTCCTTTTCGCTTATTGTATCCCAATAAAAGAAAGAATATTATTCAAGGCAAAACCTACTAAGGTAGCGGTAAAAAGCATGATTAAGGTTGATTTCAACATATCCTTGATGCCAAGCTCCTTAACTAGAACCATAAATGTTGCCACACAAGGAAAATATATAGCCAGAATCGTTACTCCGGTAATAAGCTGCCTTAAAGATAAATTAAGTGGCCGCAGCATTCCTACAGCGACATCTTTCCGCAAGAATCCCACAACCAACGCCCCTATTGTCTCTTGAGGTAATCCCCAAAGTTTAGTTATTATTGGAGAAAAAATATTGCCTAAAAAATCAATAATTTTTAAAAAATAAAGAATATTAACAATCAAAATACCTAAAAGTACTATCGGGAAAGCTTCCTTTAAAAACCAATTTATTCTCATCCACAGTTTTTTTAAAATACTCTTTAAATGAGGTATCCGATAAGGCGGAATTTCAATTAATATCTCTGGACTCTGTCCTCTTGTAAATATATTCATAATTCTACCCAAAGTTAACCACAAGCAAAAAATGATTGAAAATACCAGCAAAACATACTGGCCACCAAATCTACCGAGAAGATTAATTATCATTGCAGTTTGAGCCATACAAGGAAC
>CAZWIR010000020.1:0-10567 GCA_964634315.1 uncultured Planctomycetia bacterium | reverse complement strand
ATGGGGCATCGTTGGGAAGTCGATATACCCTTGGATTATACCTTCTCAGATTCTAATAAGGTTTGGGAAGCAAAGCTGCTGGATTTAAGCTTAAGAGGAGCTAGAGTAAGTTCAGCAAGTGTTCCTTTAATTGGAGAGGAGATAAAGCTAGCTATTAATATTCCCGGAGAGTTTAGTGAGCTTGATGCTTTAGGTAAAGTAGTCTGGGCAAAGAGAACAGGAACTGTTCCCTCTTGTGGTATTGCATTCACCAAGATAAGGGACACAGATAAAGAAAGAATACTTTCTTATCTTGATAGTAATTTTGGTGAGCAGCTAAGAAAGAAAATTTGGTGGAAAGATAGTGAATAAGGGTAGAAAAAAATATGAACTGTGATAAAATAAGAGAGGTGGTATTATATGGCTAGAGAAAAAAGAACATTTGAAAGGTATTCCTGTGCTATTTTAGGCTCATGTGTTGGTAACGCTAATGTACCGATAGGGGTAAAATGCCATGATATAGGTGCATCCGGAGCAGGATTAGCTAGTGCTGAGAGTTTACCTAAGGGTACGCATTTGCGTATAAACATTTGTACTAAGGCCGAGAAATCCTTGTTGTTAAAAGGAATTGTTCGCTGGTGTAATAAGACTCCTGATGAGTGGCAATCAGGAATAGAGTTTCATAAGCCAGCACTTTTCCCTCTATCAATGGTTTTATAAACGTTTTACCCTCCGAAGCTTTAGCAAAGGAGGGCTTCCCACTCGTTATCTATGGGCCGTTTTATTTTAAAGCGACTAGTCTTTTCTTTGCCCTTACTTTTAGGAATAACCTTCCTTACATTTCTTTTTATTCAGATTGCCCCCGGAGATTTTTTAGATAAATTAAGATTAAATCCTCAAGTTTCTCAAGAGGCTATTAAGATTTACGAGCAAAAGTTTCATCTTGATAAGCCGCTTATGGTTCAATACTTTGTGTGGCTACGAAATATCTTAAAAGGGGATTTTGGTTATTCGTTTTCTTTTAAAGCCAAGGTTTTTGATGTTGTTTCTTCTCGCCTTTTTAATACCTTTATACTTTCATTATCGTCACTTATTTTTACCTGGATATTTGTTATTCCCTTAGGGGTGATCGCGGCCTTAAAACGAAATAAATTTACTGACCGGTTTCTATCTTTTACCTCTTACTTAGGTATATCTGCTCCATCTTTCTTTTTAGCTTTTATATTCCTTTATCTGGCTACTTTTACCGGTTGGCTTCCTTTAGGAGGAATGCGTTCAATAAGATTCGAAGAATTTAGCCTTCTTGGTAAGATAATTGACATCGGAAAGCATTTAATAATTCCCACCTTGGTCCTTTCAATAGGGAGTATTTGTGTTTTGCAGAGAATAATGAGAGCAAATCTTTTAGAGGTTTTAGGTTCTCCTTATATTTTAGGAGCAAAAGCTAGAGGGTTGCCTAAAATAAGAATTCTTTATATCCACGCTTTAAAGAATGCTCTAAACCCGATGATTACTATTTTTGGTTATCAATTTTCAGCTCTCCTTAGTGGCGCTGCTTTAGTTGAAATTATTATTGGCTGGCCGGGTTTAGGGGTAGTAACTTTAGAGGCTGTACGCTCACAAGATATATACTTAGTTATGGGTTCGGTTTTAGCTGGAGGAGCTTTGCTTATATTAGGCAATTTAGTTGCTGATATTCTTCTTGGCTTTTTTGATCCGCGAATAAGATACGATAAGACTTAAACTATGAGAATCTTAAAAGAAATTATCAACAAAAAATCAGGCCGGATAGCCTTTTTTGTCTTAATTTTGCTTTATTTTTCAGTGATTTTTGCCCCTTTCTTTGCTCCCTATCCTTATGATGACGATGATGTCTTACATTCTTATGCACCGCCGACAAAGATACACTTCCTAAACCTTAAAGAAAAACAATTTGGGCCTTTTATTTACGGGCAGACCTATGAGGTTAATGAGTACTATCAGAGAGTTTATCAGAAAGATGAGAGCAAGATTTACCCGATTAAATTTTTCACCAAAGGTTTTAAATATAAGTTTTTAGGACTTTGGGAGACCGATCGGCATTTGTTTGGTGTCGGGAAGGGGAAAATTTACCTCTTAGGAGCAGATTTAAAGGGAAGAGATATTTTCACCCGTATTCTCTATGGAGGAAGAATCTCACTTTCGATAGGATTAATTGGTGCAGCCATATCTTTATTTATCGGTTTAATTGTCGGAGGTTTATCTGGATACTTTGGGGGAAGAGTCGATAACTTTACTATGCGTATTTGTGAGATGGTAATGATGATCCCTTCTTTTTATCTTATGCTAGCTCTTAGAGCGTCATTCCCTCCTAATTTAAGCTCAACTCAAGTCTATCTTTTAATTATAGTTATCCTTTCATTTATTGGTTGGGCGGCTACAGCTCGTATTATTCGTGGCATGGCCATATCTTTGCGCGAGAATGAGTATGTTTATGCGGCTAAAGCAATGGGCCTTAGCCATTTTAAAATAATTATTCGCCATATTCTTCCTCACACTCTTTCTTATGCTTTAGTAGCGATAGTTTTACGTATACCAGCTTATATCTTAGGTGAGGCCGGTTTAAGTCTTATTGGTTTAGGGATTCAAGAACCAGAAGCAAGCTGGGGAAATCTCTTAAGTTCAGCTATGGGTATAGTAAATATCCGTCTTTTTCCCTGGATTTTAATTCCTGGTTTGTTTATTGTGGTGACAGTTGTTTGCTTTAATATGCTCGGTGATACTCTAAGGGATATATTAGACCCTAAAAGAAGAATATTATGATTTTAGAGGTAAAAGATTTAAGGGTTTCTTATAAAAGCCGTACTAAATATGTTGATGCCCTAAAGAAGGTTAGTTGGGCAGTTAAACAGGGTGAAATCTTAGGTATAGTTGGTGAATCCGGCAGTGGAAAGAGTACTCTGGCCCTTTCAATTTTAAATCTTCTTCCCTCTGATAGTAAGAGCAGCGGAGAAATAATTTTTAAGGATAAAAATATCTTTAAGGGCCAAGAGAAAGAATCAGAAATTTTAAGAGGAAGCAAAATTGGTTTAATCTTTCAAGATCCAGCCAGTACCTTTAATCCAGTTTTAACTATTAATTATCAATTCCAAGAAATTCTTCAAAGTAAATTAAATATAAAAAGTAAGCCAGAGAGAAAAAAAATTATTTTTGATTGTTTAAATAAATCTAGAGTGCGAGAATCTCAAAGAATTCTAAAAAGTTACCCTCATCAATTAAGTGGCGGACAATTACAGAGAGTAGCAATTGCTATGGCTATAGCTTTAAGACCGAGTGTATTAATTGCTGATGAGCCGACAAGTTCTCTAGATGTAACCATTGAAAGTCAGGTAGTTCATTTATTTAAAGAGTTAAGGGATGAGCTTAAATTAACTATAATTTTTATTACTCACAATCTTGATTTGGTAAAATCGTTATGTGACCGTGTGGCAGTTCTGTATCAGGGAGAACTCAGAGAGATAAGAAAAAAAAAGGAGTTATTTGCAAATCCTAAAGATGATTATACCAGGAGTTTGCTAGATTCATTTTCCCAGTTAGAAGGATAAAATAATGGAGAATTATAAAATTTTAAATACTGAGAATCTAAAAGTGCATTTCTTGCAGAAAGGTAAGACTATCAAGGCTTTAGATGGGGTAGATGTTTTCTTAAAAAAAGGATTAGTAACATCTTTGGCTGGTGAGAGCGGTTGTGGTAAAACTACTTTAGCCAAAACAATTTTAGGCTTTTATCAACCAAAAGAAGGAAAGATTATTTTTAATGATAAAGATATAACTTTAAAGAAAAACCAAAAAATTATAAGAGAAAATATCCAAATCGTTTTTCAAAACCCCTTTGCTAGTCTTGATCCCCGCTATAGCATATTTTATTCTTTGTATGAAGCTTTAAGCGTCTTCCCCGCTAAAGGCGGGCCAAGTAAAAAAATAAAAAAATCTGAAAGTATACCTTTTATTAAAAAAGCTTTAGCAGAAGTGGAGTTAGAAGAAGATATATTTGAAAGAGTGCCGCATCAGTTAAGCGGCGGACAAATCCAAAGGGTTTGTATTGCTCGTAGTCTTATAAATCGACCGTCGTTAGTAATTCTTGATGAGCCAACATCAAGCTTAGATGTTACAACCGCGTCTAAGATTATGAAGCTACTAATTAAATTACAAAAAGAGTTGGAGATAACTTTTTTGTTTATTTCTCATAATCTTAAATTATTAAAAAAGATATCTCACTATTGTTTTATTATGTATCGAGGTAAAATCATGGAGTATGGCCCTCGGGATTTAATTTATAGTAATCCACTTCATCCTTATACCAAATTGTTAAAGGAAGCCTCAGAGCAGAAGTTAAAATATCTAGAAGAACAGAAGGGATACCTCAGCGGTTGCCCTTTTCTTTCGCGTTGCCCGCTTAAAAAATCTGATTGTGAGAAAGAAAGTGTAAGAAAAGAAGTTGAACCTGGCCATTTTGTCTATTGTCACTTATATAAAGGGTAATATAGGTAAGAGGGATTTAATTTGACAGCAGTAGATATATTATATATAATCTATAAGTTATGGAATCAGAAGAAAAATTAAAGAGAATTACAGAGAAGTTTGGTTCTCCTTTTGAAGTGACCGATTTCCCTAAGCCTTTGACTGTCAAAGAGATCCTAGATGATTTTCAGGAGGAAAAGGAAGTTTCGGTTGCTGGAAGGTTAATTACTAAACGAGAGCATGGTAAGTCTGGCTTTGCTCATATCAGTGATCATACCGGAAAAATACAGATTTATGCCCAAACTAATACTTTAGGTGATCTTTTCCAACTTTTCAAGGAGATGGATGTTGGAGATATTATTGGTGTTGGAGGCAAGCTATTTACTACTCGCACCGGTGAGCCAACAGTATTGGTTAGTGAAATAAAACTTTTATCTAAGGCTCTTCGGCCTTTACCGGAGAAGTGGCATGGCTTAAAGGATGTAGAGGTAAGATATCGTCAACGTTACCTTGATTTAATTGCTAATCCCGAAGTTAAAGAGGTGTTTATGAAGCGTTCAAAGATAATTTCTTTAACCAGAGATTTTTTTGACCGTCTTAAATACATGGAAGTTGAAACTCCGATGTTGCATCGAGTTGCCGGTGGAGCAGCTGGTCGGCCTTTTGTAACCTTTCATAATGCTACTAGTAGTGATGTATATCTTAGAATTGCTCCTGAGCTTTACTTAAAGCGCCTTTTAGTTGGAGGCTTAGAGAAGGTTTATGAGATAAATAGAAGCTTTCGTAATGAAGGAGTTTCTACTAGGCATAATCCCGAATTTACTATGCTTGAAGCCTATTGTTGTTATGAGAATTATGAATATATGATGAAGATTTGTGAAGATTTATTTTCCTATCTCGCCCAAGAGATGAACTCTTCACTAGTTTTAGAATTTCAAGGCAAAAAAATAGACTTTACTCCACCTTGGCAAAGAATTTCCTTCGCCGAACTTTTTGATAAGGAATTTGGCATAAAGCCAAGCGATTCTCAAGAGGTAATGATAGAGAAAATAAGGAAGAAGCTAAATTTAGCTAAAGGCCTAAGTCGCAGCCAAATTCTTAATATAACCGAGGAGCTAATTGAGAAGAATTACCCGGCAGCTAAGCCAGCGTTTATTACTGATTTCTTTACCTGGACTTCTCCTTTAGCTAAGCAGAAGAAAGATAATCCTAATATAGTGGAGAGATTTGAATTATTTATTGGAGGGCTTGAGGTTGCTAATGCTTATTCAGAGTTGAATGATCCCCTTGAACAAAGGGCACGTTTTAATAAACAATTAGAAGTAGAAGAGGAGCTACCCAAAAAAATCGATAATGACTTTTTGCTTAGCTTAGAATACGGTATGCCTCCTGCTACTGGCCTGGGGATAGGTATGGATAGGTTAGTAATGCTTTTACTTAATCAACCCTCGATAAGAGATGTAATTCTCTTTCCTCTTCTTAAACCGTTACCTAATGATACCTGAACTATTTTTGGCACGACGCTATCTTTTTCGCGGAAAAGCTAGACACGTTTCCTTTATTGGAATTGTTTCTTGTTTAGGGATAGCTTTGGGCGTGGCTACCTTAATCATAGTTATCTCGGTAATGAACGGTTTTGACCAGGATTTAATGGATAGACTGATGCGTTTTAACCCGCATTTAACTATAGAGTGTTTAGATCAAGAGCAGTTATCGGAAATAGAAAAAGAAATAGAGACCTGGGAAGATGTAGAAGCTGCATCAATATCGCTTCAGACTCAAGTTTTTGCTAAGTTTGATGAGCTAGTTTTTCCCTTAGCGGTTAAGGGAGTTGACTTTAAGGATAAAGAAGAGAGTCAAATACTCTATCAATACATTACCAGAGAAACGGCTTCCGAAGGGTTTTTTGTCGGTGAAGGATTAAGACGAAGATTTTTTATTTTAGATAAAATAGAGTTTTACCCTTTAAACAAAAAACTACGCTTACAAGAGGGAATAGTAAGAGGATCTTTTAAGGTTGGCCTTTACGATATCGACAACAATTACCTTATTACTGATTTAGATAATGCCAAGACCCTTTCTTCTAATTATCTTCTTTTTCTGGGAGTAAGGATAATTAATCCCTATAAAGTTTCCCAGATGAAGAAAAAAATATTAGCGGAGTTTGATCAGGATTTATTTGTATCTACCTGGATGGAGTCTAATCAAGTTTTTTTCTCAGCTTTACAATTAGAGAAGTTAGTAATGTTTATTATTTTAAGCTTAATAATTTTAGTCGCTGCATTTAATATTTTTGCCACTTTGACTGTAGGGGTAGTAGGGAAGACCAAGGATATCGGGATTCTAAAGTCTTTAGGTTTCACTCGCAAGAGGATTTCAAGAATATTTTGCTTACAAGGCCTACTTTTAGGATTCATCGGTACCTTATCGGGCACGGCTTTAGGTTTAGGTTTATCTATTGCTTTAGAAAAGTTTCCTATTATAAAATTACCTCAGGAGATTTACTATATTGAATACTTACCAATGGCAATAAAATATCAGGATATTGGTTTAATTGTTTTAGTGGGAGTTAGTTTATCTTTTATTTTTAGCTTACTTCCGGCAATGAGGGCAGCCAGGTTACAGCCTTCTGAGGCTTTACGTTATGAGTGAATTATTTAAAGTAAGTTATTTAACTAAAGAGTATGTTAACGGTACAGAGAGTATCCATGCCTTAAGAGAGGTTTCGATATCTCTTAATTCTGGAGATTATCTGGCTATAGTTGGCCCTTCAGGGGCAGGTAAGTCTACCTTACTTCATAGTTTAGGTGGGTTAGATTCACCGACGAGAGGCCAAATACTTTTTAAAGGTAGAGATATCTACAAAATGAAGGATAAAGAGCTTTCAATCTGGAGAAATAAGCATATTGGTTTTGTTTTTCAGTTTTATCACCTTATTGAGGAGCTAAATGTCTTTGAAAATATTACTTTAGCTCTGGATTTAAATAGACGAAAATACTCTTTAAAAACCACCGAAGACTTGCTAAAATACTTAGGGATAGAAGATAAGAAGAAGGCTTTTCCGTCACAGTTAAGCGGAGGGCAAAAGCAGAGAGTAGCTCTTGCTCGAGCTTTAGTCAATGACCCTGAGGTTATTCTTTGTGATGAGCCTACTGGGAATTTAGATAAAGATTCTCAAGAAAAAGTAATTACTTTATTCGATAGGTTAAATAGAGAGAAGAATAAGACGATAATCTTAGTTACGCATAATTTAGAGCTAGCTAAGTGTGCTAAGGAGAAAGTATTTATTAAAGACGGCGAAATTGAATAGGATGGAGGGGGAAAAATGAAAATTTATTTGAATGGAAAACTAGTTGATAAAAAAGATGCAAAAATTTCAGTGTTTGATCACGGGTTTTTGTATGGAGATGGTGTGTTTGAAGGAATACGTTCTTACGGTTCTTTAGTTTTTAAGTTAAAGGAGCATATCGATAGATTGTTTGAGTCAGCTCATTCAATCATGTTAAAGATTCCGCTTTCTAAAAAGGAGATGACTCAAGCTGTGGTTAAAACTCTTAAAGCTAACAATTTAAAAGATGCCTATATCCGACTAATAACCTCCCGAGGTGAGGGTGATTTAGGCTTAGATCCTAGAAAGTGCAAAGGTAATGAGACAGTAGTTATAATTGCTGACAAAATAGCTCTTTATCCTAAGAAGCTATATGATAAAGGAATGGAGATAGTTACTGTTCCGACTATAAGGAATATTTGTGAGGCTCTAAACCCCCAGATAAAATCCTTAAACTACTTGAATAATATACTAGCTAAGATAGAGGCTATAAATGCTGGAGTTCAGGAGGCTTTGATGCTTGATCACTTAGGCTATGTTGCTGAGTGTACTGGAGATAATATCTTTGTAGTTAAGAAGGGAGAACTCTATACTCCACCTCAATGTATGGGAAGTCTAAGGGGTATTACTCGCGATGCTGTATTGAGTATTGCTAAAAAAAATAAGATACCTACTCATGAGCATGTACTTACTCGTCATGAGCTTTTCATCAGCGATGAGTGTTTCTTAACCGGGACTGCCGCTGAAATTGTTCCGGTGGTAAAAGTTGATGGCCGGGTAATAGGTGATGCTAATCCGGGTAAGACTACTAAGATAATAATGAAGGAATTCAAGAAGCTTACTAAGACTAGTGGAGTTAAGTATACTCTTTAATAGAGGATAAAGATATGGTTTGTGACGTTTGCCATAAGAATAATGCGACAGTCCATCTTACTGAGATTATCAACGATAAGGTTGTTGAGATGCATATTTGTCAATTTTGTGCTCAGGCTAAGGCCGATGAGCTAAATAAACATCTTAACATATCTGGCTTTCTCGGTAGCCTTGCGGATATGGTAGGAGGTTTGCCTCAAGAACGTCGCTTATTAAGATGTCCTTCTTGTGGTTTAAGTTATGAGGATTTCAAGAAAAAAGGGAGATTAGGTTGCGGAAAGTGTTATGAGACTTTCCGCAGGTCTCTTTTACCTTTGTTAAAAAAGATTCATAGCGCGACTACTCATGTTGGTAAAACCCCGGCTAGTTTAGAAAAAAGAGCCTCCAGTCAGCTAAAGACCGAAGAATTATATCAGCGTTTGCGCAGAACTATACAACTTGAAGAATATGAGGAGGCTGCTAAGCTAAGAGACCAAATAAAAGAATTAGAAAGGAAAGAAAAGAAATTAAAAACCAAGAAGAATGTTTGAGTATTTTCTAAATAATAAAGATGGCTGGCTAAATGGCAAGGGGCCGGAGGCTGAGATAGTTTTTTCTTCTCGAATTCGCCTAGCCCGTAATATTGCCAATTTGCCTTTTCCTTCTCGAGCAAGTAGTGCTCAGAAAAAAGAAGTGCTTGATAAGGTAAGAGAAGCTTATCCTCAAGTAAATAGATTAAAAAATAGCACTTTTGTGAATATGGCTGAGTTAAGTGCTTTAGATAGTCAGTTTTTAATTGAGCGGCATTTAATAAGTCAGGAGCATGCTGTTGATAGTAAGGAAAAAGGCTTGATAGTTTCAGGTGATGAGAAGATTTCGATTATGATTAATGAAGAGGATCATCTTCGCTCTCAAGTTATACTTTCAGGTTTTGACTTAAAGAAGTGTTGGCAAGTATTAGAGGAGATTGACAGGGATTTAGAGAAGAAGATTTCATTTTCTTTTTTATCTGATTTAGGCTATTTAACTGCTTGCCCTACGAATGTTGGTACAGCTCTAAGGGCATCGTGTATGTTACATTTACCGGCGCTGGCTCTTACCAAACGGATAAATAAGATATTAGAGTTGTTAACCAGGATATCATTTACTACTCGGGGTTTATTTGGCGAAGGAACCCAAGCTCTGGGAAACTTTTTTCAGATTTCTAACCAGGTGAGCCTGGGACTTTCTGAGACCGAGTTGGTTGATAATCTAATCGGGGTAGTAAATCAAGTTAAGACTCAAGAGATTGATGCTCGCGACACCCTTATTAAGAAACACAAAATAAGTCTTGAGGATAGTGTCTGGAGGGCTTTAGGGATTTTGCAAAATAGCCGATTAATTAGTAGTCGAGAAGCTTTAAGCCACCTTTCTATCTTGTGTTTAGGGCTAGATTTAGGTATAATTAAAAATACAGATTTATCTACTAAGGCTAAGGGTCGAGAGGTGATAAATAGTCTTTTTGTTATAATTCAACCAGCACATTTGCAAAAAATAGAGTCAAAGTCACTAAGGGAAAGAGAAAGAGACTATATAAGAGCAGAAATTTTAAGGAAGAAGCTGAAATAGTTTATATTAAGTATCCCTTGCGCCTAGATATCTGAAAAATCTCTTGTGATATTTTTCAGAAGCGCTTCGGAATAATTCGCGCATACGACTTATGTCCATTAGTATTCCATAAGTCGTGCGCTCATTAGGAGGTATCAATGTTTAATCGATTTACTGAAAGAGCACGAAAAGTTTTAGTTTTAGCAAAAGAAGAGGCTCGGAGAGTTAACCATGATTATATTGGAACCGAGCATATACTTTTAGGCTTAGTCCGTGAAGGGGAAGGAGTAGCTTGTGCGGTTTTACAAAATTTAGGAGTGG
>CAZWIR010000019.1:8177-10657 GCA_964634315.1 uncultured Planctomycetia bacterium | reverse complement strand
TCATTTTCAATAGAAGTAACCTGTTGTGCAATCTTAATTGTCCGCTTGCTTAAATCAGATATTTTTTTAATCTCCCAAGGAAACGCAATAAACAGTTCTAAAAACAGAACAATTGCTATAATAAAAAATACTACTGTTTGTTTATCTATATTTATTTTTTGCATTCAATATTAAATTTTAGAGCTTCTACACTATTATAGTCTTCCTTTACGGATTTTTTTATATTTATCCTGCTAAATTTTGAAGAAAAATAATCTTTTTCCCGTAAGGAATTTATAAACCCATCTAGAGAAATCAAATAATCTTCATTCCACCCAGCCACATACCCTCTTATATCAATAGTTTCTCCTTTAAAAATTAACCCGGTAAACCATATATTCTCAGGCAAAGAAGAAAAAATATCTCCCAAGATAAGTACAGTATCATGCTCAGGGGTAGCTACCTCTTCTAGCTTTTGCTTTTCTTCTTTTAGATTGTTTAATTCTCCTTTTATCCTTTCTATTGAATTATACTTACTCTCCAATTTTGTCCACTTTTTTTCATACCCATTGTAGGCATAAATTTGTTTGACAATAAAAGCTTGCAGAAATAAAAGCAGAGTTAAAACAATAACTGCAGTTAATCCTACTAAAGGCGTGTAAGAGACTACTCTCTGCAGCATTTCACTAGTAACATTTTCTTTTTGAGGGCTTAAGTTTATCACTATCTTTTTCATGCAATTAAGCCAAAAAGTGTGGAAAAGCTATTTTCAAAATTAGTAAATTCTTCACTTGAAAAAGTTTCACTTAATTTTAAGCCTTTTTCTGAAATCGGTTTTAAAACTTCTGTTCCTGCATCCAAAGCTTCAGTGAACACTTTATCTATCCCTTCCATAGATGCTAATCCCCCGCTAAGATACAGTTTATTGATAAGGTCTCCTTTATTTACTTCAAAATAATCAAAAGAACTCTTCATCTCCTTACAAAAGTTAAAAATACTGTCTTGAGTTAGTTTTAAAAATTCACTGCTATCTTCTGAAGAAAGTAATTGTTTTTCTATTTCTGGAAGTGGCTTATTCTTTATCCGCGAAACAATCTGAAATACTTCTTTGGCACTAAATTTTACATCTCGGGTAAGAAAAGGAACACCCTTATGCACAATAGTCATGGTAGAAAAATTATACCCGATATCGAGTAAACAAGAGTTTGTTTCTTTGTCCTCTCCATACCTGCTCAGGAAAAGGTTGGCCAAACAAATGCTATCTAAATTAATTTCTGACACCTTTAAATTAGCTTTTTCAAAAACATCTAAAATACTATCGATGAAATCTTTTTTGGCTACCGCAAGCAATACTAAATTTTCAGTCGAAGAAATATCCTCAAGGACAAAAAAATCAAAATATACCTTGTCGGGAGGAAAAGGAATGAACTTATTCATCTCATAGAAAAGAGCCTGCTTTAACCTTTTTTTTTCCATCTTAGGAAATGGAAAATACCTAACCAAACAAGACGGGTTTTTTACAGAAATTTTTACTTTTTTGGTGGAAATTTTTTTCTCAGACCAAACTTTCTTTATCGTAGCTGCTAATTCTTTTTTTGGCTCTAAAAAGTAGTCTGTAACCTGATTTCCTTCGACAATCAATCCTTTGGTATAGCAATTGCCTAAATTGATTGCTACGAATTTATCAGCTTCTTTTCTTATAAATTTATTTCGCAGGGAAATCATTTTCTCCAACTTCTCCACTTATATTGCATATTGTAGCGCTCCTTATAAAAGCACTACAAAAATTACATAGCTTAGCAATTACCGATGTTTCCTTAGCGTTAATACTAGACCTATATTATATATACTAATATAATAGTTCAGGCTTGTCAATGTAATACCTTAATACACTGTTTAAAAAGGCGGGATACTTCGTGCATGTTATGATGCACCCACTAAAAACGGTAGTGATTACCCATCGCCGTTATTCAATCTTGTTATTTAAATTAATTAGTAGGTGGCAAAGCTTGGCATTCAACTTGAGTATTAATATCAGCTCCAGTTGCTTGGACTCTGATTACACCGTCCTCCGTAACACAGAATGAACGAGTTCCAGTTTTGTTAAGAGCTAATGGAACAGCACTCACCATAAAGCTACCGAATGTTGGGACTTCAGGATTTGCAAACACATATCCTTGTTTCCCGGTAACATCATCTAGTGCAGAATCAATATAAGGTGGGTTATCAGTTATCATATCATCAAGAGTCCCATAAGAACCGTTTGCGCCTATATAGCCTGTATTTGCACTGGAAATAGTTGCCAAGTTTGCTTGAGCTACTGTTTCATTGGCATTCATCTTGTTTCTCAGAAAATTTGGAATAGCTATTGCTGCTATCAGAGCAATAATCGCCACAACGATCATAATTTCAACAAGAGTAAAACTTAACTTATTTGCTTTTCTCATAACACTCCCCCTTTTATTATATATATACTAATATAATAGTTCAGAATTGTCAAT
>CAZWIR010000019.1:0-8077 GCA_964634315.1 uncultured Planctomycetia bacterium | reverse complement strand
TATCCCCCAATATATTGGGTCATTTTTATTATCGGCAGGAATAAAGCTACTACGATTCCACCAACAATTACACCTAAAAAGGCAATTACCAAAGGCTCTATTAGGCTGGCTAAACCGGCCACCATAGCGTCAGTTTGTTCTTCATAAAATTGGGCGATCTTTGAAAGCATCTCCTCTAAACGGCCACTTCTCTCACCTACAGCTACCATTTTCGTCACCATAGTCGGGAAAACTCCGGTTTTTTCCAGAGGAGTAGAAATAGGCTGGCCTTCCTGAATAGCAGACTTTGCCTCTAGAACGGCCTCCTCAATTATTTTATTCCCTGAGGTCCTACTTACAATCTCTAAACATGTAACAATCGATACACCACTCTTTACCAACGTAGAGAATGTTCGAGAAAACTTAGCAATAGCCATTTTTCTTAACAGCTCTCCTACGACCGGGAGCTTAAGTAGAAGCCTATCGAACTTTCTTGCTCCAGCCGAGGTCTTGATATAAGCCTTAAAAGCAAAAAACCCTCCCACAACAACAGCAATCATGAGAACAGCGGTTTCTTTGGTTCGCACAGCATCGGAAAAACCAATTAATATTTTGGTTGGTAGAGGTAACTCTCCCCCTAAAGTAGAAAATATATCTTTAAAGGTAGGAATTACCTTAATTACTAAAAATCCGGTTATAGCCATTGACATCAGTATGATAATTACTGGATAATAAAGCGCTGAAGTTACTTTTTTCTTTAAAGCGCTACTTTTTTCTAAATAAACCGATACTCGATCTAAAATATCTGGTAGATTTCCAGAAGCTTCAGCTGCTTCTACCATGCTCAGATAAATATCAGGAAATACTCTTTTGTGCTTAGCTAAAGCATCAGATAAAGCTGATCCTTCTCGAACATCTTTTAATATTAAAGAAATAACTCCTTTGAAGTAAGGATTCTCTACCTGTTCCTGCAAAATGGACAAACATTCAACTACCGGGATTCCACTTTCAATTAAAGTAGTAAATTGACGAGAAAAAACTACCAAGTCATCGGTCTTAACCTTCCCCTTTGCCTGTACCTCAATCTTTTTTTTACTAACTTTAACAGAGAGGATGATCAGCCCTTCTTTTTGAAAATGCTCGATTGCCTTGCCTTCAGATTCAGCCTCGATCATCCCTCGGGATGTCTTTCCCTCTCTATCTTTAACACTATAACTAAATACTTTCATCTTACTCCGATGTTACCCTTATAACCTCTTCGACTGAAGTGTCTCCGTTTATACACTTTAAGAGTCCATCCTCCCTTAAGGAATTATAGCCTCTAAACTCTTTGGCGTATTTAACGATTTCTTCTTCTGAGCGTTTTTCTACAATCATCTCTTTTATTCTATCATCAAGAAGAATAACTTCAAGGATAGCTATTCGGCCTCGATATCCGCTACCTCCACAATAGGGACACCCTTTAGACCGGTAAAATTCATTTACTCCCCCATGCTCACGACAAAAAGAATCTATCTGCATTTTTTCTAAAGCATCATTATCTAATTTATACTTTTCCTTACATTTGATACAAACTCTTCTCACTAACCTTTGGGCAGTCAAGGCAACCAGAGAAGAAGCTAAAAGAAAAGGTTCTGTTCCCATATCTCTTAAACGACTAATTGCCCCTACAGCACTATTGGTATGTAAGGTAGAAAGAATTATTTCCCCAGTTAGAGAAGCTTTGATTGCAATATCCGCAGTTTCGGTATCTCTTATCTCTCCGACCATTATTATATCTGGAGATTGTCGCAAAACTGAGCGCAGACCGGCTGCAAAAGTTAAACCTATATCAGCATTAACCTGAATTTGAGTTATTCCTTCCAAATGATATTCAACCGGCTCCTCAATGGTTATTATATTCTTTGCCGGGTCATTTATCTGACTAATTATTGAGTAAAGGGTTGTAGACTTACCGCTTCCAGTAGGCCCAGTTACTAATATTATTCCAAAAGGTGCTTTAACCGCATCCTCAAATGCTTTTAGAGGCTCGGGAGAAAACCCCAATTTCGCTAACCCAACGGATAAGCTCTTTTTATCCAAAACCCGTAAAACAAACTTCTCTCCAAAATTAGTCGGAAGGCTGGAAACTCTGAAATCTATTTCTCTATTCTCAAACTTTACTCTAAATCTTCCATCTTGAGGCAGACGCGACTCGGTTATGTCTAGAGAAGAGATTATCTTCAGCCTAGCAATTACTGCCTGTTGGTTTCTTTTAGGAAAACTAAACTCCTCGCTCAAACCCCCATCAACTCTATACTTTACTAACATCTTATTCTCGTAAGGCTCGAGATGGATATCCGATGCTCTTTTCTTCAAAGCGTTGTAAATAATTAAATCAATAGCTCTTACAATCGGAGGGTGCTTACTTTCACTGATTAAATTCTCTAGATCTTCTCCGCCCTCTTTAGCTTCACCCACTTCTTCAAGATCAAAAGAAACACTTTCATCAAAAGACTTGGTAATGTCTTCTACCTTTTTATAGAGAGCATTTAAACCCTTGATTATATCCTCTTCTCGGGAAAGTACTATATCTACCTTATCGGTCTCGGTAATTATTTTAATATCATCATAAGCTATCACATCTAAAGGATCAGAGGCAGCCAAGGTAAGGGCATTCCCAATTTTGCAAACCGGTACCACCTTATATTTAAAAGCTACTTCTTGGGAAAGCAACTCCTGATTCTTAAGAGGTATTTTATATTTTTTCAGATCTAGAAATGGTATTTTAAGCTCTTTTGAAAGAACAAATAATAGCTCTTCTTCATTGATAAGGTTTTTCTCCAGAAGTATTTGCTTAAACTCTTTATAGCTAGTAGTTTTTTTACTGATCTGATCAAAAACCTTCTTGTCTAAATTTTTACTTTTCTGGATATGCTCTAATACTTTGTCTTTAATTGTCATCTTTTTTTATTAGTTCATCAGACCTAGTAGCTTTCAACACTTCTTCTAAAGTAGTTATCCCATTTTCTAATTTAGTTATTCCGTCTTCCCGTAAAGTAGACATGCCTGAGGCGCGAGCCGCCTTCTTTATCTCACTTTCTGTAGCTGAACCAATTATTAAGTTCTTGATTTCTGACCCCATTCGTAAATACTCGCATAAAGACACTCTTCCTTTGTAACCTGTCTTTTGACAAAGGTTACATCCTTTAGCCTTGTAGATCTCTGTATCTTTACTAATTAGATACTTGCTCTTAACACTACTGGATAGCTGAACCTTCTCTTTACACTTAGGACATAACTTCCTTACTAATCTTTGAGTAATAACCCCTACCAAGGTAGAAGACATCAAAAATGGCTCCACTCCCATATTGATAAGCCGAGTAATTGAACCGGCACTAGTTGTAGTATGCAGCGTAGATAAAACCATATGCCCGGTTAACGCCGATTTTATAGCCATGTCAGCAGTATCACCATCCCTAATTTCACCAATCATTATGATATCCGGATCTTGCCGCAATATTGAACGTAAAGTAGAGGCAAAAGATAAACCAATAGTTGGGTTGATGCTCACTTGATTAATTCCTTTTAACTGATACTCTATTGGGTCTTCTACAGTAACAATATTCTTCTCGGGACTATAAATATGATTTATTATCGAATATAAAGTTGTGGTCTTACCGGCTCCGGTTGGCCCGCAAGCAAGAAGTAAACCGTGAGCTTTTAGGCTATCTTCCTTGAGATTCTTTAAAACATCTTCTTCAAATCCTAAAAAATCTAAATTCAAAAGCGCTGTAGTTTTATCTAAAACTCTAATTGCAGCTTTCTCCCCCAAACTAGAGGGCAAAATTGATACTCTAAAATCTATATTCCTGCCTAAAATTTTTCCTCTAAACCTACCTTCTTGAGGCAATCTATGTTCGGCTATGTTTAAATTACACATTACCTTTATTCGAGATATTATAAAAGGATGAATCTTCTTAGAAAAAGTTTCCGCTACTTTTAGGATACCATCCACACGCAATCTAATCCTGCTTACATTTTCTAAAGGTTCTATTAATATATCGGAAGTTTTTTCTTCAACTGCCATCTTAAGAAAATGGCTGGTAAATTTTAGTATTGGCGCCTCTTCTACAGACCGAATGATTTCCTCTCGAGTTATTTCTTTCTTTTCGTCTTTTATATACTTTATGCTTTCAACTGACTCACCCTCAATTATTTCCTCAATCGATTCTACTGGTTCTTGAACATAACAATTAGATATAGCCTCTTTGATTTCGGAAAAAAGAGCTATAACCGGGTTTACCTCACACTTGGTAATCTTTTTTATATCATCAATAACCAAAATATTTAGAGGATCACCCATAGCTAAGGTAAGAGTATTGCCAATCCTGCCAATCGGTAAAACCTGACAATTCCGAGCGATTTTTTCTGGAACTAAACTCAAAATTTCTTGAGAAATTTTTAGATTAAGAATTCTAACCGGGGGGATAGAAAGGTAACCAGATAAAATACCTGCAGCCTGAGCTTCTTTAAGGTAATCTAATTTTATAAGCAACTCAACTAATGAGCCGCTCTTTTTTTTCTGGGTTTCTAAAACTTTATCTAGGTCTTCTTGGCTAAGCGCTTTTTGTTCTATTAAATAATCTGTAAACTTCTTTCTTTTCATAAGTCTTAATTAAGCACAAAGGTTGGCTTTACTTGTCGGAAAATTTCTCGATACTACCTCGTATATCCGAGGGAGTACTTACGAATATTTGAATATCACAATGGGTGATATCTTCTAAATCCTCTATAGCCTGGATATTTAAAGGATTGGCCATAGCAACCGTAAGAGTATTGCCGATCTTATCTATAGGCACCAGACAATAGTGCGTCGCAACGTTTTTAGGAATAATTTTTATGATTTCCTGAGATATTTCATAATTCTCCAAAGAAAGATAAGGATAGCCAAATTGCAATGATAAACAGTAAGCAATGTCCTCTTCTTTGGCAAATCCTAATTCTACAATTACCTCACCAACAAGCCCCCCACCATGCTTTTGTGCTTCTAAAGCTTGCTGGAGTTGAGTATTATTTATAACCCCTCTTTCTACTAAAATTTGCCCTAAGGGTTTATCAATCTGTTTATGAAATTTTGCCATATCTTCCTATTTGTTATTGGATTTTTGAGTAAATGACATAAGCTCTCCAGCAGTAACTCCGTGAATAGGACTTGCCGCTACAGAAAACTTTAGTTTAATCTCTGACCCGCAAATCTCAGCTAAACTTTCTTTTAAATTTTCAGCAATTTCCTGAGATTGTCTCTGGTTGCTCTCGATAAGAATAGCTCCTAATTTATTTGGCCCGGTTCTACCTGCAATATCAATAGGTCTTATAGTCCCCTTAAAGGCCTTAGCCATCTTCTTAAGAGCCTTCTCAGCCTCAATCATCCCGCATTTTTCCCGGAAATCATCATAATTTGCTATCTCTACTTCAATAAATCCACAAGGCCTTTGATAGGTAGTAGACCTTTTAATTTCTTCATCCAGCCTCGTTCTTATCAGCTTCTCATTATAAAGACCGGTTAAGTAATCAATAATTTCTAACTCTTCTATTTTCTCAGAAAGTCTCTCGTGTTGCCAAATAAGAGTAACATTTTGAGCAAACAAACCTAAAATTTCCAAATCATCCTTGCTAAAAGAAAAATCATCTTCGTTATTTCCGACTCCGATTAAACCTATAATACGCCCTTTACTATTAATCGGGGTAATAGCGATATTCTTTACGCCCAATTCTTGAGCCCAAGAAGAAGAACCTTTTGGCTTATTACGCCTATCTACCACAACTATATCTTTAATATGTAAAAGTCCTCTGCCTTTCTTTTTAAAAAAACTATCCATTCTTAAAGAATCTATGCCTACTCGAGCTACTGTTTCGAATTGCCCCTTGGCCCTATCTTCTAAGCCGCAAAAACAGGCTTCAGCTCGAATGAGATGTTTGAGATGATTAATAATTAGCTTAACTACTGATTCCGCTGGAGCCTCTTTAGAAAACAAATCATTTGCTTGGAGAATGGTTGATAAAATAAGTACTGTCCGCGAAACTTCCTTATTTAAATCTTCGGTCATCCGGGTAAAATCCCTTAGCTGCTCAAAGCCACTCTTAACTTTATCGGAAAGAACGCCAATCATCTTCTCTAAGCTTTCAACTTCATCAGGAATCGTTGGGGTCTCTTCCCCCATGTCTTTAAGGGTATTTCGGGAACGAGTATAGATTTTCATAATAGAAGAAAAAACTTCAAATACAACCCACCAGCCCAAAGATACTACCGAAATTAAAATTCCAGCAGTCCACACAGATACCTGATACCCAGAAAAATAGAAAAAAAGGACTATTACCGGTAATAAAGAAACTAGGGCTATAGCAATGCCAACCCTTCTCCTTAAGCTCAGATTAGATAAAGAAAACCTTGTTTTCACCTCTCCCCCTTGATTAATTTATACCCACCTTTCTTAGTGTAAATATTATCACTTTTTACAACCCCTGTCAATTAGCTACTTAGCCAGGCGCTGATATAAACATGTAAGAATTTGGTTATTTAGAAAAAAATTATGGGGCAAGGCTTCGGGAAATAGCCCTAAGCATTTTTAAATGTTTACTCCTCTTCTGCATCACTCGGTTGTCTGGCTCTTCTTTCAAAATAGCTTCTACTTCTTTAAGCCTTTTATCAATATCCTTGATTTTCTCCTTTGTCTTTTGAGGTTCCTCCTTTATCGCTTCCTTTAGCTTAGCCCAGGTCTGGGGAGAAGTATTAAATTCAATCTTTCCTATCTCTCTTTCTAGTAACTCATCCCACTCTCCTTGGGTCACTGGCTCTTCTTCCTCCTCAAAAACAATCATTCCATAATCTTCGGGATTCTTAGGAATCAATTCGCGGCGAGGTTTCTCTTTCTTTACCACCTCTTCCTCTATTTTAGTTTTAGAAATACTACTCTCCTTTTCACCTTCACCCATTGATAAAAACAGAACAATAGCCAAGCAAGATAATAAAATACCTAATACCCCTTTTTTATTAATCATATCTCTCCTGCCAATCCATCATTTTGCTAGATAAAACACCTGAAGTGGAGGCTAGCCGACCATATCCCGGAGGTAAATCTCCATTAAGAGCCCGGTCTGAATAGTAAAACTTCTCGTTGGTTATAAACTCGACTATGCTTATATTCTCTTGGGCAATAATATTGCCAGTGGTAGAACCCCAATCTAAAATATCCGCATAATGAGCATCCTCATGGGTATAGATTACACTCTCGTGAGTACTTTGGAAAATTGAAATTTCGCTATAATCACCCCAGGAAATTGTGCTCAAGCGGGAATCCTCCTGAAATTGCAAGGGCTTAGTGTAGGTAATTTCACCGGTCGAAATAACTGTTAAGTCTTCTTGATCTTCCCAGGAAGCATCAAAAAATATATTTACATTACCTTGACCAGGATTATCGCCTTCAACATAAATTACCTTCTTCCCGATAAGAGCATCATTAGGGAAGATGTTCACGGTTCCGTTTGACTGTACATAAACTACTTCTTCTGCCGGATGATCAGCCAATATCTCCTGGTTCATAATAACGAAATCACTAAATTCATCAGCTGTCCCATTACCATCATAATCAGAGATTGGCATGGACGTGTATTCTGGGTCTACAGCTTCAACCTTATCTTCAAACCAAGCTGATGTAAAAATCCCGCTTTTAGAAAAGCTTCCTGATAGGCGAGTCTTGCCCCAAACGCTTATGTTGCCAATGAACCCAGTTAAAGCGATATCATCGCCAGCAGACATAGTGTTTTCAAACGGATAAGGAACAAAAGCAAGGGTAAAGCTTAAATCCTGAGTACCTGAGCCTGATATGGCTTCGGCTCTAATTTCAACACTGCCAGACGAAGCACTTCTTATAACCCTATAGTCACCACTTGCCAATGATGTCCAAACCACACCATTATAAGTAGAGTCATTCATCAACTCACTATAGCCTGTAGCTATACCTGCCTCAGCTAGCCAAAAAGCCTTCACAGAATCAACGTATCTTGTGGTTAAATTATATTCCTGGATGCTGCGCATAACAAGGACCATCCCTACCAT
>CAZWIR010000018.1:1502-10742 GCA_964634315.1 uncultured Planctomycetia bacterium | reverse complement strand
GTGAGCATTACATTTCCATAAAGACAATGAGGGTTATCATCAAAACCAATAACGCTCAAATCCTTAGGCACTTCCATCCTTTTTTCCTCAGCAAAACTTAAAACCTCACTAGCAATTTCATCACTGCAACAAAAGATAGCTGTAGGAGGATTCTTTGAAGAAAATAATTCCTCCAATCTTAATCGAGCTTCTTTGCGTGAAAAATTGGTAGTCTTAATGTACTCCTCAACCAGACCTACTCCATTTTTCTCCAAAGCAGATTTATATCCCTCTACCCTATCTTGAGCGCATTGAACACGTAAGTCACCAGCAAGATGAGCTACACGCTTATGCCCGTGATGAATCAGAAACTCTGTTGCCTCATAACCACCTTTAAAATTATTTACAGCAACACAATTTATATCCGAATCTTCTATTTGACGATTTACTACTACCAAAGGAATATCTTCTTTGATTAGCCTTTTAAGCTGTTTATCGTTCCCAATAATATCAGCCATTATGACTCCGTCAATGAGAGAGGTCTTGAAATTATCCTTATTCCAGAAAATATTAAGATGTAAATCAATATCGTTAGCTCCCAAAGAAACAGCTACTTCCCGGATTATTTCCAAGGCATAGAAAGAATAAAAAATACCTTCAAAACCTGGAATAATTAAACCAAAAGTATCAAGTTTTCCTCCAGCTAGGCGGCGGGCATAAAGTAAAGGCTGGTAATTAAGCTCCTTTACTGCTTTTCCTATACGTTGTCGATTCTCTTCTTTTAAGGAAGCATTATTTAAGAAACGCGAAACGGTAGCAATAGAGACACCGGCTTTGCGAGCTACATCTTTTATGGTAATTTTTGAAGAAGACACGAGTATTACCGAGTTATGGTAATATCGCCCTCTTGGACAGTATAACCACCAACTACTTCTTTTATGTCTGCTGCGGAGATTTCCTTCCTTGTCTCAATGACTTCTGCACTCCCTACTTCTTTGCCTCCGCGCATAATTTTTAATAAAACACCTGGCCTTAAACCTGAGGATTCGCCGATGTCTACGACTACAAACTTTTCTTCATGGTTTACAGCAATGATTTCTCCTCGCAACTCTTTTAATCCTGGAGCGCTAGGCTTTACTACAATCGGCGGCAATTCTACCGAAGCTGACTCTTTTGATATAATTTTCTTACCTCCATCAATTGTCCGCTCAAGTTGCACTTGCAACTCCTCGAAAGCCATAGCTTTTTCCCTTAAAATAGTATCAGCATCACTGATCTTTCCCTCTAGTTCATCTTTCTTAAAAATAACATCTTTGAGTGTGTCTTGTAATTTCATTAAATCTTTATTAGCCATTATTAGCTCTCTCTTTAAATCCACATTCTCTTTACGTAATTTCCTTACTTCATCAACAGCGCTTCCTCTTCCTTCTCTCTCAGTTACTAAATCCATACTCATGATACGTAAAGTTCTTTCCTTAAATTTTATCTCCTCTGAAAGTCTATCTTTCTCTTTAGCTACCTGATCTATCTGAATACTCAACTCTTTATTCTCCCGACTTAACTTTAGCATTTTGTTTTTCTCTTCAAAGAGAGTTTTACTTAAAATATCAAACTTAGCCTCCAAAGAAGCTCGATTTTGAACGAAATCTGCCCAATGATCTTCGGAGATGATTCCAGTATCTGCCCCCCCCACAACCGTGACCTCAGAAACAGAGGTACTTTTCATTTTCTCAACTAACTTATCTCTTTCCTTTGATACCAACGACCATTTTTTTCTCCAGCTTTCCATTTCTGATTCAGTTTCGGAGAGTTCATCCTTAACCATAGATAATCTACGGTCAATTTCAGCCTTTTCTTTCTCTATTTTCTTGAACTTATAGTGTAGATTACTATTTACCTCTGCCAAACCAGCCTTCTCTTCTATTAGCTTAGAATTAGAAACTGCTAAATTTTCTTTTTCAGTATAAAAAGTAAAGGCAACAAAACCGACGCCTAAAACAACTATTAAAAGAATGATAGGAATTATTTTCGATTTATCCATTATACCCCCCTTTGATATAATTATAGCATACGGACTATTGCTGTAAAGCCCTTTCTTTAAAAAACTTACATTCCTTCAACTTTAAAACGAGATTCTTTAACCTGTTCTGAAGGACGTGATTTCCAACGCCGATGCACCCATGCCCACTGGGAAGGAAATTCTCGAATCCACCCCTCAATTACTCGCGTAATTTCTATAGCATTAAGCAGAATGGTTTCATCTTTATTTTCTTTTATAATTAGTTCTTTTTCAGAAAATATTTTTAGCTGATGTTTTCCTCTAGGCGAAGCCATCCCTTTAGGGGTGCTCTCTCTTATCATGTATGCAGGGACAATAGCAGCTTTAGTTCTTAAGGCAAGAGTAATCGGCCCTACAGGAGTAGCTGCCAACTTACCAAAAAATTTGACCCAGACTCCACCAGTACCGAAATTTTGATCAACTTGGATAACCACTATCTCATTATTCCGCAAGGCATTCAATATCCCGCTTACACACACCTTACGCGGATAAGAAAGAATTGTTTTTACCCCTGCTTTTATTCGTAAACTATTTACATAATCATCAGTATCCTTATCCCGCATCGGCCGGGCAACAATATTTATCGGATACCCTTCTTTAGCTAATTCTAAAAGCATTAAGGGAAAATTTCCTAGGTGAGCTGTTAAAAGTAAAACTCCTTTTTTCTTTTCTAAAGCTTTTTCTAAATTCTCCTTACCCTCAATTTGGATATTCTCTAAATGATGAGGATTTTTTACAAAAAAGAGTAACTCAAAAGTGCTCTGAGCCATAAAGGAAAAATAAAAACGAACAATCTTCTTTTTTTCTTTTAAAGACATTTCAGGAAAGGCAACTGAAAGACTGTTGATAGCGATTTTGCGATGACGCCCGATCACTAAGTAAGCAAGATTTCCCAGTAGATTGCCAATAAAATAATTCCAACTTAAGGGAAGTACTTCACTCAAAGACGCAAACCCCTTTAAAGCAAACCAGGCCAATTTTCTCTTTAGAATTTTCTTTCGTTCATTACCCATAATCTATAAAAAAAATTATAGCATAAGAGGTTCTTTTAGCAACTTCCTTTCTTCCTTATAAAAACACCAAACAAAAAAATACCGCAAATAAAAGGAAAACATTCTCCATACTTATTGTAAAAACTTCTTCCTCGATTCAAAGAAATTTCAAAATTATTGGTCCCAGCAAAAAACACTTCCTTCCGGTTCTTTCTAAATTTATTAACTTCACCCTTAAAAGAAACCCACCCGCTTATGCCGGTATTCGCACTTCGAATTATAGAAATTCTATTCTCAACGGCTCTTAAAGCCATAATACTAAGATGTTGCCTAGCCTGGGGCTCTCCTTTAAACCAAGCATCATTGGTAATATTTACTAGAAAATCGTTGTCTCGTGCAAAACGCATAACATGTTTAGGGAAGATATCTTCAAAACAAATAAGCACAGCGAATCTCTTCTCCTTATGAGAAAAACTCACAAGCTTATCACCTCTGGATATATCACCGATGGAATTAAAAACACTAATAAAGGCCAAGAATTCTCTTAAAGGAACATACTCGCCAAATGGAACTAGCTTTATCTTCTGGTAAATATCTATGAGCTCTGCCTCTTGATCAAACAGTAAAGCTTCATTAAAAAACTCACCATCACTCTCGACTACTGCCCCGATAAGAACATCTCGATTTAAGCCCCAGATAAATTGCTCCAATTCATAAAAATTGTCTTGATTAACAATGAGTGGCCAGGAAGCTTCAGGAAAAATGACTAGAGAATCCTTCTCTGTACCTTCAGCTAAGTCATTTAATACCTTTACAATCTTAAACCGGGAAAAAGGCTCCCATTTTAATTCCTGAGGAATATTCGGTTGAACTACTGATATTTTATGATACCCTGACTCTTTTAAACTACCTAATCTATAGGCTGAATATGAAAAGAAAATCGCAAAGACAAAAAAGATGAAAATGACCTTTTTAAAAATATTTTTTCTGGTTTCGGGATCTCTGTCTCTTTTTCTTAAAAATAGGAATACTTCAAGAATTAAAATATTCACCATAACAATTAAAAACGATATTAGCTTTGTTCCAGCTAAATCCGCTATTTGAATAAGATGAAAACTTTCAAATTGAGAATACCCTAAATTTGCCCATCCAAACCCACACCAAATAATCTCTTTTAAAAATTCCAAGATAACCCAGAGACAAGGGAGAGTAATTAGCCTTAAAGATTTCCTGTAAAGCTTTTTTCCAAACAAAGAAAAAATTATAATGTAAATGGAAAGATAAAAAAGTAGGAGAACTAATCCCAACTTAGTGACATTAACTACCCAGAAAAGAGTAAGACCGTAGAAAGAAAAAGCAAAAATTATCCCCGAAAGTATGCCTATTCTAAGACGTCCTCTACTTATTGCATAAATAAAAGGAGCTATTGAAAACCAAACTAGAAAAGAAAAATTTGGTAGGTTAAAACTTAATCCGGTTAGCAAACCACTAATAAAAGAAAGTACTAAACTAATCATCAAGCCACTGCCCACTCATCTTCCGCAACATTTCTTGTATTTCTTACCACTACCACAAGGACAAGGGTCATTTCTTCCCACTTTCTTAGTAGTAGCAGGAGTTTTGGAAACCGGAGGAGGTTTTTCTTTACCTTTATTTAGGGGGGTATACTGAGAATGTATAAAGTTTTTATTCGAATCAGCAAAAACTCCTACTTCTTCTCTCGGGGTTATCTTGGTTCTAAAAGATAGTTCAGCAATTCCCTCTTTAATCGCAAGAATCATCTCTTGAAAAGCAAAATAAGATTCTTTTTGATACTCTACTAAAGGATCAACATGGGCATGAGCCCGCAAATGCATGCCCTCCTTTAAATGGTCTATAGTTAAAAGATGCTCTTTCCAACGCGAATCTACAATCCAGAGGCTAACCACCTTTTCCATTTGACGCATATTCGCAGATCCAGCTGCTTTCTCCTTTTCTTGGTAAGCACTTTTAAGCTTTTTACTAACAAAATCCACTACCTCTTCAGGTAATAAACCACTCAACTCACTGATTGGTACCTCTAAGCCAAACTTAGATTTTATCCAATGAATCAATCCTACAAAATTACTCTCTTCGCGAAAATAATGGGAAGTATTCCTTTCTAAGAACCCATCAACCATAGAAAAAATTTCCTCTTTCATATCTTTGTTCTCTAAAATTTCCTTTCTCTGGCTATAAATAACCTCTCTTTGTTTATTCATCACATTGTCATATTGTAGAAGTTGCTTTCGAATCTCAAAATTATGGGCTTCTACCTTTTTTTGAGCAACAGCTAAAGAGTGATTAATCAGTCCATGTTCTATTGGCTGATCTTCAGAAAACCCAAAAGCTTCCATTAAGCCATAAATCTTTTCTGAACCGAAAAGACGCATTAGATCATCCTCTAGCGAAACATAGAAGCGAGAAGAACCAGGATCACCTTGACGCCCCGACCTACCTCTAAGCTGATTATCAATTCTTCTTGCTTCGTGACGTTGGGTACCAATGATATGTAAGCCTCCCAATTCAATGACTTGATCATGCTCAGCCTGAAACTTATCTTTATGCTGATTATTTAAATGCTCATACTCCTCTTTGTAGTTAGTATCCTCTGGAAGTATATTGTTCCTGGCTAGAATATCTTTAATAAAATAGTCAATATTACCCCCTAAAACTATATCAGTACCTCGCCCAGCCATATTAGTAGCAATGGTTATTTGGGATAAATGACCGGCCTGAGCAATGATGACAGCTTCTTTTTCATGATACTTAGCATTCAAGATATTGTGGGAAATCCCTTTCTTCTCAAGCAAAAAAGAAAGCTGTTCTGAATCTTCGATTGAGGTTGTACCCACTAAAACAGGTCTCTTTATTTTATAAAGCTCTTCGATCTCACTTATCACAGCATTAAACTTACCTTTCTTGTTCTTATAAACTCTATCAGCGCGATTCTCCCTTATTAAAGGCTTATTTGTAGGAACTGCCATTACATCTAACTTATAAATGTGATTAAACTCACTAGCCTCTGTATAAGCAGTTCCAGTCATCCCAGCTAACTTATCATACATTCGAAAGTAATTCTGCAGAGTTATCGTAGCTAAAGTCTGACTTTCTTCTTGAATTCTTAAACCCTCTTTGGCCTCTACGGCTTGATGTAAGCCATCAGACCAACGCCTACCGGCCATAAGCCGACCAGTAAACTCATCAACAATAACTACTTTGCCATCTTTTATTATATATTCTCTGTCAATATGGAAAAAATTATGCGCTCTTAGACTCTGAGTAAGGTAATGTTTCCAAGAATTAGAGAGTTTATCCGGTGTTTCTTCGGAAATGCTATTTATTCCTAAAAGATTCTCAGCTCTTTTTTCACCCTTGGGGGTAAAATCAATATTTTGAGTTTTCTCTTCACCAACTGCGTCAAAGTTTTGTTCAAATTCTTCAGAAGATAACTTTGTCTCGCTTCCGTCAAGATTTTTCAAAGTAATCGTTCCATCGGTTTTATTATAAAAACTCTGAATAATAAGCTTGGTTTTCAATTGCTTAACTATTTTATCAGCATTATAATACTTTTTTATATTGCTCTCAGCAGGACCAGATATGATTAAAGGTGTCCTGGCCTCATCGACTAATATAGAATCGACTTCATCAACTATTGCATAAAAATGTTCTCTTTGAACCATGCCTTCTACATTGGTCACCATATTATCGCGAAGATAATCAAACCCAAATTCATTATTAGTTCCGTAGGTTATATCGCAAAGATAAGCTTCTCTTCTCTGTTGATTTGGTATATCTTGCTGAATAACTCCACAAGACAATCCTAAAAACTCATAAATTGGACTCATCCACTCTTTATCACGCTTAGCTAGATAATCATTAACCGTAACGATATGAACCCCTTTACCAGTAAGAGCATTTAAAGACGCTGCGAGAGTCGCGACAAGAGTTTTTCCTTCTCCGGTAACCATCTCAGCTATTTTCCCTTTATGTAGAATGACTCCACCTAAAATTTGGACATCAAAGTGTCGCATCTTCACTGTTCTCTTGGCCACTTCTCTAACCATGGCAAAGTAAAAGGGAAGTATTTCATCAAAAACGCCCTCCAATACCTCTTTATATTTCTCAGGAGCTACATTGGCGGTTTTCTCTTTTATTAATTCCCTAAATTCAGACGTTTTTTCTTTGAAAAATTTATCGGGTTGGTTAATTACTGCTTCTTCTTGGGAATTAACTTTGCTAACTAAAAAAGCCAAAGAAGCTGCTTCCTTTAAAGAAGGAGTAGGCAGTTCACTGTTTAAGTAAATATCCACCTTAGGCTTTAAAGCACTAATTTTTTTTTGACACCTTTTGATAATAAACTTTTTAATCATTTAATCTGCTGATTGAGAGCTGTCATATTCTAGATAACCATAAATAAACTCATCTATCTTACCATCTAAAACTGACTTAGCATCATGAATTTCTAAGTTCGTTCTATGATCTTTCACTAAAAGATAAGGATGCAAAACATAAGAGCGAATTTGAGAACCCCATTCAATCCTCTGTTTTTTCCCAGAAGTCTTCTCAAGCTCTTTTCTGCTCTCGGCTTCTTTACGTTCATACAATTTCGCTTTAAGAATCTTTAGAGCTGCTTGTTTGTTCTGGTGTTGAGAACGTTCATTTTGACAAGTAACTACAGTCTTTGAAGGCAAGTGTGTAATCCGAACTGCTGAGTCAGTAACATTTACATGCTGGCCGCCAGCTCCTGAAGCTCGGAAAGTATCTACTTTTAAATCTTCCGGTCTTATCTCAATTTCAATATCTTCTTTTATTTCGGGAAGTACATTTACCGAGGCAAAGGATGTATGGCGTCTCTTATTAGCATCGAAAGGAGAAATTCTCACTAACCGATGAACCCCTATCTCTGAACGTAATAATCCATAAGCTTTTCTACCTTCAATGAAAAAGGTAACACTTTTTACTCCAGCCTCATCTCCTTTAAGTTCGTTCAACATTTTAAATTTAAATTTCTTATCTTCAACCCATCTAAAATACATTCTAAATAGCATACTAGCCCAATCACAAGCTTCAGTGCCTCCAGCTCCGGAATTTATTTCAATAATAGCATTAGCTTTATCAAACTTACCTGAAAAAAGAATTCTTAACCTCAAACATTGACAATCCTCTCTTAGCTTCTTCTCTTCAACCAAAATATCCTTCTCAAGACAAGGCTCATAAATAGAAAGAAGCTCTGTTAAATTATCAAGTCTACCCTTTAAACTATCCCACTCATCAACATCACTCTTAACTTCCTTAAGAGAAGCCACCACGTTAGCCGCTTGCTTTGAATTTGTCCAAAAATTATTCTCAGACATTTTTAGCTGTAGCTCTTTAACTTGAGTACGCTTAGGCTCAATGTTAAGCATCTGGGCCAAATTCTTGATTTCATCTTCTATCTTATCTATCTGTTTTTTTATCTCTTGCATCTAAAAGCTCTCATCCTATGCTTGCAACTTTCCCCGACTCCTTAATTCCATTGCCAGCTCTTCTTTCCGGTCAGCATATTCTAAGGCAATTTCAGGGCTAACTTTACCCGCCTCAATAAGTTCTAATAAAGATTTTTGAAAATTCCCCATTCCATAGATGTCTCCAGCATCAATATATTTAGGGATTTCCCAAAGCTTATTCTCTCTTATAAGGCGAGATACTGAAGGGCTTAAAATCATTGACTCATAAGCCGGAACAAGTCCTGGTTTATCACACCTAGGAATCAGCCGCTGTGAAAATACTCCTTTCAGAAGAAAAGAAAGTTGATTAAGAACAAAATTGTGCTGGTGAGATGGAAAGAAGTTTACTACTCTTTCTATTGTTGAAGCTGCATTTACTGTATGTAGAGTAGAGAGAACAAGAACTCCTGTTTGAGCAACAGTTAAGGCGGCATGACAAGTTTCAACATCACGGATGTTTCCGATATAAATAACATCTGGGGAGTGTAAAGCAAATTGCTTAAGCGCATCCTTGTAACTCCACACATCGACACCGATTTCTCGTTGATTTATAACTGACTTTTTATCATCAAAGGTAAATTCAATCGGCTCTTCAATAGTAAAAATATGACGGCCAAAGTTGTTATTAATATAGTCAATCATACTGGCAATAGTTGTGGACTTTCCACTCCCGGTTATACCGGTAAGAAAAACTATCCCTCTT
>CAZWIR010000018.1:0-1402 GCA_964634315.1 uncultured Planctomycetia bacterium | reverse complement strand
TGTCACTACCTTAGAGTAAACTCTTCCCCTAAGGTTTCCATTAGCTCTTATAAAAATATCTGATGCATCTTTTTCAATCATTACATCGAGAATTTGTTTAAAAGTCACTGTTTACCTCCCTGTTTATATTCCTACTTTTAGCCTTCATTTATTTTACTTCCTATTTTATCATATCTCTTATTTTTTTCTCTAAATTTATTTGTTTTTATTGACTAGCTCAGCCTTTTATTTTAGCTCTAGTTACTGTTCTTTTTCTTCTACGCACTAATCCATAGGTATGAGCAAATCTATGAGCTTCATCTCTAGCTCTTTGAATTAAATGCAACCCTGGATTACTTCTAGAAATAACCACCGGAGTCTTTTTAGAAACTTTCCAAATTTCCTCATTCCTTTTGGCAATACCAATAAGCGGAACCGAAACTCCTAGTGCTCTTAATTCTTTATCAGCTCGTGAAAGATGGCCTTTACCGCCGTCAACAATAATTAAATTTGGTAAGGATGAATTCTCTTTTATTAAACGAGAATATCTTCTTCTTATAACTTCAGCAATCATATCGTAGTCATCTCTTTTTCTCGCTGTTCTTATTTGAAAACGACGATAACTATTTTTATCAGGAACTCCATCTCTAAAGACCACCACCGCACCTACACAATCACTTCTGCCTAAAGAAGAAATATCTATAGCTTCTATATACAAAGGAAGCTTCGGGAGATTCAAAATCTCTTTTAAGGCAATAATCTCATGATCCTTAGGCTTACCCTCATAAAGGTTATCAATTGCTAGCACTTTATCTCTTATAAAAGCAGCTTTTTCAAACTTTTTCTCGGCTGCTAATTTCTTCATTTTAGCAGTTAACTGAATGACTAGTTCTCTCCTCTGACCCTTTAATATCTTACGAACACTCCGGATATTATCTTCGTAAGCACTCAATGATATCTTCCCTATGCAAGGAGCTGGACAAAGCTTAAGATGAAAAAATAAACAAGCTTCCTTTGGCATTCTCTTGCAAGAACAATAAGGAAAAACTCTTCTTATCAAAGTTAGGGCTGACTCCAAGGTCTTTGCTTGGGGATAAGGACCAAAGAGAAGACTTTGGTTTATTGCCCTAGGCCTTGAAATAAAAATTCTCGGAAATTTTTCCTTAGTTATTTCAATATAGGGATAACTCTTATTATCTCGAAGCGATATGTTGTATTTTGGTTTTTTCTCTTTAATTAGAGCAGCTTCTAAAATTAAAGCCTGCTCCGAGCTTTCAGATTCAATATAATCAATATCTTCGACATTTTTAATAAGACTATCAGTTTTAGAATCAACTGTCTTAGAAAAATAGCTGCTGACTCTTTTTCGTAAAGAAGAAGCTTTGCCGACATAGATAGCCTTGCCTCTCTTTGATTTCATAAT
>CAZWIR010000017.1:0-11405 GCA_964634315.1 uncultured Planctomycetia bacterium | reverse complement strand
ACCTGGCGTAATTTATATTCGGGCAGAGATGATATGAGGCCAGCTTCGGAGAGGATGATTTTCTTTCTGCCGTATTTACCCCTGGCGTTTTATCACATTGTTTATATATCAAAAAGTGTTAAAATAGCCACAAGATATGAACGAAGGCGGATTAACAAGATTTGAATATATGACAAGAGGGGTAATATAATGAAACATGAAGAAAGTCCAAAAGGAAAAGTAATTGTTTATAAGAATAAAGTAGAAGTCCGTTTGGAGGCTGAAACCGTATGGCTCTCACAAGCGCAGATAGCTAAACTATTTGGTACGAAACGTCCCGCAATCACCAAGCATTTATCTAACATTTTTGAATCCAAAGAGTTAAGTAAGAAATCAGTATGTTCCATTTTGGAACATACTGCCGCTGACAGAAAAACCTATAAAACAAAGTTTTATAATCTTGATGCGATTATTTCCGTGGGTTATCGTGTTAATTCCATGCAAGCAACACATTTTCGCATTTGGGCGACCAACATATTGCGTAGACATTTAGTTGATGGCTACACTCTCAACGAGAAATATCTTACCAAAAACGCGGTCAAATACGAGGAATTACAGAAAACTATAGCGCTTATAAAAAATGTTGAATCACTTGCCGATTTGTCAATTGAAGCCAGAGGCATTATTAGGGTTATATCTGATTATACCCGCGCCTTAGATATCCTTGATGATTTTGACCATGAGCGCTTAAAAATTCCCAAAGGAACAAAACATACTAAATATACTCTTACTTATGAAAGAGCCAAGGTGATTATTGACGCAATGAAAGAAAAGTTTAACGATTCAAATCTTGTGGGGCAGGAAAAGGACAGCAGCTTTAAAAGTTCGATAGGCGCAATTTACCAGACTTTTAGCGGAACTGACGTGTATCCTACGGTTCAGGGTAAAGCGGCTCATCTGTTGTATTTTGTAGTTAAGAATCATAGTTTTGTAGACGGTAATAAACGTATTGCTGCCGCTTTATTCGTGTGCTTTTTAGAAAAATGCGGCGTCTTGCATAGAAAGGACGGCAGTAAAATTATTGATGATAGTGCTTTAGTGGGGCTTACGCTTATGATAGCTTCCAGTCGCCCAAAAGAAAAAGATATGATGATAAAAGTTATCCTTAATCTTTTGCAATAAGTAGGACGCATTTATGAGGGAACTGCCTCTCAGTAATTGAATTTTCTTGCCAATATCCTATAATCCTAATATAATAAGGGCTTGTAAACAAGGATAGGTTTCCTAGGTAGTACGATTCAGGGATACCCAAATTAAAAAATCAATGTTTTTGTATGGAAAAAATTCAGTTTTTGAGCGGTTAAAAGCTAACCCTCAGAGTATTGAAAAGATATCTCTGGAAGAGAATTTTTCTACTCCCCACATTGAAGAGCTTATTAAGGCGAGTAAGGTTATAACTAAACGGGTTTCAAAGCGAGAACTGTACAAGCTTAAAAATGCAGATTCCTTACAAGGTATTGTGGCAACTGTTGCCAGGTTTGAATATGCTGACTTGGAAGATTTGCTAAATAGTCCTAAGGATGAACAGTCGTCTCTTATTTTTCTCGATAGAGTATTTGATCCTCAAAATTTAGGAGCAATTATTCGCACTGCTGCTTGTTTTGGTAAGTTTGCTGTAGTTATCCCTAAACATAAGGCTTGCGAAGTGACTGAAGCTGTTTTACACGTTGCCTCAGGAGGAGAAAACTATACCCCGGTTGTTATGGTTTCTAACCTTACTAATGCTTTGCTTTTAGCAAAGAAGAAAGGTTGGTGGGTTGCTGGTGCAGTAACCCAAGGTGGTGAGGATATTAGCAGTGTTAGTTTGCCTTTTCCTTTGTGTTTTGTGCTAGGTTCCGAAGGTAAAGGAATACGCTATGGTGTTGATAAATATCTCGATATTAAGACTCACATTCCGATGCAAGGGGCACCACTCTCCTTTAACGTAGCTATTTCTTGCGCTATTTTTTGCCATCAAATAAGAAAACAGCTGGAAAATCAAGGGAAATAGGCAATTATCCAGGGTTTATAAGTTGGTTTTTTGACAAAGCTTATAAAATATGTTATATTTAAATATCATATTATCGATTTATATAAGTACCTTATGAGAAGAGAGATAAGAAAAAAATTGGTTGAATTTAAAGGCAGCTTTTTAAAGAAGCTGTCTTTTTATTTATAGGAAAGATATGGGAAAAGGAAAAGAAAAATCAAATAAAGAAATACTCCAAGAGTTAGAGAATTTACGCCAGCAGGTTGCTGAATTCGATATAATGAAACGGCAGTATGCGTGGACTGAGAAGAGGCTGCAAGAGTCTGAAAGGCGATACCGGGTTTTCTTTGAACAAGCACCAGATTCCATTGTGCTTGTTGATGTCAAAACTGGGACGCTAGTGGAATTCAATAATAAGGCATGTGAGGCCTTAGGTTATACTCGGAAAGAATTCGCAAAGTTTAAAATTTCTGATTATGAAATTACTGAATCCTCAGAAGACATTAAAAAACATCTTAAGATGATTGCTGATAACGACGGAGATATTTTTGAAACAAGACATAAGTCTAAAGATGGAAGTGTGCATAATGTTTTAGTAAGTTCTCGTCCTGTGACCATAGGTGAAATGACTTTTGTGCAAAGCATATGGACGGACATTACTGCCCATAAGAAATCAGAGCAGGTGCTTAAAGAAATTGGAAAGGTTTTACAAGAAAGTCAAAAATTTGCCAAGGATATATTAGAAAGTAGTCCTTATCCAACAGTAGTTATTAATTCTGATGCTTCCATTAAGTATATAAATCCAGCGCTAGAAAAAGAAGTCGGTTTTTCTTCTGCAGAGGCTATTGGAACAAAACCTCCTTATCTTTGGTGGACCAAGAAAACAATAGTAAAGACTAATCAAGATCTTAAAAAAGCCTTGGAAAAAGGTGTAGTCTTTTTAGCAGAAACTTTTAAAAGAAAAAATGGAGAAAATTTTTATGTTGAGATAACTTCCCGTGCAGTCAAAGAGAAGGGAAAGCTTAAATATTATGTAGCAAGTTGGGCTAATATTACTGAGCGCAAAAAGGCAGAGGAAATGTTGAAGATAAGCGAGGAAAAGTTTAGGCTTATCTATGAAACATCTAGTGATGCAATTATGACTTTAGAGCCCCCCAAATGGATCTTTACTTCAGGAAATTTAGCCATAGCAAAGATGTTTGGAGTAAAAAATGAAAAAGAATTTACTAGCTTAACACCATGGGAAGTGTCCCCTAAGTACCAACCTGATGGACAATTGTCTACAGTAAAAGCAAAGAAAGTGATTGAGGTTGCGATGGAGAAGGGTGAGAATTATTTTGAATGGACACATAGAACAGTTTCGGGAAAAGATTTCTTTACCACAGTATTACTGAACAAAGTTGAAATTGGCGGTAAAGCATTGTTACAAGCAAGGGTTAGGGATATCACCGAGCGCAAGAGAATAGAAGAAGAGTTGTTAATTACTAAATATGTTTTCGATAATATGGCTGATGCTGCTTTTTGGATTAATCCCGAGGGACAAATTTTCTATGTAAATAATGCTGCCTGCAATCTCTTAGGCCATTCTCGCAAAGAGTTGATTGCGATGAAGGTATTTGATATTGACCTTAATTTTTCTCCAAAGACTTGGTCTGCACGCTGGAAAGAAATTAAGAAAGACAAAGTTGGAAAGTTTGAAACCCAGTATATCAATAAAGAAGGTAAGAAATTTCCTGTAGAAATCCACGGCAAATACATGAAAGATGACGGTAGAGAGTATTTTTGTGCTATTGTGCGGGATGTAACTGAACGTCGAAGAATAGAAGAGGCCTTTAGAAGAGCAGAAGAGGAGAAAACTACGATTTTAGACAGCTTATCTGAGATGGTTGCTTACTATGGTAAAGACATGAGAATTCTTTGGGCTAACAAGGCTGCTGGAGTTTCAAGTAGCTTAAGCTCTGTAGCATTGGTGGGAAGTCGATGCTATGACATATGGCATAAACGTAAGGTACCTTGCGATAATTGTCCTGTAGTTAAAGTATTTAAAACTGGTGATTATCAGGAAGCAGAGATAGCCTTATCAGATGGCAGGGCTTGGTTTGTAAGAGCTCACCCGGTTAAAGATTTAGAGGGGAATGTTTCAGGAGTGGTCGAAGTCATATCAGATATTACCGCTAAGAAAAAAATAGAACAAGAACGAAAACAAAGTATTAATAAGTCCCGCAGAATTTTAGAAGAAACAGTTATTGCTTTAGCAGCAACAGCTGAGCGAAGAGATCCCTATACTGCTGGTCATCAGCGAAGAGTGGCACACTTAGCATGTGCGATAGCTAAAGAGATGAATTTAGATGAGGATAAAATTGAAGGTATACGCATGGCTTCTATTATCCATGATGTTGGTAAAGTTTACGTACCGGCAGAAATGCTTAGCAAGCCTAGTGAGTTAAGTGAGTTAGAGTTTAGTATAATAAAAACTCACCCTCAGATTGGCTATGATATTCTAAAGCCGGTAGAATTTCCTTGGCCGATTGCTTCAATTGTACTTCAACATCATGAGAGAATGGATGGCTCAGGGTATCCCAGGGGGATCTTTAGCAAAGATATCTTGATTGAGGCGAAAATTCTAACTGTAGCTGATGTTGTTGAAGCCATGGCTTCTTATCGTCCTTATCGAGCAGCTTTAGGTATAGATAAAGCTCTTGCTGAGATTCAAAAGAATAAAGGCGTTCTTTATGATGAACAAGTGGTAAATAGTTGTCTTAGGATTTTTAAGAAGAGACAATTCAAGTTTGAATAAAAACCCCCTCCTTGATAAGGTAAACCTTGATTATTATCAGATTTTATTATATGATTAAGATAATATGAGGTTCCGATTTCTGTTAATAAGTTGCCTGATTTTATTTTTTATATCGGGATGTTTTTTCCTGCCCGAACGCTTAAAGACTCTAAAGAAGGTTGGCGCTAGCCAAGATGAGATTTCAGCATATCTAGCCAAGCAACTTGAGTCTTTCAACCAATTGATTGTTGATTTAGATGATGAAGACATAGAGCCGGGCATTTCTAAAAAAAGATTTATTCGTATCTATGGCGAGCCGATATTATCTAAGGAAGTGAATGAACCTACAAGAGGTACAATATTGCTTTATCGTCATCCTACCGAGTATTTTGAGTCTGACCGAATATATCTTTACTTTGATCAAGAGGAAAAGTTGATTCGGTGGGAATATAAGCCTAAAAAATAAATTTTTTTAGTAAATCATTTGTTATTATTTACTGGCATAACTGAGTGTATTATAACTATAAAAGGAGGCAAGGTATGAAAAAAATATCTTTAGGTTTAGTGAGTTTAGCAGCTGTTCTAACTTTTTGTATTAGCTGTTCGTCATCGCAAGTAGAAGAGAAGAAGGAAACCCAAACACAAAAAAAGGAACAAGAGCGAATGCAGGAAGAAAGAGCAAGCTATCGGGGTTTAGACCGTTGTAAAAATCTTATAAATATAAGCAAGGCGACAACAATTTTAAAGGATTTTAAGACTATTGATGATGAAAGTTACACTGAGCTCACCATGACTAGTTCCCAGGCTTGGGACAGAGAGAGCATACCTCAAGAGGTCTTGGCGCTAGAAGCAGAAGGGTATAGTTGTAGGCCTATCCCTTTAGATATTGAGATGCCTCAGGAATCTAAAGACCCACAAGAGCTACTTAATGTGAGTTCCGAGCCTGTGGTCAAACGGGTTCGTTGGAATTGTGAATTAGAATATGAAAAGTACAAGTCCCTTAATGGCGACGCCTTAGAAGAAAAGAAGGCTTTGGAAGAAGAGGGTTATGAATGTATGAAGATAGATTGCCTTGATAAAGCCTCTGAAAAAGATTCTGTTTGGTTTTGTTCTAAATAGAGAACAGTAATGCTAAAGAAGATTTCAAATTGTGAGCTTAAATTTAAGGATATTAACGTGAGCCTATCTTTAGAAAAATCCAAGAGTGGTCTATATACCTTAGATCTAATCAGTTTAGCAAGAAGGATGATTTTGTCTTAGTTGGGGACTTTGATCGAGGGTTAGATCTTTGTTTGGATAAGGGTAAGCTATCAGGGTTAGAGGCAGATTTTCATAATGCTAGTGGCGGAGTTATAAATATTGAGAAGGGAGATTCTTTAAGCTTTCTCCAGCAGTACCTTGACCAAGCTTCTTATGATGCCTTGGTTGACAATTTTAAGCATTACGCATACAATAGGGGAAGTATTAAAGTAACTAAACAAGGAGAAATAATAGCCTTGAATTTAGACTTTGGCTCAGATGAGTTGGGTCGAAGAAATATATCAGTTAATTTACACGGTATTTTAGGAGGAGGAGAGTGATTACAAGCGCGCTCCTTCTGGCTATTGGTTTCAAGTGCCTAATGGTGGAGGATATATCTGGAAGAAAGAATAATAAAGGGGTAAGGTACTTTGGGCATTTTAGGCCCTAAGTACCAATTCGACTAATCCCGACTAATGTCGGGAAAGTCTCATTGGAGGTGTTAGATGACAGAAGAAGCTAACGATAAAAAAGTTGATGAGAAAAAGAGCTTTTGTGCGTGTTCAAAACCAAGTGTAAAAGTAATCGTAGGCGTAGCTCTTATTGTTATTGGGTTGGTAGTAGCAATCAAGTGGCGGTTTAGCCTTTTGATATTGATTCAAGGATGCGCCGGTTTGTTTTTGATTATGGCCGGAGCTATTGCAATCGCTATCGCTAAAGAGTAAATAAAACAGATAAAACATAGGGGACGGTTTTTGGCCTTAAATGGCATGCCGCCAGGTCAAGAGTCGTCCCTTTTTAAAAACAATATGATAAAAAAAATATTTGTTACAGGTTTAACTGCAACTATTCCTTTAGTAATTACTGTTTATGTTGTTTATGGTCTTTTCCATTTTGCCGATGGGATTTTAGGTAAACAAATAAATGAGTTTTTTTACCAGTATATTGGCTACGAGGTTCCTGGTTTAGGGATTCTTATTGCGATTTTACTGATTTTCTTTCTTGGGCTGATTCTTCGTCTTTCCCGGATGAAGATTTTTAGATGGACTGAGCGGTTATTTTTTAGAATTCCCTTGGTAAATAAAATTTACTTTCCGGTTAAGAGGATAGTTGATTTTCTTTTTTTTCCGCCTCAGAAAAATTTTCGTAGTGCGGTTTTAGTAGAATATCCTCGTAAAGGTATTTACTCTTTAGGTTTTCTTACTAATGAAAATACGATTTCTTTTAAGGAAAAAGGAGCTAAGAAACTTTGTAATGTCTATATGCCTTCATCACCTTCTCCGATAACAGGTTTTATTATCATTGTTGACGAGAAGGATTTAATCCCTCTAGATATTGGAGTGGAAGAGGCAATAAGATTGATTGTTTCTGGAGGATTAATTAACCCCTAGGAGATTCTCATATATGAGTAAAAATTACTCGCTTAAAAGTGATGGCAGCTTTGTTATAAAAGACTACAATCTTACTGCGCCTTTTTCTAATTTTCTACCCGGTATTGCCGGAGCCTGGGGCGTTCCTCTTTGGGTGTTTTACGTCAATCGTGGACAAGGTGTTGTAAGCTTTGGTATAAAGGATAAGGATCATGCGATTGCAGAGTTTTTTCCAGCTAACAAAGCTTATTCTCTTGCTTCCTTTTCAGGCTTTCGTACATTTCTAAAAATTAACAAGAATAAATTTATTGAGCCGTTTAAGCTAGAAACTTCTTTTAGGCGAAGCCATCCCTTTAGGGATGATACCAAAGAATCAATGATAATAAAAAGCGATTGTTTAGAGATTGAGGAAATTTTACCTAAGCAAGGCTTGAAGGTAACGGTCAAGTACTATACCATGTCTAACACTCCTGTGGCTGGATTGGTGAGAAAGGTAACTATTGAAAATATTTCTAAGTTGCCAATAGAGCTAGAAGTAATCGACGGACTTAGCCGGATTATTCCTTTTGGATCAATTAATTCTTTTCTAAAAGATATGTCGCGCACTTTGGAAGCCTGGATGCAGGCAGAGGTTCGCGGCAGTTTAGCTACATTTCGTTTGAAAGTTGATCCTCGGGATGTGAGTCAGACAAAGTATATTGAAGGTGCTAATTTCAATTATTCTTTTTATGAAGAAAATGGTAAAGAAAAGCCGGCTTATATGATTGTTGATCCTCGGGCGGTATTCTCTCATGACACTTCTTTTTCTTCGCCGGTAAATTTTCTCAAAAGTAATTTTAAGGTTCCTTTATCTCAGATAACTTGTGGTCAAACTCCTTCGGCTTTAAGCTACTTTAAGAGTAAGCTTGCTAAGGGTCAAAGCCGTACTTTTTATAGTATTTTTGGTTCAGCATTTAAGCAGCAGTTGATTGAAAGTTTTGTTAAAGGCGTAAGCGGTGATTTTTTAAAGAAAAAAGAGCAGGAGAATGAGGAAATTGTTGAGGCAGTAAAGAAAAATTGCCTTTGTGTTTCAGGTTCAAAGAGTTTTAGCCAATATGTAGAAAATACTTACTTAGATAACGTTTTAAGGGGTGGCTATCCTTACCGGGTTAATAATTCTCCTAAGGCAAAGGATAATGGCAAGAGTATTTACTATATTTATTCCCGCAAACACGGAGACTTAGAGAGAGACTATAATCAATTTCAACTGTTACCGTCTTATTTTTCCGAAGGTCAAGCTAACTATCGCGATATAAATCAGAACCGGCGTATGGATTTATTTTTTGAGCCGGCATTAGGAAGTAAAAATATTACCTATTTTCTTAATTTTCTTAAAATCGACGGTTACAACCCTTTAGTGATAAGAGGAGAGAAACTATACATTACTAAGGCTAAAGCTTCTACAATCCTAAAGGACTACGGCATAAAAGATCAAAGATTGCTTCATCTTATGGTTCGCGGTTTTTATCTAGGAGAGTTCTTTAAGCTCCTAGATGAGGAGAAAATAAAAATAAAGCGAAGGGATGAATTGGCCGCTTGCCTACTAAAAAGAAGTGAAAGAGAACCACAGGCTATACATAGCGAGGGGTATTGGATAGACCATTGGCACTATAATTTGGATTTGATTGAGAGTTTTTTATATTTTTATCCCGATAAATTAAAGGAACTTTTTTTAAACCAGAAGTTTTTATTTTGGGATGATGAACATTCTGTAAAACCAAGAAGTAGGCGTTATGCTCTAAGGTCAGGAAAAATATATCAATCTGAGAGCATAGAGATAGATAAAGAGAAGCGGGTAAGCTTAAAGAAACGAGGAAGGCTTAGGAATTTTTTAAGGACAAAGAAGGGTAAGATTTACGAGACTAATCTTATTGTTAAACTTCTGACCTTAATCTTAAATAAGGCTGCTACTTTAGATCCTGCCGGGATTGGTATCGAGATGGAAGCTGATAAACCGGGTTGGTGTGACTCTTTAAATGGCCTGCCGGCTCTTTTTGGTTCATCTCTCTGTGAGACCTTAGCTTTAAAGAGAGCTGCGCTGATGCTTAGTGAAGCTTTAAAGCAACTTCAGACTAATCTCACTGCCGTATTGGTTCCGGTTGAAGTGTCTTCATTCTTTGAGAAATTGAGCCTGCTCTTAAATAGCTCTCTATCATCTCAGGTTAAGGATAAGGATTACCTATGGTGGAATAAGTCTAATTTTTTAAAAGAGAACTTTAGAGAAAAAACTCAGGTTCATCTTAGCGGAAGAGAGAAAAAGATTTCGTTGAAAGAATTAGAGAAATTTTTAAAAAAATTAATTATTAAATTAAATAAAGGAATAGAAAAAGCTAAGGATAAAAAAACCGGATTACCTCTAACCTTTTTTACTTACAGTGTTAAAAGCTATGATACTAAGAATGGAACTATTATTCCCCGTGGATTTATAAAGAAATCCTTACCACTATACTTAGAAGGTGTTATGCATAGTTTAAGAGTTGATGGTAAGAGGAACCTCCATCAAAGATTAAAAAAATCTGCTCTCTTTGATAAGAAATTAAAAATGTATAAGCTTAATGCCTCGCTTAAGGAGGAATCCTTAGAAATTGGTAGAAGCCGTGTTTTTACTCCCGGATGGCTTGAAAATGAGTCAATCTGGCTGCATATGGAGTATAAGTATTTTCTAGAATTACTGAAAAATGGTCTCTATGAGGAGTTTTTTGATTCTTTCCATAAGTGCGGAGTTTGCTTTTTTGACCCTGAAGTCTATGGCAGGAGTCCTTTAGAGAATTCTTCCTTTATCGTTAGTAGCGTTTATCCTGATCAGAGTCTCTGGGGCAAGGGTTTTGTTGCTCGTCTAAGTGGAGCTACGGCCGAATTGCTTAATATCTGGATTGTTCTCTGCTTAGGAAAGAAGCCGTTTTATATCGATAAGAATAAGCAGCTTTGTTTACGTTTTTCTCCGATCCTAAAAAAAGAGCTTTTTACCAAATTTAAGGAAACTATTGATTTCGGAGGCAAGAAAGTCACCCTTGCCCCAAATACCTTCAGCTTTAAGTTATTTTCAAAAACTTTGGTCTGTTACCATAATCCTAAGAGAAAGGATACCTTTGCTAAGGGTTGCCGGGTTGAGAAAGTGGTAATTACTAGCAATGGTCAAAAAACCTCTTATTTTTCAAGCACTATTAAGTCTTCGCTTACATTAGGCCTAAGAGAACAAAAGGTCGAAAGGATAGATGTTTATCTTACCTAAATCTGGGTAATCTTTCTAAAATCAGTGTAATCAGTGATTTCTGGATTTCTCCAGAAATCACTTGACAATAGGGTCATTTTTTGCTAAAAAGTATATAGGTTCTTTGAGAAGTCCCGTTAGGCAAATTTTAAAAACGGGGAAAACGTTTTCAAGTGAAGTTATGCATTCGTCGATAATCTTAGACTCGGCAAAAAGGGAGGTGATGTTAAAGATTAACGCTGGAGATTATCAAAAAAATGGATGCTGTAACTATAGATGTATATATAACAAGGGATGAGAACCTTGAAGAATAGATCCTTTTAATGTAGTATACAATTTGTAAGAAATTAGAAAAGGAGGATTTAAATGAGTAGAAAATTAATTATAGCTATAGCAGTTTTGTCTTTTGCTTTAGCTGGGACAACCTTTGCTGCTGTAGAAAACATCAAAGTTAGTGGTGATGCAACTGTCCAGGCAGTTACTAGGAATTTATCTTTGGGCTCGGAGACAAGGGATTCTGCAGATGCTGAAGATTTTGTTCTTTCTCAAATCAGACTAAGATTTGACGCTGATTTGACCGAAGGCATCAGCGCTGTTATCCGTCTACTTAACGAAAGAGTATGGGGAGCAGAGGATACACATGCCAATGATACATCTTTTGCTTTAGACTTAGGGTATATTGAGCTGAAAGAATTTTTATATGATCCTTTAACTTTGATTGTTGGTCGCCAAGATCTTCGCTATGGCAGTTGTCTAATCGTT